>DASVBS010000060.1 GCA_036375715.1 Longimicrobiaceae bacterium | reverse complement strand
GGGCCAGGTGGCCCAGCCCCACCCCGTCGCCCACCCACTCGCCCTGGCCGTCGGGGCCGCGGTGCGCCGCCGCCGCCAGCATCCGCGACAGCGTCTCCGCATCCCCCTCTCCCATCCACCCCGCTATCCCGCTCATGACGCGGCTCCCGTCGAAGCCCCGCTCAGCGGCCGCTGCTCCCGTGCGAGGTCCTCTTTTATCGCCTCGGCGACGGCGGGCAGAAATTCGACGCCGTCGGGATAGACGAGGCGCTTCACCGGCACTCGCTCCAGCGCCCGCGCGAACAACGCCATCCTGCGCGCCGCAAAGCCAGCTGCCTCGAGGGTTTGCGGCAAGAAGCTCCCGCGCACCAGCTCCATGATCCCCCTGCGCCGAGGGACCTCGGAGACGTCGACACGTGGATCGCCGCTCGTCGCGGCACGGCGCTCGGGCAGGTAGATGGCTCCGACCGGGCAGGGGCGATCGCAGAACGCCCCGAACTCTCCGCCTACCGGTACCATCCTCTTGGCGTAGCCCGGATGAGCGAGCGGCAGCGCCTGTACGGGACGACCGAAGTGGGAGGCCTGATCGGGCCAGAAGCGCATACAGGGCCAGCCCGGCAGCGCTTCCACCCGCTCTCCCTCGACCCTCAGCCCCGCCAGGTCGTCCGCGAGGAGCGCCCCTCCGGAGGTCATCACGGCGGCGGCGAGCGAGCTCTTGCCGGCGCGGTTGGTGGCCATGAAGACGGCCGCTTGGCCCTCCACCGCGACCGCGGAGGCGTGGAGCATCGGCAACCCTCGTCGCTCGAACCAGTACGACAGCACACTCCCCAGCAGGTGGATCTCCACCATGAAGGCGTACTCGGGATCGAGCAGGTGCGCGGTCACCGCGTCCTCCGAGATCTCGAAGTCGACCACCTCGCTGAAGCGCAGCAGATCTCGCCCGGCGAGCCGGTAGAGGGCCATGTACGGCGCCCCACTCTCCAAGCGGATCGGGCTTTCAAACACGAGCATATCCTGCGCGGGATCAATGGCAGGGAGGGGTGAGGCGTGGCACCGGAAGGTGAGATCGTAAGGCCCTGGATCGGTGCGCAACGGAGTTCGGAACTCGGAATCGCTCGCCAACCGCACCCCGTACAGCCGATAGGTGGACAGCGACCGGGGCGAAAGATGGGAGGAGTTGTTCATCGCGGACTCACCGTCTCCCTCGGACCGGCCACGATGAACCCGCGCTCCATGAGCTCTGCCGCAAACTGGCACAGGTCGGTACGAAGCTGATCGGGTTCGGCCGCGTACGTCGCCGCCATGGACTGCACCGCGGCCTCCATGGAATCGCACTTCACCAGAACCCGCCAGATGTCGGCAGAGGCGCCCGTGAGGCGCACCACCCTTTCCTGGCGGAGATCGGCGAGCAGCACCTCGCCCTCCCGATCAGCCCATAGAGTCGTGTCGGACAGCACCACCAGGCCGCCATCGGCCACCTGGACCTGGAGCGGCAACCGACCCGGGTCGGCCTCATGCCGATGCCGCAGGCAGCTGTCCGGCGGAACCAGGTGCCAGCCGACCTCGTCCCGCTGGGCGACCTCGTTCCACAGGGTGAACTCCGGCTCACTCCAGGCGAAGGCAAGCGGTTCGGGACGCCCCGTCCAGTACGCGGCCCCGGCAGTCCGCCCGCTCCACCGCGTCGACCAGTCCCGGTAGCCGTCACCGTAGAGGTCCGGCCCCGCATCCGTGAGGTCATGCGCCGCCACCGTCACGACTTCAGAATGGCGCGCTTCGATCGCCGCCCGAAGCGCGGGATGTGAGTACAGGTGCGCAAAGACAACGGACTTTTCGCCTCGAAGGGCAAAGAGATCGGCCCGGAATTGGTGAAAGCGAAGTCCGGTGAGCGAACAATCGTCCACCACCACAACCGGCGCCCCTTTCGCCGGCGGCCCGAGGGCGGTGGAAGGCAGGTCGAGGACGTAG
Source organism: Longimicrobiaceae bacterium (assembly GCA_036375715.1). Taxonomy (NCBI): domain Bacteria; kingdom Pseudomonadati; phylum Gemmatimonadota; class Longimicrobiia; order Longimicrobiales; family Longimicrobiaceae; species Longimicrobiaceae bacterium. The sequence continues at coordinate 313,774 of DASVBS010000060.1, read as the reverse complement.
CTCAACATCCCGAGCACGATCAGCCCGCCCCGGGGGATTCCGACGAAGTGCATCGAGCGCAGCTCCCGGAGGCCTAAACGCTCGACCAGACGCGCGCCCAGGAGCTCGCAGTCGCGCTCCGCCTCCGCGTAGTCGACGTACCTCAGTCGGGGTAGCTCCACCTCGATCTGCGCGGCCAGGATCCGGAGCCGCGGTAGCTCGTCGTCGCGGAAATGGCCGAGCACCGCGACACACTCCGGAGGATCCGGGCGGACCACCAGCACCGCCTGCGCCTCCTCCGGCCAGCCGGGCGTGGAGGCCAGCGCACGTGCCAGCGCAATCACGCGGTCTCGCCGGGCGGGGGACGGCCAAGGAAGCCGGTCGAGCGCGCGCAGCACATCACTGTTGAGGGTCAGCCCCAACGCTCGGGGAATGCGTGAGGACATCTAGTGTGAGACGGCGCCAGAGTGGCGAAGAGTTCGGCCGGCAAGCCAACAGGCGGCCCGCGGAGCGAACCAGGGGAGAAGCCTGAGAGATCGGACACATGGAAACCGCGTGCCGGAGCTCAGGGCCCGGTCCGCCCGTCCCTCCTGCAGACTCGGGTCATCCCACTACCCGCGCGGTTCGTCCCCGCACCCAAACGCCCGTGCTCGGGGCAACGTCGAACCCTGTGGGAGCGGTGACATCGGCCTCGGCCTCCCGCTCTCCGGAGTCGGCACCTTCAGCCCCGAGGATTCCATGTCTCTCTCACGATCTACCACAAACCGGGTGCTCTGCGCACTCGCCGTCGCCGTCCTGACCGGATGTCATCACCGGAGCGGCCCCACCTCCGAATACGTGGGCAGCACGCGCCTGGACGATGGAGCAGAGCCGGTCGGGGTGTCGCGCGTGATCGACCGGCCGACCGCCGTGGAGGCGGAGCGCGCCGCGGAACGCATCAGGTCGGTGGCACCCACCTCGCGCATCGAGGATCTCTTCAGCGGGCGATACGCCGGGCTCAACGTATACCGCACCGCCACCGGCGGCATCGAAATGCGCCTTCGGGGCGTGGAGCCGTTGCTGGTGATCGATGGCCTGGAAGCCGATCCGGTGGCGCTGCTCACCATCCGCCCGGAGTCGCTGGTCCGCATCGAGGTGCTGCGGAACATCAGCGACACGGCGCTCTACGGCAGCCGGGGGGTGAATGGGGTCGTGCGGGTGACAACGCGGCGGTGACCCCGGAACAGCCGTGGTGCGGCGCGCTGCCGTTTCGCTTGAACGGGAAACAGTTGCGGGCCGGTGATGGTGCCGGCCCGCGGATGTAACGGGCAACTCTGGAGGGGAGATCTCCAGCAAGCTGGAACTCAGCTCACGCGGTGCCCATGTCTCTCCTACCTCCGCGCTCCACACCACCACCTGCGGCAGGAAGGATCCGGAGCTCAGGCAGCGAGGAACTCGGACCCGCGCGACAGCGCGATCGCGTCGCCGCTGGTGGCCGAGAGCTCACATCGCTTTACCCCCGATAGCTGACTCGCAGTATCCGATTGCCTTTGTCGTCGCTGATCAGAATCGATCCGTCGGGCATCTGCAGCACATCCACGGGACGGCCCGCCGCCGCTCTGCCCGCTTCCGCGCCGCCCGGCGCACCAGAGTCCCGGTTGGGCAGGAACCCGCCGTCCAGGAAGGGCTCGTAGCTCGTCACCCGCCGCCCGTCCGTACGCGCCACCATGACCCGATATCCGTTCGGGGCCGATCGGTTCCACGATCCGTGGAGGGCGATGAAGGCAGCGTTCCGATAGCTCTCGGGGAACATGTCGCCCGTGTAGAAGGTGATCCCCAGCGGCGCCACATGCGGGCCGAGCTTCTGCACGGGCGTCACCGTCGTGGAGCATGCTCGCCGTGCGCCGAACTCAGGGTCCGCGATATCACCCTGGTGGCAGAACGGATAGCCGAAATGCAGACCGGGCTCCGGCGCGACGTTGAGCTCGTCGTTCGGCACGTCGTCACCCAGCATGTCGCGGCCGTTGTCGGTGAACCAGAGCTCGTTGGTGACCGGGTGCCAGGCGAAGCCCACGGTGTTGCGGATTCCTTCGGCAAACACCTCGAGGTTCGATCCATCCGGCTGCATCCGCAGAATCGCCGCGGTCATGGGCGGGGGCTCGCAGACATTGCAGGGCGCGCCGGAGGAAATGTACAGCAGACCGTCGGGACCGAAGTCGATGAACTTCCACGAATGCACCCGATCCGGGTTCGGCAGGTTGTCGCGGACCACGACCGGCTCCGGCGGCGAATCGAGGTGGCTCTCGATGTCGTCGTACCGCAGGATCCGACTCGCGGTCGCCACGTAAAGCGCACCGTCGCGGAAGGCAACCCCGTTGGGCTGATCGAGGCCGCTGGCGATCACGACCGTTCGCTCCGCGACGTAGTCGCCGTCGGCATCGATGAGGGCATGCACCTTGTCGCCGGTCCTCGACCCGACGAACACGGTGCCCTGGTCACCGAGGGCCATCGAGCGGGCGTTCTCGACGTTCTCGGCGAAGACCGAGACCTCGAATCCCTCGGGAACGATCCATTGCCCCTGCGCCTGGGCATACGCCCGATCGGAGAAAACGAGGGCAGCGGGGATCATGAGGCAGATCCCTGCACCCCGCAGTGACGACTTCGAAGCGATCATGATGGTGCGCCTTGAGCGTTGAGAGTTCTCATCCTTTTGACGGTTCTGCGCCGCGATACGAGGTGGTGCCCTCGATCGGCATCCACGCCTGACTCAGAATCCCTTGCTCCGCGTTCGGTCGCTGCAGTGCAATCTGCTGGAATAATGATGGATCTCGATCTGATCTACCGCCGGTACGACGGAGTTGTTGGAGAGCGGCGCTCGAGGTGCCACGGCATGAAGGGCGGGTTGCTCCCGGATGCCCTGCGCCAACGCTCAGCGGCGTAAGCCCACGTCCGCCTGGGGCCGCTTGTCGATCTTATCCGTCTCGTTTAGAGTTCATGCGCCCGTCCGTCCGGACGGGAATCTCATACCCACAGATCGATTCCGCCAAGGCCGCCGTGGCGCTGAACTTTTGCCGCGACGGCCGGTGGACGAGGTATATCCGGAGCATCCATATATGCCCGTGCTGACGCGTACCGTCGCTCTGCTCGTATTGTCGAACGTGTTCATGACCTTCGCCTGGTACGGGCACCTGAAGAACCTGAGCCATCGTGCCTGGTACGTGGCGGCGATTGCGAGCTGGTCGGTCGCGCTCTTCGAGTATCTGCTGCAGGTTCCGGCAAACCGCATCGGCTTCACCGCCCTGACCCTGCCGCAGCTCAAGATCCTGCAGGAGGTGATCACGCTCGCCGTCTTCATCCCCTTCGCCATCTTCTACATGCGACAGCCGATCAGCCTGAACTTCCTCTGGGCGGGGTTGTGTTTGGTCGGGGCGGTTTACTTCGTGTTCAGAGGATAGGCCGATGTCGCGGGCGCCGGCATCCGGCCAGCCTCAGCGGATGGCCTCGTCCGGCATCTCAAAGCTGAGCTGCGGATTGGCGGGCATCACGTCGGGAATCGCCCCGGTCTCCTCCTGCAGCCGCCGGAGCTCGGCCTTGAGCTCCGCCAGCTTTTCCGCGTGAGCCGGGTCATCGATCAGATTCCGCTGCTCCTTGGGATCCACCGCCAGGTGGTATAGCTCCGCACGCTCAGTGTCCGGATACCCCTCCCCGTTCGGGTAGTGGATGTACTTCCACTCCCTCGTGCGCACCGACCGCACGTTCGGCGTGTAGGGGAACTGCTCCTCGAAGTTGTACTGGTAATAGATCGATTCCCTCCATCGCTGCCTGTCTCCGTTGGCGAGCCCGACGACGGAGCGCCCCTGCATCTCCGGGGTGACGTTCTCGACTCCGACTAGAGCCAGCACCGTCGGCGCGACATCGATGTTCATCACCATCTCGTCGATCACCTTCCCCGCCCCGAGCCCTTCCGGATAGCGAATGAGCAGCGGAATGCGGATGCTCTCCTCCCAGGCGGTGCGCTTGTCGATGGAGGCCTTCTCTCCCAGCAGGAAACCGTTGTCCCCCGCGAAAATGAAGATTGTGTTCTCGAGCTCCCCCTTGGCGCGCAGCGCCTCGTAGATCTCCCCCACGCTGTCGTCCACCGAGGGGAGGACCTGGTGATAGGTCTTGATGAAGGTCTCGTAGTCGTAGGTCTCGTATAGCGGACCATCGATCCCATGCCAGGTCGCAACGCGCCGCTTCACCCACTCGGGAAGTCCCTCCGTGTATAGCGACTCCGTAGGCGGTTTGGTGAGCTGGATGTCACCGTACAGGCTGGCGTACTTGGGCTCCGGGATCCACTTTCCATGCGGCGCTTTATGGCCGATCTGGAGCGAGAAGGGACCCCGTACGGAGCGGATCCAATCGACCGCCAGATCGGTGACCACATGCGTGTAGTAGCCTTCGATCACCTGGCGTCGCCCTGCGACGTTGAAAGAGACCGAATCGATGCTCTCGGTGCCGTCGACGGCGCGCGAGATGTTGAACTCGGTATTGTCGTAATGGCCCTGACCCGCATGGCTGGCCCAGTAGTCAAAGGGAGGGCGATGCGAGTCGTCCCCCTCCCCCATGTGCCACTTCCCGATATAGGCGGTCTTGTAGCCGGCGTTCTTCAGGTGGGTGTGATAGCTCGGCAGGCGGGCGGCTGGATACTGGGTAAAGTTGTCGCGCACACCGTGGATCTGCGGGTACATCCCGCTGAGGTAGCTCGCGCGGCTGGGCGAGCAGAGCGACCAGGTGCAGAAGGCGTTCGCGAAGCGCACCCCTTCCGTCGCCAGCCGGTCCATGTTGGGCGTCTGCAGCGCTGGGAAGAAGCGCTCCGAGTCCGGCAGAACACTCAACGTGTCCCACCGCTGGTCGTCGGTCAGGATGAAGACCACGTTGGGCTGACGGGCGGTGGCGTCACGGGTGCCGCACCCCGTCAGGTAGAATGATGCCGCCGTCGTGGCGGAGGTCGAGAGGAACTTTCTGCGGGTGATGTGTCGCATCGCTCTATCTGGTAGCGAGCGTGGAAACGGGGGTGTGGTCCGGCGATCCGATGCAGAACCGTGGCCAGGGCGTGAAATGGTCGTTCAGTTCTTGTTGCTCGGGCATGTTGCCGAAGGGCGACCCGAGCTGCAAAACAAAACGCCCGCGGTCGGCGAAATTACCGAACCACGGGCGTTTCTGGGCAGTGCCCCCGACAGGACTCGAACCTGTGGCCCCAAGTTTAGGAAACTTGTGCTCTATCCAACTGAGCTACGGAGGCATCATCCCCGAAGGGAATCACTAAAATAACGCCTTCGAGGCCCCGGGTCCATCCGTCGGCGAGCAGTCTGGGCCCCTTCCTCAGCGGGGGGAGCGGCGCGCCTGGGCGTAACCCAGGGCGTACCCGGTGATCAGCAACTGGAGCGGATCGCCCTGCTCCGCCGCCTCCAGCGGGCGCCCGCTACGCAGCGCTCCCGCGATGCGCTCGAGCCGCTCGGCGACCTCCACCATCGGATCGACAGAGTCATTCGCCGCCGACCGCGCCACCGGTTCGCTCTCCAGGGTCGTTACCTCCAGCGCCTCTTCCTCCTCGACCCCGCCGGCAGCGGCCCCAGATTCCCACTCGCTCAGCGGCAGCGCTGCGGCCTCGACCGCTTCCCGCGGCGTCTCCTCCGTCTCGACCTCTCCGAACAGCATCCCCTCCTCCTCACCCTCGAGCCCCAGATCCGGCGCGGCGACCTCGTCACCGGCCACCGCCGCCTCGGACGCCTCAGCAGAGCTCGCCGCCACGCCCTCGTCCCAGGGACGGTCCTGCGCGCTGGTCTCGGCATCGGCCCAGGCGGTCGGGTCGCCGCCAGCCGCGGCCTCGGCCTCGGGGGGTGCGGCCTCTTCCACGGTGGCCTCCCCGCCCCACGCCTCCCCGCCCCGCTCCGCGTGTTCTTCCGCCCAGCTCTCCGAACCCGTCCAGCTTCCCTCCACCGACTCGGCGTCTACTTGGAAGCCCGTTCGCTCCTCCTCGACCCCCTCCACCGCGAACAGTGACACCTCTATCACCCCTTCCTGCCCCTCGCTCACCGCATCCGCTGGCGCGGCTTCCGCCGGGGCGACCTCCGCAGACGCGGCGGCCGCCTCGGCGGCGTCGATCTCGCCCTGGGAGGCCGGCTCCCCGATCCAGCTCAGGTGCTGTACGGACGCCTCCTCCTCGACGGAGTACGACTGCGCCGGGGCCGACAGCTCTCCCGTGTCTACCCCGGGCCTCCAGGCCTCAGCCTGGCCGTCCTCGTCGGGCTCGGGCGCGCTCGGGCTCAGCCAGGGGAAGTCGTCGGAGGGCCAGTCCGATTCGGGGAAGGAATCCAGTCCACCGGCCGCGGCAGCGACCTCGTCTTCCCGGGCCTCGACCGTACCCTCACTCTCAGCCGCGCCTTCGGCGGCCCAGGGCGTCTCGCCCGCACTCGCAGCGTGCCACGGCGCGTCGCCCACAGGCCCTTCGATCGGTACCTCAGCGGCCGGCTCGGCCTCCGAAGAGGCGGGGCCGGTGGCACCTGCGGCAAGAGGATCGTAAGCGCCGCCCACGAAAGGCGCCGCGAGCTCATCGGCATCTCCCAGCGGGCTCCCGCTCACCGGCCGGCGTGGAGAAATGGCCGGTCCGAGGAACGGCAGGTCGTCGGAGGGGATGGCACCCGGAGTGTCATGGTTCATGGAATCACCCTGGCTAGCCGGAGCGTGAGTGGCATCGGCCCCCGACGGACGGGCGGAACCTGCAGCCAAATGCCGATGACCCGAATGTCACCCGCGCGTGCGGACGATCACCCGGAGTAACCCGGGCCCGTACCGCCGCCATTTCCCTCTTCGGCCCAGCCAAACCGGCCGAGCAGCGGCACGAACTTGCAGTCCAGCACCTCTTCGTAGATCACGTCGTCGGGGATGCGCCGCACCAGCATCAGGCGCTGGGTCTCGCGCGAACCCACCGGGATCAGCATGCGGCCCCCGACGGCGAGCTGGTCGAGCAGTGGCTCCGGAACCTCCGGGCCCCCCGCCGCCACCAGAATCGCATCGTACGGCGCAAAACGGCGCCAACCGATCGTCCCGTCCCCCACCAGCAGCGCCACGTTAGAGATCCTCAGCCGCTCCAGGATCTCCCGGGCGCGCACCGCCAACTCACGCACACGCTCGACGGAGTAGACGTGCGCCACGAGCTGCGCCAGCACCGCGGTCTGGAATCCTGAGCCTGTGCCGATCTCGAGCACGCGATCGGTCGGCTTCAGCTCCAGGAGCTGCATGTATAGCGCCTGCAGCGAGGGCTGCGAGGCGGTCTGACCGAAGCCGATCGGGATCGGGGCGTCCTCGTAGGCGCGGTGCCAGACCGCCTGCGGCAGGAATTCGTGCCGCGGTACCACGTCGAAGGCGCGCAGGACCTCCAGGTCGCGAATCCCCTTCTCCCGGATTTTTTCGATGAGCAGGCGGCGCTGCGCTACGTACCGGTCGCTCATGGTTGCAGCCCCCAATCCTGCACCGCGGAAAGCAGGCGGTAGTTCGTCAGGTCGAGGTGCAGTGGCGTGACCGAGATGTATCCCTCGTGCACGGCGTGGAAGTCGGTCCCCTCCTCAGCCGTCCACTCGACGCCGCCGCCCCCGATCCAGAAGTACTCGCGGCCGCTCGGATCCTCCGCCCGCGTGATCGAATCGGTGTACACCCGTCGACCCAGTCGGGTCACCCGCACCCCCTTCACCTCCGCCGGATCCACCGCGGGAAGATTCACGTTCAGTAGAGTCTCGGGTGGAAAAGAGTCGCGCTTCACGATCTGCCGGAGCAGCCGCCGCAGCAGCGGCCCGTACGCGACGATCTCCTCGGGCTCGCGCCCGACGTAGGAGATCGCCATCGCGGGAATGCCCAGGATGGTCGCTTCCATCGCCCCGGCGACCGTGCCCGAATACAACACGTCCTCCCCCATGTTCGGGCCATGGTTCACACCGGAGAGAACAAAGTCCGGCCGGCGCTCCAGCAGCATCCCTACGGCGAGCGCCACGCAATCGGTAGGGGTCCCTTCGATCGATTGCATGCGCTCCGAGATGTGATGGCGCCGGACGGGGAAATGCATGGTGAGCGAGTGACTGGTCGCACTCTGCTCGCGCTCCGGCGCCACGATCGTGACCTCTCCCAGCTCCTCTGCCGACTCGGCGAGCACCTTCAGCCCCAGGGCTCGATAACCATCGTCGTTGGTGCAGAGGATCAGCATCTGGGATAACGCACGGGCGACTGCGCTCGAGTAGGCCCCGGTACGGACGAGGGCCGCCGATGGGGTCGGCGGCCCTCCGGCGGCACGCAAACTCCGTTGGGCGATTGGGTTGGCAATCTATTCCCGGCCCGGTCGACGGTCAACGCCGGCCGGGTCGAGCAGCGCCTCGATCGCTTGCATTTCCTGCCGAAGGGTGCGCAGGAAGGTGCGCTCCAGCGCGCGGCTCGATTGCTCTTGCGCGGTGCCCTCCGCCTTCAGCTCCTCCACCCGGCGACGGGCACCCTCGAGCGTGTACCGCTCCTCGTACACCAGCTTCCGAATGAGGGCGATGAGCTCGAGCTCGCGGGCCTGGTAGACCCGGTTGCCGGCCCGGTTCTTGGTGGGCGAGAGCTCCGGAAATTGGGTCTCCCAGTAGCGGAGCACGTGCGGCTTGAGGTCGAGCATCTCGCAGACCTCGCCAATCGAGTAGAACGCCCGTCGGCGTCGCATCCCCTCCGCGAGCCGGCCACGACCTCGACGCTTTCTGCCGTCCCCCCCTACTTCCGCCGCTCCCATTGGCTCCACTGCTCCGGCTTCGGTTCACGCAACATCAGGTTCTCCAGCGCTTCCCGCGGCGATCGCCCCTCGTACAGCACCGCGTAGACCTCCTCCACGATCGGCATCTCGATGCCCGCACGCGCCGCCAGCGCCCGGGCCGCGCGGGAGGTGCGCACACCCTCGGCCACCATCGTCATGCCCGCCAGAATCTCGTCGATCGGCCGCCCCTTCCCCAGCTCCTCGCCGACTGAGTGGTTCCGGCTCAGGGCGCCGGTGCAGGTAAGGATGAGGTCCCCCATCCCCGCCAGACCAGCGAAAGTCAGCGGATCCGCTCCGAGCGCCACGCCCAGACGCGTCATCTCGGCAAGGCCGCGGGTGATCAGCGCTGCTCGCGTGTTGTGCCCGTAGCCGAGACCATCCACTACGCCCGCGGCGATCGCGATCACGTTCTTCAGCGCCCCGCCGAGCTCGACCCCCGCAACGTCGGGGTTAGTGTAGACGCGGAAGTAGTCGGTCTGGAAGAGCCCCTGCGCCCGCCGCGCCGAAGCCAGGTCGTGCGACGCCATGGTGACGGCGGTGGGGTACTCCAGGGCTACCTCCAACGCAAAGCTCGGCCCGGAGAGAAAGGCGGTGCGACGCGCGTGCGCCTCTCCCAACACCTCCCGCAGGACGCCATCCATGGTGAGCAACGAATGCTCCTCGATCCCCTTGGAGGCGCTCACCACCAACGCGCCCTCCTCGATATAAGGTGCCGCCTCGCCCATCACCGCTCGCACCACGTGCGACGGGCTCACCGAGACTACGATCGAGGCTCCGCGCACCGCCTCCGGAATCGAGTCGGTCACCTGCAGGGACGGGTCGAGGACCACCTCGCTCAGGTACCGCGGGTTGCGGTGCTCCAGACGGATCGCTTCGGCGACCTCGCGTTCGTACGACCAGAGGACGGTCTGCAGCCCCTTCTTCGCCAGCAGGTTGGCCAGCGCCGTTCCCCAGCTCCCGGCACCGATCACCGCGATCCGCTGGTCGCTCATGATTCCTCTCGCCTCGGTTCCGGCTCGGGGCGCGCCCGCCCGCCCCCGAACCGGTGCTCCTCCCCGCGCATGATCCGGCGGATGTTGGAGCGGTGGGCGTAGATGACGAACAACGAAATCGCCACACCGGTCAGCAGCACCGGTAGCCGGTCCTCGGTGACGAGCAGGCCCGCGATCAGCGTCACGGCGGCGGTAATGGAAGCCAGCGATACCATCCTCGAGAGCTTCAGCACCACCAGCCAGGCGACCACCGCCGGCAGGACGGCTCGCGGCGCGATCGCCAGGAAGACCCCGGCCCCGGTGGCCACCCCTTTTCCACCTCGGAAGCGCATGTAGACGGGAAAGACGTGACCCAGAACGGCCGCGGCCCCGTACGCCAGTACCCAGCTCCATTCGGGGGTGCCGTCCCAACGTGGAAAGAGCAGGGTGGGCAGGAAGCCCTTGGCCACGTCCACCACCATGACGGGGGCCGCGACGCGCGCCCCGAGCACCCGAAAAGTGTTCGTTGCCCCTAGATTCCCGCTCCCGTGCTTGCGCAGATCGATCCCGCGCGTCCAGCGGCCGGCGATATAGCTGGTCGGGATCGCGCCGAGAAGGTAGCTGACGAGCGCCAGGAGCGCGGGAATCATGACTCCTCTCCCCGCCGTTTCAGGCGGATCCGGAGCGGCGCTCCCATGAAGCCCCAGGCGCGACGGAAGCCGTTGTGGAGGTAACGCAAATAGCTCTCCGGCACTCCTTCGGGCAGATTGGTCCAGGCCACGATGGTGGGGGGCTCGATGGCCACCTGCGTCGCGTAGTAGAAGCGCACCGGGTGCCCCTGGTACTGCGGCGGACGCGTCCGCGTCACTAACTGGTTCAGGACTTCGTTGACCTCGTGGGTGGGGATGCGCCGCGCGCGCTGCTCCTGCACGGAGAGGACGAGGTCGAGCGTCTTCTGCACGCGCAGCCCCGTGACGGCACTGGTGAAGATGATGGGTACCCACTCCAGGAAAGGGGCCTTCTCGCGAAGGGCCTTCTCGAAGTTGGGCGCAGTCATCGTGTCCTTTTCCACCAGGTCCCACTTATTGGCCACGATGATCAGACCGCACCCGGCATCCCACGCCTTCTGCGCGATGCGCAGGTCCTGCTGATGGATCGGCTCGGTGGCGTCCACGAGGAGCAGGCAGACGTCCGCCCGTTCGATGGAGCGCTCGGTGCGAAGGGCGCTGTAATATTCAACGCTCTCGTGCACCCGGGACTGACGTCTCAGCCCCGCGGTGTCCACGAAGATGAGCTTTCGGCCGTGGTACTGCAGGGGGGTGTCGATGGCATCCCGGGTGGTCCCCGCCACCTCCGATACCACCAGCCGCTCCTCGCCCAGCAAGCGATTGACGAAGCTCGACTTGCCGACGTTGGGCACGCCGACCACCGCCACGCGCAGGGCGTCCTCCTCCTCCGCCTCGCCAGCCGACGGCAGTCGCTCGACGATGGCATCGAGCACATCGCCGCTTCCCTTGCCGCTGAGGCTGCTCACGGGCAGCGGCTCACCCAGGCCAAGGTCCCAGAAGTCGTGGTGCTGGAGTGCGGTAGGGGAGCCGAGATTGTCCACCTTGTTGACGAGCAGAAGCACCGGGCGGTCGGAGCGACGCAGCCGCTCGGCGACAGCGTAGTCGAGGGGATTGGGACCCTCCTTCCCGTCCACCATGAACACCACCACGTCGGCCTCCTCTATGGCGGCCAGCACCTGCTGGCGGATGAGCCTGTCCATCGGCTCGTCCGATCCCTCGACCATCCCGCCAGTGTCGACGATATAGAAGTGCCGGCCGTTCCAGTCCGCGCGGGCGAAATTCCGATCCCGGGTGACCCCCGGTCGGTCCTCGACGATGGCGATTCGCTCTCCCACCACCCGGTTGAAGAAGGTGGACTTGCCGACGTTCGGGCGGCCGACCACCGCCACGACGGGTAACTTCACGGTAGTGCCTCGATCCCTTCAGCCATGGAAAAGCCGCGATCCGGGGCGACAGAGGGCACGCCGCCACCTCCCGGGAGGGGCGGAAGGTATGCAGCGATGGCGGCGTGTCAACGGAGGGAAGCCTCAGGCGAGCGGGGCTCCGCAGCTCGCGCACTCCTGAGCGCCGGGGTCGAACGCCTCTCCGCACGAGGGACAGGCGAAGACCACTTCCCCCGCGCTGTCCATGTGCTCCCGGATGACCTGCAGGGCCCGTTCGTATTCCCACACCGGCACGAGCAGCCGGACGATGCTCAGCTCACCGAGATCCACCGAGAAGGCCCGATCCCGCTGGGAGTAGATCTGGGAATCGATCCCTTCCGCGCGCAGGTTGTCGCGGAGGAGCTGCGCCTCGAAGTCGGAGGTGGCGCTGTAGACCTGCGCCCAGCCCTCGATGACGCGTACCTCGGCATGATCGGCACAGAGTGCCGCCCGTCCCTCGCTGGCGCGGCATGCCTCGCAGAGGGCACGTCCACACACCACGCAGCGGTAACGCGCCTCGCGGTCCGGATGGAGGTGGCACATGACCGTTTCCCGCAGCGTACCGCAAGTGGGGCAGGAATCTCCTCCGCTGTACTGCTCACCGCAACGCTCGCACACGTAGACCGGCTCGTCGGAGACGGCCTCTCCGCAACTCGGACACTGCGCGAGGTGGTCCGGGAACTCCGCGTTACACGAGGGACACTGCTGCATTGGATCCCCGTAAAAGGTAAGCAGTTTCGAGGCGGCGCGGCCGCAAGAAGCGTGCGCCGCACGCGCGCAAAAAGGGCGGGTCCCGCCTCGGGGGAACCCGCCCGGGAGCTCGCTCCGCCAGCCGATCAGTTTACCAGCGTGTAGCTGTAGCCGACAGCCGGCGTCTGCGTCTGGATGCTCACTTCGAGCGGCGCGGTGGTGTCCTTGGCGGGCGCCTGGATCGTCGCCATCTGCGTGCCGATCTGCGTGCCGCCCTCACCGTAGAAGGTGAACTGCAGCTGCACCTGCGTTCCCTGCGCGGCCTGGTTGCCGATCACCTCGCCCCGCACGGTGGTCTGGTTGGAGCCCTGCCGGGTCTCCAGCTTCTGCAGCTTGATGGGAGCCGCCTCCATCCGCTCCAGCTCGGCCAGCGCCTTCTCATTCTGGCCCGAGTCGCGGTATGCCCGAGCGAGGATGAGCGAGGCGTCGTAGTTGAGCGGGTCCAGCTCGATCAGCCGCTCACCAACGGGCACCAGCTCCTGCCAGCTCTCGGCGGCGTACAGCGCGTTCGCGAGGTTGTACCAGGCGTCGCGTGCATTCGGCCGGGCCTGCGTCACCCGCTCGAAAGCCTGCGCGGCCCGAGGGTAGTCCTGCGCCTGGAAGAGCGCGACCCCGATTTCCATCAAGGTAGCCGGGTCCAGGTCGCTGCGGCCGAGCAGCTCATTGTACATCGCCTGCGCCTCCGCGGCGCGCCCCTCCTGGGCGGCGATGGCGGCGGCGAGCTTGCCTTGCAGAGCGACATTCTCGGGATCCGCCTCAAGCTGCTGGCGGAAGAGAGCCTCTGCCTCGGCATACTGGTTGGTGAAGAGGAGCAGCTCCGCCAGGTTCTCCTGGATGCTGGCCTTGGCCTCCTGACGCTCGGCGACCTCCGCCTCCTCGAGCACCCGGGACGCGGGCAACGAGTCGACCGATTCGAGCGCGGCGCGGTAGGCCGTGATGGCCTCCTGGTAGTTGCCCTCCTGCGTGTAGATGGCGGCCAGATTCTGGAAGGCCTCGGGGCGCTTCTTGAAGATCGTATTCGCCCGCTCCCAGGCCTGCCTGGCGGTCTGGGTATCGTTCGCGTTGTAGGCGTTCACCCCTTCGTTGAAGGCCTCCGCCCAGGCGTTCTCCCGCTCCGGCTCGATCTGGAGCTCGTAGGCCGGGTAGATCCGCTCGGCGATCTTCCACACCGAGTCGGCCGCGGCGTAGTTGTCCACGCCCACGTACGCCTGTCCCAGGAGGAAGTAGTGCTGCGGGTTCGCCGAGTCAGCGGCGACTGCCTGCTGCGCCTCCTGGAGCGCCTGCTCGAACTGACCCTGCGCGATGTACAGCTTGATCGGCGTCGTGTACCTGCTCTCCGAGGGGCGCGTCCCTGGAGGATAGGTCTTGCCGGTCGGCGAGACGGACGGCCCGCCACCACCGGCGCTCCCCGCCGCACAGGCGCCGGCGACGAGCCCGATTGCCAGCGTGAGAACCAGTCCTCGACTAAATCTCATAGGTTAATCCTCCAGGAAGGATGATTTTCTCCGGAACGGAGCATGTGGATCGATCGAGAGACGATCCAGCGCCGTCCGGGGCCACTCTGACTGACGATACGATTCGACCGGCAGCCTTGGGCCATCGCCGCCAGCCTCGCCGGACTGAGAACATCCAGCAAACTAGAGGCTTCGCGGACGCCAGTCAAACAGTTTATTCCACCTTCAACCGCGCCAGCGCCCGCTCCCTCCCCAGTAGGTACGCCACCCGCCCGAGCTCGGGTCCATGCTCCTCGCCGGTGAGCGCCAGACGGACCGGTTGGAAGAGGGCTCGCCCCCTGATTCCGATGTCCTTGCCGGCACCACGGATGGCCGCGTCGACGTCCGCTTCGGTCCACTCCGGAAGGGCCTCGAGCCGGGCACGAACAGCCGTGATCGCCTGCCGCGCGGCGGGATCCGCGAGGGCCGCCTCCCGGGCGGCGCGGCGCTCTCCCGCGAGCGGGTTGAGAAAGGAGGCGAGCTGCCCCTCCGCCTCGGAGAGGATGGAGATGCGCTTGCGCAGGAGCTCGGCGACGGACGTCATCTGCTCGGGCGCAAGCCCGAAGCGCTCCGGATTCAGAAAGTCGCGCAGGCGCTCCGCCAGCACTTCCGTCGGAAGCTCCTGGATGTACCTCGATGACAACCAGCGCAGCTTCTCACGATCGAAGATCGCGTCGCTGCTGCCGACACGCCCGAGGTCGACCTCCTCGATCAGTCGCTCCCGCGGCAGATACTCCTCGCCACTAGGCGAGGACCAGGACAACAGGGAGAGGTAGTTGAACAGCGCCTCGGGCATGAAGCCCAGCTGGCGATGCTCTCCAACGGAAGTCGCGCCGTGCCGCTTGGACAGCTTCTGACGATCCTCGCCCAGGATCAAGGGAATATGGGCGAAGACGGGCGGCTCTTTGCCTAGCGCCCCGTAGATCAGGAGTTGCTTGGGCGTGTTGGTGAGATGATCGACGGCGCGGACGACGTGGGTGATCCGCATGGCTGCGTCGTCGACCGTGACCGCGAGATTGTAGGTCGCGCGACCGTTGCCACGCAGGAGCACGAAATCCTCTATGCTCCCTGCCGGGAACACCACCTCCCCCCTCACCTGGTCGACGACGCGAACCTCCCGATCGGGCACGCGGAAGCGCACACTCGTCCCCGGCCGCCACTCGATATCGCCGCGATCGGCGCAGGGGCAGCGCTCCCGACGCTCCGCTCCCGTCTCGGGAGCAGGAGGACAGGTGCAGACGTAGGCGTTCCCGCTTCGTAGCAGCGCCTCCGCCGCCGCGCGGTGCTCCTCCACCCGCTCGCTCTGGCGGTAGGGCCCGTAAGGGCCACCCACCTCCGGCCCCTCGTCCCAGTCCATCCCCAGCCAGCGGAGGTCCTCCAGGATCGCGGTTTCCGCGTCCGCCACGTTCCGCTCCACGTCGGTGTCTTCGATGCGCAGCACGAAGGCGCCACCATGATGCCGCGCGAGCAGCCAGTTGAGGATGGCGGTGCGCGCGTTGCCGACGTGCAGCTGCCCCGTCGGACTGGGGGCGAAGCGAAAGCGAGGAGCGGAGCCAGCGCTCATGAAGATCAGCCCACTCTCAATGCCGGAACAACCGCCGCCCGGTAAAGACCATCGCCAGTCCGTGCTCGTCGGCGGCGGCGATGACCTCCTCGTCGCGCACGGAGCCGCCCGGCTGGATGATCGCGGAAATCCCGGCGGAGGCCGCGGCATCCACCCCATCACGGAAGGGGAAGAAAGCGTCGGAGGCGAGCGCTGCTCCCTTCAGGTCGTGCCCCTGGTCCCCCGCCTTCATCACGGCAATGCGAGAGGCGTCGACGCGGCTCATCTGCCCCGCCCCGATTCCCAGGGTCGCGCCCTCGCGCGCGATCAGGATCGCGTTCGATTTAACCGTGGCGATCGCCCGCCAGGCGAAGCGCAGGTCCTCCCACTCCCCCGCCTCCGGCGCCCGCCGAGTAACGACCCTCCACCCCTCCTCCGGGAAGTCCATCCGCATCCGCTCCTGCACCAGCACCCCTCCACGAACCGTGCGGAGGTCGAGGATGCCCTCGCTGCCGCCTTCGGGGAGCTCGAGGAGGCGCAGGTTCTTGCGTTCGGTGAGCAGCTCCACCGCTTCCGGCGCGAATCCCGGCGCGACGATCACCTCAATGAAGTTCCCGCGCATCAGCTCCGCGGCTTCGAGGTCCACCGCGCGGTTGAAGGCGATGACGGAGCCGAACGCGCTCACCGGATCGGTTGCGAGCGCCTTCCGGTACGCCTCGCCCACACTCGACCCGACCGCGACCCCGCACGGCGTGGCGTGCTTCACGATGCAGCAGGCCGCGATCTCCCCCGGCGTCCAGGCCGAAACCGCGGTCACTGCCGCATCCGCGTCCAGCAGGTTGATGTACGAGAGTGCCTTGCCGTTTAGCTGTCGAGCCTGCGGGAAGCCGCCGCTGGCGGAGCGATCCCGGTAGAAGGCCGCCGCCTGATCGGGGTTCTCGCCATACCGGAGATTCTGCACACGCGCCAGCCCGAGCTGCAGGGTCGACGGCAGCGCCGGGGCTGCATCCGACGCCTGTTCCGAAGCCGCGTCAGGGGTCTGCTCCCGGACGGTCGAGGACCCCAGGTACGCAGCGATGGCGGCGTCGTATGCCGAGGTGTGCGCAAAGACCCGTACCGCCAGCTCGCGCCGGAGAGCGAGCGCCGCGTCCTGCTCATCGTCCAGCGCCTCCAGCACGCGGGAGTAGTCGTCGGGGTCACACACCACCCAGACGCTCTCGTGGTTCTTCGCGGCCGAGCGGAGCATCGAGGGCCCGCCGATATCGATCTGCTCGATCGCTTCCTCCCGGGTCACCCCTTCGCGGGCGACCGTCTCCTGGAATGGGTAGAGGTTGACGACCACCATGTCGATCGGGGCGTAGCCGAGCTCCGCCATCTGCGCCTCGTCCCCCGGATGCCCGCGACGCCCCAGCAGACCGGCGTGCACCGCCGGGTGCAGGGTCTTCACCCGCCCGTCCATGATCTCCGGGTGGCCCGTCACCTCGCTGACGTCGGTGACGGTCAGCCCCGCCTCCCGCAGCGCGCGGGCCGTTCCTCCCGTCGAAAGCAGCTCCCATCCCCGCCGGCTCAACTCTCCCGCGAAAGGCACGAGTCCGGCCTTGTTCGATACGCTCAGCAATGCGCGCGGCATGCGTTTATTCACCAGAAACAGGTTTGCAGGTCGCGGCCGCGAGGCGCGCGACGGAATCCACGCTCGGGCGCTCGATTCCCAGCAGCTCGAACGCGAGCGGGTCGGTCATTGGCGCCGGCGGTCCACCACAGGCATACGCCTCGACCGCCAATGGAAGCAGCAGGTGCTCCACGCGGAGGACGCGCGCCGCCAGCGTCTCCGGGTCATCGCCCGGGAGCACCGGCACCGGCCACTGCGCCAGGATCGGCCCTTCGTCGTAGTGCTCGTCCACGAGGTGGACCGTCGCGCCGGTCACCTTCACCCCGGAGGCGAGTACCGCCCGGTGAACGTGCATCCCGTACATCCCCTTGCCGCCGAAAGCGGGCAGGAGGGCGGGATGGACGTTCAGCATCCGACGGCGGTAGGCCGCGACCACTTCGTCTGGCACCTGCCGTAGATAGCCGGCGAGCACCACCAGGTCGATGCGATACCGCTCCAGCAGCTCGAGAAGGTGCGAGCCGGGCGTCTCGGCTGGGGGGAGAACCACGCTCGGGATCCCGGCCTTCTCGGCGCGCGCAAGCGCACCGATTCCCGGGCGGCTCGCCACGACCAGCTCGACCCGTGCCGGGGCCTCCTGCCCCGAATGGAAGCGGTCGATCAGCGCCTGCAGGTTCGTACCTCCGCCCGAGGCGAGGACCGCAATTCGGACCGGCATGTTTTGTTGTCTAGGTGGTGGATACGGCTCGGCGGGCGCCAACTTAGACGGGGGTACCCGGGGCGTCAACGCTCGCCCGTCCGGGAAGTGACGGGGCCTCAGGCGAAGCTCCCGCCACCATAGTTGGGGATGAGGAAGGGATTGCTGACCCGCTCGTGACCCACCGTGGTCTCGGGGCCGTGCCCGGGGTAGAGCACGGTCTCGTCGGGGAGAGTGAGGATCTTCTCCCGGATCGAGCGCATCAGCGTGGCCAGGTCACCGCCCGGCAGATCGGTGCGCCCGATCGATCCGTTGAACACGCAGTCCCCCACCAGGGCGAGGCCGTCTCCCACCAGGATCACGTGGCCGGGCGCGTGCCCGGGGGTGAAGCGAACCGTCAGCGAGCAGTCGCCGAACTCGACGAGGTCACCATCGTCGTAGAAGTGGTCGACCTCCGGAAGCGGCTCCACCTGCACCCCGAACCACTGCGCCTGGAGGGGCACGGACTCGTAGAGCTGCCGATCCTCGCGGTGGAGCCAGATCGGCGCCGCGGTGGCCCGCCGGGCCGCTGCAACGCCTTCGACGTGATCGATGTGAGCGTGGGTGAGGACGATCGCCTCCACGCTGAGGCGTGACGTCTCGGCCGCGTCGAGCATCCGAGCGACCGCTGCGCCCGGGTCCACCAGGATCGAGGCGCGTGTTCCGGCGCAGGAGACCAGGAAGCCGTTCTGGTTGAAGACGCCCCCGCTGAACGAGCGGACGATGATGTCACCACTCATGGCACTGCGCTTCACGGCGGCGGCCCGCCGATCCGCCTCTCAGGAACCCCGCTACCGACTCATGCGCAGCCGCAACCGCTCCGTCGAACACCGGCCTCCTCCAGTGCCGCCTCCTCGGCGCTCGGCGCCTTCCAGCCGCCAGAGAGCTCGAGCATGCGCCGGAGCGACTGCTCCGCGCGCGACCGCACCTCCTCGTCGAGCACGATCTCGTGTTGCTGGTGGTCGAGCGACCAGGCGAGCTTCGCGAGCGTGTTCATCTTCATGTTACCGCAGATCGCCGCGCCCGAGAGCGGAATCAGCGTCTTCTCGGGGAAGCGCTGCTTCAACCGATCGATGAGGCCGCGTTCGGTGCCGATGATCAGCGTGTCGTGCTGCTCGGCGATCTCCACCATCTTCGAGGTGGAAGAGACATAGTCGGCTTCGTCGAGAAGCTCGCGCCGCGCCTCCGGGTGGATCACCACCTTGGCGTCGGGATACTTCGCGCGTGCCTGGGCCAGCTCGTCCAGGACCAGATCATCGTGAACGTAGCAGTATCCGTCCCACGCGACGATGGCCCCGGGGGGTACATCCACATCCTCTCGCGACAGCTCCGTGGTGGTCAGGTAGGCACGGCCGCTACGCTGCGCGGCGTAGCGCGCGAGGTTGCGATCGGGCACGAAGAGGATGGTGCGGTCCGGCGCGAACGATTCGACCACCTTCACCGCATTGGAGGAGGTGCAGCAGATGTCGGACTCCGCCTTGACCTCCGCCGTCGAGTTCACATAGGAGACTACGGCGGCCTCCGGCAGCCGCGTCTTGAGCTGGCGCAGGCCGTCGGCGGTCACGAAATCCGCCATCGGACAGCCCGCACGGAGGTCGGGCATCAGCACCATCTTCTGCGGCGACAGGATCTTGGCGGTTTCCGCCATGAAGTGCACACCGCAGAAGACGATCACGTCGGCATCCGTCTCGGCGGCTTCCTGTGAAAGCCCCAGGGAGTCGCCGAGAAAGTCGCTGACCGCCTGGATCTCCACGCGCTGGTAGTTGTGACCCAGGATGACGGCGTTCAGCTCCGCCTTCCGCGCGGCGATGCGATCAACGAGCTCCTCGTGCGGAAGCCTCGCGTAGTCCAGCGGGGTGCGCAGTGCGTCGGCTAGATGAATCAATGTTCGCCCGGGGTCCTGAGTGGACGAAGAGAACGTCGCTCATAAACGAGCGGGCCCGCAGGAGCCTTCTCCGCGGGCCCACGAAATCCGACCCGGTTCGGCTCAGACCGTGAACGAGCTGCCACAGCCACAGCCACCCGTGGCGTTCGGATTATTGAAGGTGAAACCCGAGCCCTGGAACGTGCTGACGTAGTCGATCTCGACGCCGCCGAGATACTGCATGCTGAACGGGTCCACGAAGAGACGGAGCCCGTTCGACTCGAGCACCAGATCGTCCTCGGCCGGCTCCTCTTCGATGTTGAGGCCGTACTGGAAGCCGGAGCAGCCTCCCGGAAGCACACCGACCCGCAGGCCGGAGTCCTCGCTGGCGCCGTTCTCCTCCATATAACGCCGAACCTCGGCAACGGCCGTGGGGGTTACCGTGATCCCAGCAGCGTTCTGAGTCTCCATATTCCCCCTATACCTTCTGATAGCGCTTGGAATTCGGGATAAGGCAGTGTCGAAACATAACGAAACCGCCACGACCGGTCAATTAAACCCGGTTGGCGAGCAACCGTTCCGTGGCTTCGAGCAAGGAGCCTACCAGTTGCACCCCGGGGGGGAGATCTTCCTCCCCCACCGCCTCGGTTCCACGAATCAGGTAGCCCCTACCTCCGAATTCAGCGCCGGGCAGCACGTCGCGGAGCCGATCGCCGACATAGTAGGAGCGTGCGAGGTCGACTCCGTGCTCCTCCGCCGCACGCAGGTACAGACCCGGCGCCGGCTTGCGGCAGTCGCAGGGAGGAACCCGGTCGGGCGCATGCGGGCAGTGGTATGCCCCGTCCAGCCGGGCATCCTCGTGCGCCAGGAGACTCTCCATGCGTGCCTGCACTGCCCGAAAATCATCCTCGGTGATGAGGCCGCGGCCGATACCCGACTGGTTGGTGACCACCAGGACCAGGATCCCGTTCTCGCGCAGCCGGCGAATCGCCTCGGCGGCACCATCGATCAGCTCGACCTCGTCCGGGTCGCCCGGATAATCGCGGTCGACCACGATGGTGCCATCGCGGTCGAGAAAAGCGGCCGTCCTGCCGGTCTTCACCCCGCCGTGATGTGGAAGCCCGCGTCGACGTACATGGTCTCTCCGGTCATCCCGGTGGAGAGAGGCGACGCCAGGAAGAGCGTGGCGTTGCCGACTTCGTCGACCTCGATCGCGCGGCGCAGCGGAGAGCGCTCGGCGGTGATCTTCAGGAGCTCGCGGAAGTGGGCCACGCCCCGGGCGGCGAGCGTGTTCACCGCCCCCGCGGAGACGGCATTGATGCGGATTCCGCGCGGCCCGAGGTCCACCGCGAGGTATCGCACCGCGGCCTCCAGCGCGGCCTTGGCCACCCCCATGACGTTGTAACCCGGCACCGCCTTCTCGGAGCCGTAGTAGGTCATCGTCACGATGCTGCCGCCTTCCGGCATGATCGGGGCGGCCGCCCGCGTGAGCGCCACCAACGAGTAAGCGGAGACATCGTGCGCGGTCAGGAAGTCAGCGCGCGTAGTCTCGATGAAGGGGTTCGCCATGGCCGCCCTGGGCGCAAAGGCGACGGAGTGCAGGAGGAAGTCGAGCTGCCCCCAGCGCTCCCTCACCTCGGCGAAGACACTCTCGATCTGGTCGTCGCGCTGCACGTCCAGATCGTACAGTATGGGCTCGCCCAGCTCGGCGGTGGTCTTCCGGACCCGCTCCCGCATCGTCTCCCCCTGGAAGGTGAAGGCGAGCTCCATCCCAGCGCCGTGCAGCGCACGCGCGCAGGCCCACGCGATGGAGTTCTGATTCGCAACGCCGACGACGAGGCCCTTCTTGCCCTTCAGGAGGCCGGCGAGCGGGCTGGATTCAGTCATGGTATGATCGGTTCAGGTTCTGGATCCGGTTCGGTATCAGGCACGGCGTCCGCCGACGGGCCCGGCTCGGGCTGCTCCTCCGGCTCGGCGTCGGGAACGTCATCCGCTGGCGCTTCCGGTTCCGGCTCCCCCGCCTCCTCGACGGAGGGAGGCTCAGCGGTGAACTCCGCCTGCGAGTCACCCGTGAGTCCCACGACGTTCCGTACGCCCGTCACCGCAACTGTGTACTTGGCCTCTGGAGTGAGCTGCACCCCTTCCGGCAGCCGTATAACGAGCAGCTGCGACGGGAGCACGCGAGCCGTGTCGGCCGCGGCCCCGGCCGTGTCGGCGGCGGTGTCCGGCGCCGCGGTGTCGGGCGCTGCCACCGGCGGCGGAGCAGGCTCCGCCCCGGGCTGAGCGGCAGCAGTGTCCGGTGCGGCCGCGGGCGGCTGGGCAGGCTCAGCGCCGGGCGCTGGGGCAGCGGCGGTATCTGGCGCTTCCTCCTCCGGCGGCTCACCGATCGTCACGGTGTCGATGGCCACCGAAGTGCTATCCGGACCGGTGAGGGTCACGGATCCCGGCTGGAGTTCCTGGGCCGGGTCGAGATAGTCGTCGAAACGAACCTCCACCCGACGCTCTCCAGCCAGTCGTGCGGAAGCGATCTT
Organism: Longimicrobiaceae bacterium; assembly: GCA_036375715.1. Lineage (NCBI taxonomy): Bacteria > Pseudomonadati > Gemmatimonadota > Longimicrobiia > Longimicrobiales > Longimicrobiaceae > Longimicrobiaceae bacterium. Next base: position 291,517 of record DASVBS010000060.1, on the reverse strand, counting down.
CGGAGGCGTGCTGTCGGGAAGCACGACGCTCAGCTCTACCGGCGCCTCGACCGCCGCCGTATCGGCGATCGAGATCGTTGCCGTCAGGCTGTCCCGCGGCTCGAACGAGTCCGGACTCCGGTTGAGGTTGTTGTCCGAGTACGCCCGGATCATGTACTCCCCTTCCGGCACGTAGGCGAACTCGAACCGGCCTGTGCTATCGGACGGCACGGCGTAGACGAGCGAATCCGCGGTACGGATGGCCTCCACGCGAGCATCGACCGTCGGCTCGCCGGTGATCCGATCGCGCACGATCCCCGCGAATCGGGTCTGCGGAATCTCGGGGCCGGTGGAGAAGACGATCTGCAGCGGTTCGCGGATCCTGTTATTGAACAGGTCCTGGATCTGCGGCCGCACGGTGACCTGGTAGATGGTGTTGGGCTGCCAGCCACGTCGCAGCGAGACCCGGATCTCGCGCGAGCCCCGATCCACCACCACCGGGCTGGTACGGGGCGACACCATCACCGACTGCTCCACCTGCTGCTCCGAGATGCGCTCGTCGAAGCGGAAGATCACCGGCCGGTTCCACCCTGGAACCACTGCCAGGGTGTCCGGCTGCTGCATGACAAGTTGAGGCGGCGACCGGTCCTCGGGCCCTCCTGGCGGCGGCTCGATCTGCGCGCATGCGACCAGCACCAGCAGCAACGCCGCGCGCCGCAGTGAACGCCAACCACCGATCACCCCTGACCCTCCAGGGCGCGAAGCGCTCTCTCCAGCTTGCCGCGCTGCTCCTCCACGCTCGCCAGCTTCTCGCGCTCTCGCTCCACCACCTCGGCGGGAGCTCGGGAGACGAAGTTCTGGTTCTCCAGTCGCTTCCGCGCGCTCGTGGCGAGAGAGATCGTGCGCTCCAGCTCCGCTCGCAGGCGCGCGCGCTCCTTCTCCAGGTCGATGACACCTTCCAGCGGCAGGAACAGCTCGGCCCCGGAGCGCAGCACCGCGCTCGCGCCGATCGACCCCAATCCCGTCCCCTCCGTCACTTCTTCCACCCGGGCCAGGTCGGCCAGCGCGCGCGCACTGTCGGCGAGGAGGCGCGAGAGCTCACCGCTCGAGTCACTCACCCGTAGACGCACCCGCGTACCGGGCTGGATGCCGTACTCCGCCCGCAGGTTCCGCACGGTCGCGATCACCTCCTGGAGCTGGCCGAACCGCGCCTCCGCCTCAGAATCGCGCCAGCGAGCCTCCGCCTGCGGCCACTCGGAGACCATGATGGAGGGAGCCTGCCCCTGCCGGCGCGGCAGCTTCTGCCACACCGTCTCGGTGATGAACGGCGTGATCGGATGCAACAGACGGAGGGCGTTGTCCACCACCCGGACCAGGGTGGCACGAGCCGCCGCGCGGCTGGCATCGCCCATCTCGCCGCGCAACCGCGGCTTGATGACCTCCAGATACCAGTCGGCCAGCTCGCCCCAGAAGAAGTTGTAGCCCGTCAGCGCCGCCTCGTTCAAGCGGAAGCGCTCCAGCCGATCGGTCACCTCCTCCACCGCCCGGTTCAGGCGCGAGAGGATCCATCGGTCGGCCAGCTCGAGCGAGCCCACGACGTCGTCCAGGTCTTCCACGGGCTCGTTGCCGAGGTTCATCAGCGCGAACCGGCCGATGTTCCAGAGCTTGTTCGCGAAGTTCCGCCCCGGGGCGAAGGTGGAATCGAGGTCCTCGTAGTTGAGCAGGACGTCGGCGCCGACCCCCATGCCGGATACGAGCGTGTAGCGCAGGGCATCCGCGCCGTACCTCTGCACCACGTCGAGCGGATCGATCCCGTTGCCCAGAGACTTGGACATTTTCCGGCCGAGGTGGTCGCGCACCGTGCCGTGCAGCAGCACGTCGGAGAAAGGAACCTCGCCGCGGAACTCGATCCCGGCCATGACCATCCGCGCCACCCAGAAGAACAGGATCTCCGGGGCGGTGACGAGGGTCTGGGTCGGGTAGAACTTCTGCAGGTCGGGCGTTTCGTCGGGCCACCCGAGGGTTGAGAACGGCCACAGCCAGGAGGAGAACCAGGTGTCCAGCACGTCCGGATCCTGGACGAGCGCCCCTCCGCAACGTGGGCAGACATCCGGATCCTCGCGCGCCACGACCATTTCCCCGCAATCGGAGTTCTGGCAGTACCAGACCGGGATGCGGTGCCCCCACCAGAGCTGCCGGGAGATGCACCAGTCCCGGATGTTCTCCATCCAGTGCTCGTAGACCTTCGTCCAGCGATCGGGGATGAAGCGCAGCCGTCCCTCCCGCGCCGCCGCCAGCGCCGGCTCCGCCAGCGGCTTCATCTTGACGAACCACTGCTCGGAAAGGCGCGGCTCGACGACCGTGTTGCACCGGTAGCAGTGGGGCACCGCGTGCCGGTGCGCCTCGATCTTCTCCACAAGCCCCGCCGCCTGGAGCGCCTCGACGACCGCGGCCCGCGCGGCGAAGCGATCGAGCCCGCGGAACTGCTCCGGGGCGCGGTCGCTCAGGGACGCCTCGGGCGTCATGACGTCGATCGCCTCGAGGCCGTGACGCCGCCCCATATCGAAGTCGTTCGGATCGTGGGCGGGGGTGATCTTCACCGCGCCGGTACCGAACTCGGGGTCGACGAAATCGTCCGCCAGCACAGGAATGCGGCGGCCGGTGAGCGGCAGATCCACCTCGGCTCCGACCACGGCCGAGTACCTACCATCTTCGGGGTGCACCGCCACGGCCACGTCACCGAGCATCGTCTCCGGTCGCGTGGTCGCCACGACGAGGTACTCGCGGCCGTCCGGCAGGGTGGGTAGCGACCCGCTGTTCGAGGGAGTCGCCAGGGGATAGCGAAGATGGTAGAGCTTGCCGTCCGTCTCCTCCGGCTCCGCCTCTTCGTCCGAGAGGGCGGTCAGGCAGCGGGGGCACCAGTTGATGATGTAGTTGCCCCGGTAGATCAACCCCTTCTCGTACAGCCGCACGAACACCTCGCGCACCGCGCGCGAGAGCCCCTCGTCGAGGGTGAAGCGGGTGCGCTGCCAATCGCATGAGCACCCGATCGCCCGTAGCTGCTCCAGGATGGTGTTGCCGGTCTCCTCCACGAACTTCCAGACCTCGTTCACGAACGCTTCGCGACCGAGGTCGAAGCGGCTGCGGCCTTCGTTGGCCAGCCGCCGCTCCACCACGTTCTGAGTGGCGATTCCGGCGTGGTCGGTTCCCGGCTGCCAGAGCGCCTCGCGCCCCTGCATACGCCGCCAGCGAATGAGCACGTCCTGAATCGTGTTGTTCAGGCCGTGGCCCATGTGCAGGACTGCGGTGACGTTGGGCGGGGGGATGACGATGGTGTACGGCTCGCGGCTGGTATTCGCGTCGGCACGGAAGAAGCCCTGCTCCATCCACCAGGAATAGAGGGCCCCCTCGGTCTCATTCGGGTTGTACTGTGCCGGGAGCGACGCTTCCATACTGCCTGTCGTGCGAAAACGGGGCCTTACGGCCCCGTCCGAATCCGCGATGAGGCCGGCGTTTGCAGCCGGTCTGGGGAGGCCGAATTCTACGCCAGGTCCCGCAAAGGGTCAACCGGCCGGCGGCGCCTCAGGGAAGCAGGTCGTCAACCCGCAGGCGTATTGGAATGGTGATCGCTTGGCGCGTCCGCGTGCGGAGCTGAAAGGTATGCTGGATGTGGAGAGGAAGACGAGTCCGGATGGGGATGTTCGTGCGGATCGGCACCGGTACGTTCGCCATTCCGAGCGGGCCGCGTATCGGCACCTGGATGGTGGTGTTCAGCGGGATGACGGTATCGACGGATACCGCGAAGCGCTCATCAACGGGGAGATCCAGTGCGAGGGGCGTTCCCGCCGGAATCTGGACTTCGTAGGCGATCTCTCCCTGATCGTTGACCATCTCCCGAGTCAGGTCGGCCACCAGGGGCGCCAGCACCTGCTCGGGGTGGAGGAGCTTGTACAGCAGATAGCCGTTGAGCAGGAGGGAGATAGTCGCGAGCGCGATCGCAACAGTCGAAAGCGAGGGACGACGCATTCGCCTGCCCTCGAGCCTGTTCACGAGCTCCGGAGCCGCCGGATCTCCTCCGTCAGCCTGGGAACGATCTCGAAGAGGTCACCCACGATGCCGTAGTCAGCGACCTTGAAGATCGGGGCGTCCGGGTCCTTGTTGATCGCCACGATGTACTTGGCAGTGCGCATGCCGGCGAGGTGCTGGATGGCGCCGGAGATCCCGATGGCGAAGTACAGCTGCGGCGCGACGGTCTTTCCCGTCTGACCCACCTGGTCAGAGTGCGGTCGCCACCCGGCATCTACCACCGCGCGCGACGCTCCTACGGCCGCGTTCCCGAGCACTTCGGCCAGCTCCTCCAGCAACTTGAAGTTGGCGGGGTCGCGCAGGCCCCGGCCGCCCGAGACCACAATGGGTGCTTCGGCGACATCGAGCTTGGCCGCCGCGCCCGAGCGTACCTCGCAGACAATCGCCCCAAAATCCGCCTCCCTCAGAGACAGGTCCAGCGGCACGACCTCGGCGCTCCCCGACCCCTCCTCGACCGCGAAGGCATTGCCCCGCACCGTCACGACGGCAGGCGATCCCGTGATGCGCTCCCTGGCGAACACCTTCCCCGCGTAGCGCGGCCGGGTGGCGACCACCTCCTCCCCCTCCAACTCGAGCCCGGTGCAGTCGGAGGCGTAGCCCGCCCCGAGCCTCGCCGCCAACCGCGGCGCGAGATCCTTGCCCATGGCGGAACCCGGAAACACCACCGCCCGGTAGTCCCCCGATCGTACCAGTCCGGCGAGCACGGTGGTGTACGCCTCCGGCGAGTATGCTTTCAGGGCATCGCTCTCGCCCACGTGCACCCGGCTCGCGCCCACGCTCCCCAGCCCGGCCGCTTCGCCGCCCACGCCGGCGCCGCCCAGGACCACCGCCTCTACCTCATCGCCGGCCGCTGCCAGCGCCCGCGCCGCAGCCACCGCCTCCCGGGCCACCGGCCGGATCGTTCCCTCACGAGCTTCGGCGAATGCGAGAATCCTGGGCATAAGCGGGTTGCTTTCCGAAGTAGGAGTTCCGGATGGCTGGAATCCGGGCGTCAGATCACCTTCGCCTCTTCCCGGAGCAGCCGCACCAGCTCCGGCACGGCATCCGGGCCCTGGCCGACGATTCGCCCACTCTGGCGCTCCGGCGGATAGGAGAGCGACTCCACCCGGGAGCGTGCTTCGCCGGTGGCGGCCTCCTTCTCCTCGAGCGGCTTCTTCTTCGCGGCCATGATCCCCTTGAGCGAGGCATAGCGCGGCTCGTAGGGACCCTTGGTGATGGTGAGCACGCAGGGCGTCTGCAGCTCGACCACCTCTATCCCTCCCTCGACTTCCCGATCCGCCGTCACCCGACTGCCTTCGACGCGGAACTCGGTGACGGAGGTGGCCGTCGGGAGCTGCAGCCGTTCTCCCACCATTGCACCCACCGCCTGGAGATCGTCGTCGATCGCCTTCATCCCGAACAGCGCCACGTCGAAGGACTGCTCGCGCAGCTCAGCAGCGATCGCCTCGGCGACCGCATTACCCTCCGGCGCGCCCTCAGCCCGCAGCAGGACGGCCCGATCCGCCCCCATGGCGAGAACGGCCCGCAGCGTTTCCGCGGCTTCCGGACCGCCCACGGTGAGAGCCACCACTTCGCCCTCTCCCGCCGCCTCGCGTAGCCGGAGTGCCGCCTCCACGGCGAACTCGTCATACGGGTTGGTGATGAACTTCACCCCCGCGGGGTCGGCGCTTCGCCCGTCCCCGGCGATCCGGATGCGCGCCTCCGTATCGGGGACGCGTTTCACGCACACCACGATCTTCACAGGCTTCTCCTATCGTTCCCGGGGAGTTTGGCGGTCGGGTGCGGCCGCAACGATCAGCGCTCGGCGGCGGTGTCGACCAGAGGCACGCTTTCGGGAGACACCGGACTCTGGACCTTGATGGTGGTATCGACGATTCCCAGCGATTCGGCAACCTCCGGAGACATCGCCTCCGCCTGCTCGCGGATCTCCTCCCGGGTGAGCGGATTCACGTCCTCGGGCGGGTTGGAACCTGCTTCCTGCTCTTCCGAGCCTCCGCACCCGACGCCTAGCAGGCTGAGAAACGCGATCAGGATCGTACCCCGGGGCAGACGGTTCATGCGTTCGAGATGCTGTTCGCGAGAGGACGGCGTACCGCGCTGGCCGCCATCAGGTGGAGACGGGGGCCGCCAACCCTGAATGCTGCTCGTAGAAGGCGCGGATCCGCTCCATCACCACTCCCGGTCGCTCCCAGTGGGGCATCGCTCCGGTGGGCAACGGGATCACCTCCACGGAGGCGCGTGCGGCGAGCTCCGGTAGCTCCGTGTACGACTCCATCCGTCGCTCTCCCACAAGGCCGTGGATGATGAGCACGGGCTGGCGCAGGTGCAGGAAAGCGTCGCGGGCGTACTCGGGGAAGAACCGCCCGTTGAGAAAATCGTCGAGCGGGCGGGCGGCGCCCTCCACGCGGGCGGTCTCCGCGCCGTATTCGACGTACTCTTCCGGCACTCCAAACTCGTCGGTGAAGAGGTTCTCGCGGGCGAAGCGGTAGAGCGCGTCCGGCTTGGTCAGCCGGTCGTAGAAGGCACGCTGCACACCCGGAAGGGTGAAGAGGAGCTTCGCCCAGGCATTGCCGATCTCCTGCGGCTCTTCGCCGAGGCCGGCCGGTTCGATGGCCACCAGCGAATGCACGAGGTCGGGGCGCCGGCGCGCTACTTCGGCGGCGTACGTCGCCCCGAGCGAGAGCCCGATCACATCGGCACCGTCGGACGCCCGCACCACCCGGGCGAGGAAGTGCTCGAGCTGGTCCTCGAGGAGATCCGGCGAATAGGAGATCTCGGGCCGGTCGCTGTGGCCGAACCCGATCCACTCCAGGGCGTACAGCGGACGCTGGGTCTCACGCTGGAGTCGCTGCACCAGCGGACGCATCTCATGCGCGGATGCGACCGCGTTTACCGAGTGCAGGATAGCGATGGGTCGGCCGGTTCCGGGACGGGAATAGTAGGCGTAGTGGAGCCCACGCCAGGCGGAATAGTGGAGCCTCAGGTTGAGCGCATAGCCGAGCTCCGTGGCCGGACGCCTGCGACCAGGTGCCCCCCAAAGGTAGGCCCCGTACGCCGCGGCGGCCGCAGCCGTAAGGCCCAGTGCGGCCTTACCCGCGGTGCCGAGAACCGATTTCCCCTGCGCCTTCTTGCGTGGCATCGCTCTCCCGTCCGGATCGTTTGCTGCCCACCGTCTTCTGCAAGGGATATGCACACGGGGGTCCGGGGCGCATGCGCCGGACCCCCTTTCCTGCGCCATTCTCCCGGCGAACGGTCAGATCACGGCAACCAGCCGAAGAAGGCTCCCGGAGTCGTGAACATCGCCGACACGCTCTGCTGCGCGGCGTCGAGGAAGAGCGACGGGAAGAGGAAGAGGATGATCACCCCCGCGGCCGCCAGCGACACCGCGAAGCGGAGGGGACCCGGCACCTGCAGCCGACCGGCGTTCTCCTCGCTCACCGGCCGCATGTACATCACCACCACCACCCTCAGGTAGTAGAAGTACGAGATCAGCGACGCCACCACCAGGGCCACGGCGAGGCCCTGATATCCCGCCGCGACAGCCGCGCGCAGGATGTACACCTTGCCCACGAACCCACCCGTCAGCGGGAAACCGGCCAGCGAGAGCAGGAAGATGGCGAAGACCGCGCCGAGCAGCGGCTGTTCCCAACCGAAGCCGGCGTAATCCTTCAGCGCAATCCGCTCGCGTCCGCCGCGCGAGTTGGCGATCACGATGCCGAATGCACCAGCCGTCATCAGGGTGTACACCAGCAGGTAGAAGAGGAACGCGGCGGCGCCATACGCATTCGCGGCGAGCAGGGCCACCAGCAGGTAGCCCGCGTGGGCGATCGAGGAGTAGGCCAGCATCCGCTTGACGCTCCCCTGCGTCACCGCGACGAGGTTCGCGCCGAACATCGTCAGCATCGCCAGCCACCAGATCACCTCACTCCACACCTCGTAGCTGCCGCTGAAGGCAACGGCGAAGATGCGGATGAACGCGGCGAACGCGGCCGCCTTCACGCCGGTCGCCATGAAAGCGGTAATGGGCGTGGGCGCGCCGTCGTAGGCGTCAGGGGTCCACATGTGGAACGGCACGGCCGCCACCTTGAAGCCAAGCCCCACCACCAGCATGGCCGCGCCTGTCAGAAACATCGCGCTGGAGCCGAGCTCTCCGCCGAGCGCCCCGGCGATATCGGAGATGTTCGTGGTTCCCGCGCTACCCCAGACCAACGCGATGCCGTAGAGCAGAAAGGCGCTCGAGAACGCCCCCAGCAGGAAATACTTCAGCGAGCCCTCGGCGGAGCGGGGATCGGAGCGGTTGAAACCGACCAGCACGTACACGCTGATCGACATCAGCTCCAGAGCGAGAAAGAGCAGCATCAGGTCCCGCGTCCCCGCCATCAGCATCATGCCGACGGTGGACAGCAGGATCAGCGCAAAGAACTCCCCCCGATTGATCCCGGTGTGGTCAGGGTAGCCGATGGAGATCAGAATGGCGATGGCCGCCGCGACCAGCATGATGAAGTTGGCGAAGACCCGGAAGCCATCCACGGCCACCATCCCCGCGGTGCCAACCTCGGTGAAGCCCAGCAGCCAGGCGTTGGCCACGCCGGCGAGCACCAGCCCCGCGAGCGACAGCCACGGGATGTACGGCCGCGACGGTATGGGCTCCCTCCCCTTCTGGAACACGTCGACCACCAGCACCATCATCCCCCAGAGGGAGAGGACGATCTCCGGCAGCAGAGCCCAGAAATAATCCGACGGGTGCGCGAAATCGAGCTGCATCTTGGTTTAACGAGGCGGCGATACGGAGGTCGGGACCGCCGCGGCGACCACACCGGTCGCAGCCTCGGCGGGGGGCTCGGACGCGACCGGGGACGGCGCCGCCTCCAGCTGCTGGATAAGACGATTGACACTCGGCTCCATCCGCTCCAGGAAAGGCCGCGGATAGACGCCGATCCACAGGATCGCGGCAACGAGCGGCGCCAGGATCGCCAGCTCGCGCCCGTTCACGTCCGGAATGCTGCGGTTCGCCGGACGCTTCAGCGCGTTGAAGGCGATCTTCTGTACCATCGGGAGCATGTAGTAAGCGGCGAAGATCACGCCGGTCGCCGCCAACAGGGCGAGCCATGGCCTCGCCCGGAACGTTCCCAGAAGCACCAGGAACTCCGACACGAACCCGCTCGTCCCGGGCAGCCCGATGGCGGCCAGTGCCGCGAACACGAGCATGGTCGACCAGATCGGCACCGACCCCGCCAACCCGCCGAAATCATCGATCTCGTAGGTGTGCCGCCGCTCGTACAGCATGCCGAGCAGGAAGAAGAGCATCGGTGTGGAGACGCCGTGCGCGATCATCAGCAGCAGCGTTCCCTGGATGCCCTGGAGATTGACGGCGAAGATCCCCAGGACCGCGAAGCCGAGGTGCGCCACGGAGGTGTAGGCCACCAGCTTCTTCGAGTTCGGTTGCACCGCTGCCACCATCGCCGTGTAGATGATGCCGATCACCCCGAGCACCATGAACAGGGTGATGGTGGATTCGGCGGTCGCCGCCGCGGGGAAGAGCGGCAGCGAGAACCGCAGCAACCCGTAGGTCCCCATCTTCAGCAGCACCCCTGCAAGGATGACCGAACCCGCGGTCGGCGCCTGGACGTGCGCCGCCGGAAGCCAGGTGTGGAACGGGAAGATGGGAACCTTGATGGCGAAGGCCAGCGTGAAGGCGGCAAACAGCCACCACTGCTCGGCCGCGGTCAGCGGTAGCTGCAAGAAGTCGGTGTAAGCAAAGCTCGCCTGCCCCGTCAGCGACTCATGGCGGAAGAAGAGATAGACGATACCCACCAGCATCAGCAGGGAGCCGATCGTCGTGTAGAGGAAGAACTTCACCGCCGCGTAGATACGCTCCTTGCCGCCCCAGACCCCGATCAGGAAGTACATGGGGATGAGCATCATCTCCCAGAACACGTAGAACAGGAACATGTCCAGGGCGATGAAGACCCCCAGCACGCCTGTGGTCAGCGCGAGCAGCATGGAGTAGTAGGTCCGCTCCCGCGACTGGATGTAGGTCCAGGAGCCCAGGACCATCAGCGGAAGCAGGCCGGCTGTGAGTAGCACCATGAAGAGCGAGATCCCGTCCACCCCGAGGCGGTAGTAGATCCCCCACCCCTCGATCCAGGGAACGGCAATCTCGTTCTGGAATGGTGCCCCCAGCGGATCGTACGACCAGAAGAGCGGAATCGCGGCCAGGAACTCGACGATTCCGAAGGCGAGCGCGATCCGCTTGGCCGACTGGACCGGCGCCGCCAGCACGACGAGCGCGCCCAGCAGCGGCCAGAAGATCAGGAAGCTCAGCACCCAGTGCGACTGAAAGAAGCTCATCTCCGTCAGGACATCAGAAGGCCACGAAGGCGCCGAGCACCGCGAGCACGCCGACGAGGATCATGAAAGCGTAGGTATTGAGCTGACCCGTCTGGATGCGCCCCACCATGAGGCCCACCCCCTGCGCGAAACGGCCGCTCCCGTCCACGATGCCGTCGATGAGCCCGCGATCCACTATGGAGCTGAACCCGCGCGAGAGGGCATAGACCGGTCGCACCACGAGCGTGTCGTACAGCTCGTCCACGAACCACTTGTGATAGAGGAGCCGATCGAGCGCCCCGACGTAGTCGGGATGCTCCTCGGCGCTCCCCAGACGCGCCGGCTTCAGCAGCACCCCGGCCAGGACGAGTCCGACCACGCCGATGGCAATGGCCAGCAGGATTGGCCAGGCATAGTGGTGCGCCTCGGCGATGACCACGCCGTTCGCGGCATGAACCGCCTCCGCCCCCTCGATCACCGGATGCAGCCAGTCGTGCAACGCGCCCCCGCCGCCGATCGCCAGCGGGGTGAACCAATTCACGATCGGTACTTCGGCCTCGACGTTGAACAGGCCACCGATCAGGGAGAGCAGCGCGAGCACCACCAGCGGAACCGTCATCGTCCAGCCAACCTCGTGCAGGTGCCGCTGCTCGGTCTCGCCGGTGCGGTTGGGGCCGAAGAAGGTGTAGATCATCAGGCGGCCCATGTAGAAGGCCGTCAGCAGCGCGGCGAAGGAGAGTACCACGGCGATGATCCCCATCCAGGTCGCCCCCTCGATCCCGAAGAGGGTGGCACTGGCAAGGGGAGAAGCGCCCTGGGCGCCGAGCCACGCCGCGCCCACGATCTCGTCCTTGGAAAAGAAGCCGGCGAACGGAGGAATCCCTGCAATGGCCAGGGTGGCGATTCCCATCGTCACGAAGGTGACCGGCAGGTACTTCCTCAGGCCGCCCATATTGCGCATGTCCTGGGCGTCGGCGTGCGAATGTGTGGCGTGCAGCGCCTCGTGCATCGCGTGGATCACCGCGCCCGACCCGAGGAAGAGGCAGGCCTTGAAAAAGGCGTGCGTCATCAGGTGGAAGATGCCCGCCACGTAGGCACCCATGCCCACGCCCGCCACCATGAAACCGAGCTGGGACACCGTCGAGTAGGCGAGCACCTTCTTGATGTCCCACTGCTTGAGGCCGATCGTCGCGGCGAAAACGGCGGTGAGAGTTCCCACCACCGCGACCACCAGCGAGGCGGTCGGTGCCATCGCGTAGAGCGTGGCCGAGCGAACGATCATGTAGACGCCAGCCGTCACCATCGTCGCCGCGTGGATCAGCGCCGAGACCGGCGTCGGACCGGCCATGGCGTCCGGTAGCCAGACGTAGAGGGGGATCTGAGCGCTCTTGCCGGTCGCCCCCAGGAAGAGGAAGAGGGCAGCCGCGGTCACGACCGCGCCGGCATACGGGAGCTGCCCTGCCGCCGCGTCGAAGACCTCGGGGAAGTTCAGCGTTCCCAGGTTGGCGAAGAGCAGCATCATCGCCATCAGGAAGCCGAAATCGCCGATCCGGTTGACGATGAACGCCTTCTTCCCCGCGTCGGCGTTGGCCTTCTCGGAGAACCAGAAGCCGATCAGCAGGTAGGAGCAGAGCCCCACCCCTTCCCAGCCGACGAACATCAGCGGGTAGGAGGCGCCCAGCACCAGGACCAGCATGAAGAAGACGAACAGGTTCAGGTACGCCATGTACCGGGGATAGCCCGGATCATGGCTCATGTACCCGACCGAGAAGACGTGAATCAGGAAGCCGACACCGGTGACGATCAGCGTCATCAGGATCGACAGCGGATCGAGCAACAGCGCGGCGTCGACCTGCAGCTCACCGACCGGCAGCCAGGAAAAGAATGTCTGCACGATCGGCTCGTGCAGCTCCGCCCCCCGCATGCTGAGGAAATTGACCAGCGCTATGGCGAAAGCCAGCAGCAGCACCCCCGGCGCGACGAGGCTCGGCAACCGGTGGGTCCAGCCCGGCTCGGCGGCCGCGTGGGCGTCGGTCTCCGCGTGCGCGTCCGACGACGCGTGCGCCTCCTCCCCTTCCTCTCCGTGGTTGCTGTGCACCTCCTCCCCGTGCTCGTCGTGTACGCCGGCGGGCAGGTGGGCAAGGCGCTCACGGTGCTGCCGACGCGCCGCGACGACCGCGGCCGCGCCATTGATGACGAAGCCGATCAGTGGCAGGAGCACGATCCAGCCGAGCAGTGTCGGCTCGAACGCGTGCGTAGCGGCCTCCTGCGCCAGCGCCTCGGTGGGCATCGCCTGAAGAATTGCAAGCATCACGATGGCTACCACCGCAGCAGGCCGAAGTTCTTGACGTCCACCGACTCGTGATGGCGGAAGATCGAGATGATGATCGAAAGGCCGACCGCCGCCTCCGCGGCAGCCACCGCGATCACGAAGAAGACGAAGACCTGTCCGTCGATTCCCGCGTAGGGGGAGAGCGCAACGAAGGCCAGGTTCACCGCATTGAGCATCAGCTCGATGCACATGAACAGGATGATGGCATTGCGCCGCACCACCACTCCCGCCGCACCGATGGCGAAGAGGATGGCGCTCAGTCCAAGGGCGACGCTCAGAGGAGGCATCGTCGATCGTCTAGAATCGGCGCTTCGCGAGAGCAACCGCTCCCACGACCGCAACCAGCAGAAGGATGCCGGTGACCTGCAGCGGCACCATGAAATCCGTGAACATGGGGATACCGATCACCCCCACCACCCCGCGCTCCGCGACCTGCGCCGCCAGCGCGTCGGGACCGCCCGAGGCCCCGACCGGCTCGGCCGGCGTGGCGCTCATGCGGGCGAGCAGCGCGATCATCACCAGGCCGGTCCCCCCGGCGACCACCTTCCAGACCGTCCCCCGGAAGTCCGGCTCGAACTGGTTGCCCAGGTTGAGCAGCATGATGACGAACAGGAACAGCACCATGATCGCGCCCGCGTACACCAGGATCTGAATGATCCCGATGAAGTACGCCCCCAGCAGCGTGTAGATGGCCGCCAGCGCGAAGAACACCCCGATCAGCCAGAGCGCACTGGCCACCGGGTTGCGCCGCGACACCATCATCATCGCGCACAGGATGGCGACGGCGGCAAAGAAGTAGAAGAGCAGATTCGTTAGCATTGCTCCGAAGTAATTACGAATTACGAATTACGAATTACGAGTAACAAAAGGAAACGCCCGTGAAACCAGCACAAACCGAGAGTCCGCATGTAATTCGTAATTCGTAACTCGCAATTTTTTTCCGCCCTCTCCACATCATTCGCCCGCGGGGTCCGACGGGTCCCAGAGCAGCGTCGAGGGGTGCTTCTGGGCCATGAGGCGATCGAGATCGTAGACGAAGCGATCGCGGGTGTATTCCGCGTTCTCGTAATGCTGACCGACGTGGATCGCCTCGACGGGGCAGACCTCCTGGCACATGCCGCAGAAGATGCAGCGAAACTCGTCGATCTCGTAGACGATGGGGTAGCGGTTCCCCTGGTCGTCCTCGCCGGGGACGAGGCGGATGCAGTTCGCCGGGCAGATGGTCGGGCAGAGTCCGCACGCCACGCACTTGGGGCGTCCGTCCTCGTGCTTCTCCATCACGTGGGTTCCCCGCCACCGCGGGCTGAGCGCCCACTTCTCCTCCGGGTACTCCATCGTCTTGATGGTCGCTTCCCGCCCGTGGGAGACGGTGCTCACCAGGTGTCGGAAGGTGAGCGCCATTCCCTTCAGCGTCGCGCGGAGATACGACGTCTCCCGCTCCGCCGGCCGCTCCATGACCCGCACAGTGATTGCCATATCTATTAACCCTTCAGGGCGCTGCTTGAGGCTGGGCGCCGGCCGTCCGGAGGCGCTCCTCGCGATGGAATTCGGCCACCACCCGGGCGTGCTCCCGCTTGGCGCGGGAAGCGTAGGACCCGGCCAGGATCCGTCCGCGGTCCAGCACCAGCAGCACCGCGATCAGCATCGCCAGGTTCACGGCAGCGAGCACCAGCCCGTAGAGCAGGCCGTACTCGACCCCCGCGGCATCGAGCGCGAGGATGGTCCCCGCGGTCACCACCACCACCACCAGAGCCGCCGGCAGCATCAGCTTCCAACCGAGGTCCATCACCTGGTCGTAGCGGAAGCGCGGAACGGTCCAGCGCACGACCATGAAGACCACGATGAAGAAGGTGGTCTTCAGCCCGAACGCCAGCAGCGTCACCAGCGTCTTCCACACGGCGGGAGCCGCCCCACCCACGGTGCCGTCGCCAAGGCTGACCATGTTGTCCCCCCGCCAACCCGGGATGTCCCACCCGCCCAGGAAGAGGGTGGCCATGAGCATCGAGACGGTCAGCACGTGCGCGTACTCAGCGATGAAGAACATCGAGAACTTCATCGAGGAGTACTCGGTGTGATACCCGGTGATGAGCTCCGACTCGGCTTCGGGCAGGTCGAATGGGAGGCGATTCGTTTCCGCGAACGACGAGATCCAGAAGAACAGGAAGGAGACGGAGAGGGGCACCGCGTACCACAGCTTCATGCTCTGCTGGCCCCACACCACGCCGGGCAGCGTCACATTCCCGACCAGGAAGAAGATGCTCATCAGGCTCAAGCCCAGCGCAATCTCGTAGGAGATCATCTGGGCGCCTGCCCGCAGTCCACCAAGCAGCGCGTACTTGTTCGTGCTTGCCCATCCCGCCAGCACGATTCCGTACACGCCGAGGGATGAGAAGGCCAGCAGGAAGAGGATGCCGATGGGCACGTCCGCGATCACCATGTCCACCACCCCCCACGGCGTGGGCAGGGGCGCCGCCACCGGGATGACCGCGAAGGTCACCAGGGCGGGGATGATCGAGAGCATCGGGGCGAGGATGAAGAAGGCGCGATGCGCCTCCCGGGGCATCGTTTCCTCTTTCAGGATGTTCTTGAGCCCGTCAGCGAGCGGCTGGGCGATGCCACCCGGCCCCACCCGGTTGGGCCCCGGCCGATCCTGCATCCACGCGCTGATCTTTCGCTCCAGCAGCGTCAGCATCGCCACCGTCACCATCACGACGGTGAAGCCGATCAGCAGCTTCACCAGCGAGCTGACGACAAATGCGGTGTCGGAGAGCCTCCCCACCTGGTGGATCGACTCGGCGGCGAACGTCTCCATCAGACCTGGTTCGTGGGTCGTGAGTGCATCTCAGTCACCGGCCGGCCCGGCGATTGCTTCGGGGGAGGCCAGGGCGCGGCCCTGCGCGCCGAGTTCCGCGAACGTGAAAGCTCCGAACTCCGGACGCAGCTCGGCCAGGCTGGCGAACGCCTGGTCGGCGGTGGCCGGCGCTTCACCGCCGGTGATCCCCGCGAGCAGCACGCCGAGCACCTGCCACGCCGGCCGCGCCATCCCGGGCAGCTGCAGCGCAGGCCAGAAGCGCTGAACCCGCCGGTTGACGTTGGTGAAGCTGCCGTCCATCTCGGCGAAGGTGGTCGTCGGTAGCACGAAGTGCGCGTTGCGCGCCGCCGGGGACAGCACCGGTCCGACGTAGACGAAGAGTGAGGCGCGGGTGCCGAAATCCGCGGGCGCGTCGTCGAGCGGATCGCCGACAACGAGCAGCGTCCCGGTGTGGCTCGCCGGATCCTCGAGACCGCCCCTGCCCTGGTCGTCACCTACGCGGCTGAAGCCGAACAGCTCGGCGCCCACCACGTTCGCCGCGCGGTCCCGGCGCAGCGCAAGCTGGGGGAAGCCGGGGAGCACCACCTCTTCGCCGCGCGCGGACCGGTAGATCCCCGGCCCGCCACCCAGCGCGTCCAGCAGCTTGCGCGTGGCCCCCAGGTCTTCGTTCGAGATGAAGGGGGAGACGATGGCGCCCGCCGCGCCGGCGCCCTTGCCAAGCGCTTCCGCCAGGCGCACCAGCGCGTCCGACCAGGAGGTGGGAACGAGCCGATCACCCTCGCGCACCATCGGCGCCTCGATCCGGCCGCCCCGGTTGATCCACGAGTAGTTCAGCCGGCCATAGTCGCACATCCAGTGGCCGTTGACCTCCTCGTTGGGGCGCGGCTTCAGGCGCATCACCTCGTTATCCCGCACCTGCAGGGTAATGTTGCACCCCTGAGAACAGTTGGGGCAGATCGAGGGGGTACGGTCGAGATCCCAGGCCCGCGCCTTGTGCAGGAAGTCCTTCGAGACGAGGGCGCCCACCGGGCAGATGTCGATGGTGTTGTCCGCCCAGATGTTACCCTCCAGCCCCTCGTCGAAGAAGGTGTCGATGACGTTGCGGTCGCCGCGCTGCACGACGGCGAGACGCTCGTCCCGGGCGACCTCGCGCATGAAGCGAACGCAGCGTGTGCACATGATGCACCGGTCGCCGTAGTAGAGCACGTCGCCGCCGAAGTCGTCGATCCCGAGGATGCGCTTGGGCTCGTTGAGCCGGCCCATGTCGCGCCCCTCCTCGGAGACGTAGTCCTGCAGCTTGCACTCACCGGCCTGGTCGCAGATCGGGCAGTCGAGCGGGTGGTTGAGGAGATAGAACTCGAGGTTCCCCTCCCTCGCCTTCAGCGCCTTCTCACTCTGCGTGAGGATGACGTTCCCGTCCGCCACCGTGGTGACGCACGCCGGCATCAGCTTCGGCATCCCCTCGACCTCGACGAGGCACTGCCGGCACTGCGCCGGGGCGCTGAGCCCGGGGTGGTAACAGTAATGCGGGATGTCCACGCCCACGCGCGCGCAGGCGTCGATCATCCTCGTCCCCTTCGGCACCTCGATCGACAGGCCGTCGATGATGATGGTGACGATTTCGGGTGTTGTCTGCTGGTCAGCCACTAACAGCTCCGTAACGGGTCATCCGTTGGAAGGTTATCCGACATCCGCCCCTCACGCACTCTTCACCGCCGCGCTCGCCACCAGGTTTTCCCCTCGCCGGATCAGGCTTACGTACTCCTCGCGGAACTTCTGGATGGAGGAGACGATCGGCGCCGCACAGGCGTCGGAGAGCACACAGATCGTCTTCCCGGCCATGTTGTCGGAGATGTCCAGCAGAGTGTCCAGGTCGGCTTCGGTCCCCCACCCGTTCTCGATGCGGCGCAGGATCTTGGCAGCCCAGGCGGTACCCTCGCGGCACGGCGTACACTGGCCGCACGACTCGTGGGCGTAGAAGTCGACCATGCGCCGCACCTGCTTCACGATGTCGGTGGTCTCGTCCATCACGATCACCGACCCCGCGCCCAGCATGGTCCCGATCGCGGCGAAGGACTCGTAATCCATCCCCACATCGATCTCGTCCGCCTTCATGATCGGCACCGAGCTCCCACCGGGGATTACCGCCTTGAGCTCTCTCCCTCCGGGAACGCCGCCACACACGTCGTAGAGAAATTCCCTGAAGTTGAAGCCGAGCGGCACTTCGTAGTTCCCCGGGCGCTGAATGTGCCCGGATACGCAGAACAGCTTGGTGCCGGGCGACTTCTCAGTCCCCCACTGCCGATACCACTCGCCGCCATTCAGCACGATGTGCGGCACGGCGCAGAGCGTCTCGACATTGTTGATGGTGGAAGGCTTGCCGAAGGCCCCCGAGACCGCGGGGAACGGGGGCTTGAGGCGCGGCTCGCCTCGCCGTCCCTCCAACGAGTTCATCAGCCCGGTCTCCTCGCCGCAGATGTACGCCCCCGCGCCGAGGTGGAGGGTGATGTCCAGGGTGACGCCGCTCCCCATCACGTCCTCGCCGGCGTACCCGGCGGCGTAGGCCTCCTCGATGGCCCGGGCCAGGATCTGCGCGGTCTCGAAGAACTCACCGCGGATGTAGATGTACGCGTGGCTCGCGTTGATCGCGTAGGCGCCGATCAGGCACCCCTCGATCAGCTGGTGCGGCGTCCACCGCATCAGCTCCCGGTCCTTGAAGGTGCCCGGCTCGGACTCGTCCGCGTTGCAGAGCAGGTAGTGCTGCTTGCCGGAGTTCTGCGGCATGAACGACCACTTCACCCCGGTGGGGAAGCCCGCTCCGCCGCGCCCGCGTAGCCCGGAGGTCTTCACCTCGTTGACCACGTGCTGGCGACTCATGCCCAGCGCCTTCCGCAGCGCCCGGTACCCGCCCCGCTTCTCCCACCCCTTTAGCGTACGCGCCTCCGGATCTCCGAAATGCTCGGAGATCATGCGAACCTCGCTCGGGTGGGTGTACGGATACGCCATCTCGGCTCGCCTTCGAAAAAATCGGATTACGAATTACGAATTACGAATTACGAAACTCAGAAATCCGGCACCAACGGAGCGATTACGAATCACGAGGCCCGAACGCCGACCGCAGGGCGATACCGTTCCAACCCATAATTCGTAATTCGTCATTCGAAATTCGTAATTCCAGCTAAACTCACTTCAGCTTCTCGAGAATCGCCGGAACGTCCCCCGGCTTGACGTTCTCGTAGTAGCGATCGTTGATCTGCACGACCGTGGGGAAGCCGCAGGCGCCGAGACACTCGACCTCGATCACGGTGAAGCGGCCGTCGGCGGAGACCTCGCCGGCTTCGGTGCCGGTCGCCTCCAGGAAGGCCTCCATCACCTCCTCGCCCCCGCACAGGTTGCACGAGATGTTGGTGCAGACCTGGATCAAGTAGCGCCCCACGGGGCGCAGGTTGTACATCGTGTAAAAGGTCGCCACCCCCCGTACGTAGGCGGGCGGCAGTTCGAGCTTCCGGGCCACCTCGTCCATCGTCTCGGGCGAGATGTGGCCACGGATCTCGTGCGCCATGTGCAGCGTCGGCAGCAGGGCGGCCTGCCGATCCGGATACCGGGAGAGGATCTTCTCCAGCCGCTCCGCGTAGGGCCCTTCGAAGAGCGGCGCCTCGGGGTCGCGCTCGGCGAGCTGGTATGGGAGCGTGCCGGCCACGGCCGGATGGCCGCCGTCGAGCGGTCGCTTGCCCACGTAGTCGGTGCCGCGGATCTCCGCCTCGGTGAGGTCGAACTCGCCCGTCTCCCCCGCGAATCCCGGGTTCTTCGAACGGATCTGCCGCACCCTGGTCTGCTCGCTGCTCATCTATCCGGTGTTCCTCTCACGTCGTCCATTCCAGCGCATCGCCTAGCGGTCGATCTCCCCCAACACGATGTCGAGGCTCGCGTTCACGGCGATGACGTCGGACAGCAGCGACCCTTCGATCATGTGCGGCAGCGCCGCGATGTTCACGAAGGAAGGGCCGCGCACTCGCCAGCGCACCGGCTTCGAGCCACCGTCGGAGACCACGTACATCCCCAGCTCTCCCTTCGAGCTCTCCACCGAGAACCACGACTCTCCCACCGGCGCGCGCACGCCCTCCATCACCACTTTGAAGTGGTGGATCATCGACTCCATGTCGTTCATCGCCCGCGTCTTGGAGGGCAGGATCACGCGCGAGTCCTCCACGTTGATCGGTCCGCCCGGCAGGCGGTCGATGGCCTGCCGGAGGATCGACACGCTCTGCCGCATCTCCTCCATCCGGCAGAGATAGCGGTCGTAGATGTCGCCGTGCTTGCCGACCGGTACCTCGAAGTCGTAGGTCTCGTAGTCGTAGTACGGGTTGTCCTTGCGGACGTCGTAATCGATCCCGGAGGCGCGCAGGTTGGCGCCGGAGAGGCCGAAGTTGATCGCATCCTCCGCCGAGATCACACCCACATCCTGGGTTCGCCCGATCCAGATCGAGTTGTTGGTGAGCAGCGTATCGACCTCGTCCAGCGTCTCGGGGAAGGTCTCGACGAAGTGCTCCAGCTGCTCGATCCAGCCGTCCGGAAGATCGGCCATCATCCCGCCGATCCGGGTGGCGCTGGTAGTGATCCGGGCGCCGGTGTAGGCCTCGTGGAGGTTGTAGATCCGCTCCCGCTCCTGGAAGGTGTAGAGGAAGACGGTGAAGGCCCCCAGGTCGATGGCCGTCGTCCCCAGCCACAGCAGGTGGCTGAAGATCCGGTCCAGCTCCATCAGGATCACCCGGAGCACCTTGCACCGCTCGGTCACCTCGATGCCCATCAGCTTCTCCACCGCCATGGCGTAGGCGCAGTTGTAGATCAACGGCGCCAGGTAGTCCATGCGATCGGTGAGCGGGACGATCTGGTTCCAGGTGCGGTACTCGCCCAGCTTCTCGAAGGAGGAGTGCAGGTAGCCGATGTGCGGGGTGCACTTGATCACCGTCTCGCCGTCGAGCTCGAGCACCAGCCGAAGCACCCCGTGCGTGGCCGGATGCTGCGGACCGATGTTGATCAGCATGTGCTCGCCGCCGATTCCCTCCTCCTCGTGGATGGGAATCTCCCCCTCGACCGGAACGATGGGCGCGTTGACGAGCCCGCCTCCGGCCGCCAGGTCCGGGTTGCGGGTCACGTTGTAGATGACGGTGCGCGTCTTGGTCTTCATCTCAGTGCCCTCCCACCCCGGGCATGCCCACGTTCGGCTCTCCCGGCCCGCCGTCCTCGCCCATCACGTCCGGCAGCGGCTGGCCGAGACGCCGCGCGAGGTCGATCTCGTAGGGCGAGTAGTGGTCGGCGGTCTCCATCGAGAGTGCCCGCCGGGTTTGCTCTGCGCGCGTGAATCGGCCGCGAAGGGGGAAGTCCTTCCGCAGCGGATAGCCCTCGGCGTAGTTGTACGGCATCAGGATGCGGCGCAGGTCGGGGTGCCCGCGGAAGACGATGCCGAACATGTCGTACGTCTCGCGCTCGAGCCAGTCGGCCGCGCGCCAGAGGTAGTAGACGGAATCGATCTCCAACTGCGACAGCGGCAGCTCCACCTTGATCCGAAGCTGCCGCTTGCAGGGTATCGACCAGAGCTCGTAGACGAGCTGCAGCGGGCGACCTCCGCCGTAGTCGATCGCGGTGACGTCCTTCAGGAAGTCGAAGCGCTGCTCGGGGTCGTCGCGGAGCCACCCGAGAATCTCGAGGTTGCGTTCCGCGGGGATGTAGACGATGTGCTCATCCCCCGCCACGACCTCGTGTCGGAGCACGGCGTCTCCGAACTTCGCCCGCAAGGCATCGACGCTGGGATGGGGAGGCAGGTTCTCAGGGCCCTCCGGGCGCGGAATATCGGTCGCCTCCGCGCCGCCGGCCCCCGCGTCCAGCCCCTCCAGCCCCTTCCTGAACGAATCCTTGCTCATCTCATCTCTCAAGCGGGCCGTGGGGCGGCGCCTGCCGCCAGGCACGCGGCCGCTGGCTGAACGGTTCGGGAGCTGAGCGGCGCCGTCACGGTACCCGGTCGCCGGGCCGCGCCAGCGCGCCGCTGGAAACCAGGCCGCTCGGACGGTTCTGATTGGTCGAGTTGCCGAAGGGCCGCGTCACCAGGTCGACCGTCTCCGGCGGGAGGGCGGGCAGCCCCTCCAGGAGGTCCTCATCCACCACCCAGTTCCGCGTCGGGCTGGAGCGGCGGATCTTCTCCTGGAGCATCAGGATCCCGTACATCAAGCCTTCCGGGCGCGGGGGACAACCGGGCACGTAGACGTCCACCGGGATGATCGTGTCGATCCCCTGGACCATGCTGTAGACGTCGAAAACGCCGCCCGACGAGGCACAAGCCCCCATCGAGATCGCCCACTTCGGCTGCGGCATCTGCTCCCAGATACGCCGCAGCACCGGCGCCATCTTGTACGAAACTCGCCCCGCGCAGATCAACATGTCCGCTTGCCGGGGCGAGAAGCTCATCCGTTCCATGCCGAACCGCGCCAGGTCGTACCGCGACGCTGCGGTTGCCATCATCTCGATGGCGCAACACGCAGTGCCGAACGGCATCGGCCAGAGCGAGTTCTCTCGCGCCCAGTTGATGAGCGCGTCGAGGCGCGTGGTCAGAAATCCCGGCTGCCCGGAGAAGATGCCCCCGCGAGGCTCCACCGTCCGGACCGGAACACCGCCGCTCTCCTTGACCTCGGCGGCCATGGCGTCACGCTCTCTATTCTGCTCGTGCTCTCCCGGGTTCAGTCCCATTCGAGCGCTCCCTTCTTCCATTCGTAAATCAGGCCGACGGTGAGGATGAAGATGAACATCCCGGCCGTCACGAAGCCGGCCAGGCCCACCTCACGCATCACCACCGCCCAGGGCACCAGGAAGACCGTCTCGACGTCAAAGACGATGAACAGCAGCGCCACGACGTAGAAGGCGACGCTGAACCTCGCCCGCGTGTCGCCGATCGGGTCAATGCCCGACTCGTAGGGAGAGGACTTGACCGCCGTCCGCTTCGTCGGGCTGATCAGGTGCGACGCTACCACCATCCCCACGGCATTCACCACCGAGATGCCGAGCAGGATCAGGAGTGGCAGATACGACTGAAGCATGGCGCGAGCTGGCCTCTCCCCGAGTTTGTGAAATCATTCACTTGCGAGTCCGCCCAAGATATGACGGGCGGTGCGGCGGGTCAAGCCGCCGCCCGGGCTTTGGACCGAGCCCTCAGGGGGCTTCAAGCTCCGTTCCAGGGGGGATCTATGGAGGCCAAGAGCAACCGCCGGGAGGCGTGTCAGAGCGTCGGCGGACCCGCTGTGGGAGAAGCGGCGGAGCTGGGTTGGAAAGATCAGTGACCGCCGAAGGGAACGATCAGCCACAGAAGGGCAGCAATCAGGACCAGCGCACTGATCACGGTGGCGCCGTATTGCGCTCCGGTGCGGGCCGGGCCCGGATTCTCCGGCGGGTGCTCGTGCACCGGCTCGGTTCCGTCAACGGCGGGCGTCCGATCCTCCTGATCTTCCACGATCCCTCCTGCGGCGGATAGGCCTGCTGACGCCAGAAGTCTGCGCGCAACCACCGTGCCGGCGCGCTCCGCAACTACCTTGACCCGATAACGACTTTTGCATAGCTTGGCTCGGAGGTTTCACCTTATCTAAAATTTTCTTTCATGCGCCTCGCATCCGGTCTTCTCTCCCTGGTCCTCCTGCTCGCGTGTTCATCGACCGAGGCGAACGACTCCGGTGCGCTGCCGGCTGTAGCCACCACCGGGATGATCGCGGACATCGTGAAGAACGTGGGTGGAGAGCACGTGTCGGTGGTGGCGCTGATGGGTCCCGGCGTGGACCCGCACCTCTACAAGGCCCGGGAGGGAGATGTGCGCCGGCTCTGGCGCTCGCGGATCATCTTCTACAACGGGCTGCACCTGGAGGCGCGCATGGCCGAGGTGCTTGCCCACATGGACGAGCGCACGCCGACCGTGGCGGTCGCACAGGCGGTCGATTCCACTCAACTGCTGGCTCCGCCGGGTTTCTCCGGCGCGTACGACCCGCACATCTGGTTCGACGTGCGATTCTGGATGGACGCGACCGAAGCCGTTCGCGACGGGCTCACGGCGGTCGACCCGGCGCACGCGGAAGACTACGCGCGCAACGCCGACGCCTACGTCGAACGGCTCGAGGAGCTGCACGCCTACGTGCTCCGGCGGGCGGCCGAGGTGCCGCCGGAACGCCGGGTGCTGGTGACCGCCCACGACGCCTTCAACTACTTCGGCCGCGCCTACGGCTTCGAGGTGCGCGGCCTGCAGGGGATCAGCACCGCGAGCGAAGCTGGAACCGCGGACGTGCAGGCGCTGGCGGATCTCATCGTGCAACGCCGAATTCCCGCCATCTTCGTGGAATCCTCGATTCCGCAGCGGACGATCGAAGCGGTTCGAGCGGCGGTGCAGGCGCGGGGATTCGAGGTGCGGATCGGGGGGCAGCTCTACTCGGACGCGATGGGATCTCCGGGCACCCCGGAAGGGACGTACATCGGCATGGTTCGCCACAACATCGATACGATCGTGGATGCCCTGCTCAGGGATCCCGAGGAGACGACATGAGCTCGAACAAGCTGGCCATCGAAGTCAACGACCTGACCGTCGCCTACCGCGAGCAGCCAGCGCTGTGGGACGTGGACGTGGAGGTACCCGCCGGAGTCCTGATGGCGATCGTGGGCCCCAACGGGGCGGGTAAATCGACGCTGCTCAAATCGATTCTGGGGCTGATCCGTCCGGCCGCCGGACAGATTCTCATCCATGGTAAGCCGTACTCGGAGCAGCGTCGCCTGACGGCCTATGTACCGCAGCGCGGCACCGTGGACTGGGATTTCCCCACCACTGTCCTCGACGTGGTGATGATGGGTCGCTACGGCTCGCTGGGCTGGTTCCGCCGCCCGGGCCGGAAGGAGCGGACGCTCGCCATGGCCGCGCTGGAACAGGTCGGGATGCAGGAGTTCGCCGACCGGCAGATCAGCCAGCTCTCCGGGGGCCAGCAGCAGCGGGTCTTCCTCGCCCGGGCACTGGTTCAGGAGGCCGAAGTCTATTTCATGGACGAACCCTTCCAGGGTGTGGACGCCAAGACCGAGCGTGCCATCGTGGACGTGCTGAAGGAGCTGCGTGCGCAGGGGCGAACGGTCGTGGCCGTTCACCACGACCTGGAGACCGTCCCCGAGTACTTCGAATGGGTGCTCCTGCTCAACGTCCGCCGCATCGCCTGCGGACCCGTCGAGGAGGTCTTCACGGAGGACAACCTGCGTCGCACCTACGGCGGCCGCGTTCCGCTGCTACGCGGCGGCGACGAGGGACTCCCCCTGCTCCACGCCGGCCACGCCGACGGCGACTCGCGCCGCGCCGAAGCCCGCCATCTCGCCTGATCCACTGATGGACCTCGCCGGCCTGTTCGGAGACTACACCCTCCGGGTGGTGGCGCTCGGCTCCGCCATCCTCGGAGCCGCGAGCGGAGCGCTGGGCTCGCTGGCGGTGCTCCGCAAGCAGAGCCTGCTCGGCGACGCCATCTCCCACGCCGCTCTCCCGGGGATCGTCCTTGCCTTCCTCCTCACCGGAAGTAAGGCGACGCTGGTGCTCGTCCTGGGCGCCGCGGTCGCGGGGTGGCTCGGCACGCTCGCGGTGATCGCCATCGTCAGGAACACGCGGGTAAAGGAAGACAGCGGTCTCGGGATCGTCCTCTCTGTCTTCTTCGGCCTCGGCCTCGTCCTGCTCACGTACGTGCAGACGCTGCCGGACGCGAGCCAGGCCGGACTGGATCGGTTCCTGTTCGGTCAGGCAGCCACGATGCTGATGCAGGACGTCACCGTGATCGCCGCCCTCGGCAGCGTTGCCGTGGTGCTGATGCTGCTCGGGTGGAAAGAGATCAAGCTGCTCGCCTTCGACCGGACGTTCGGAGCGAGCATGGGGATCAACATGGGGCGGGTGGACGTGCTGCTCACCTCCATCATCGTGCTGGCAATCGTCATCGGCCTGCAGACGGTGGGGGTGGTGCTGATGAGTGCGATGGTGGTGGCGCCGGGGGCGGCGGCCCGGCAGTGGACGGACCGTATGGAACGGATGGTCGCGATCGCGGCGTTCTTCGGCGCAGTGGCAGGACTCTCAGGCGCGGTTCTGAGCAGCACCGTGCAGCGTCTTCCGACCGGCCCGACCATCGTTCTGTGCCTGAGCGCGATCGTGCTGGTATCGCTGCTCTTCGCCCCGAATCGGGGAATCGTCTGGAACCTCGTGCGCACCCACAAGCAGCGTCGGCAGCTGCGCGCCGATGCGGTGCTCGCCGACCTCTACTCCCTCGCCGGGCAGCACCTCGACACCTCCCACGGCCACTCCATCGGCGCCCTGGAAGCGATGCGCATGGGTCAAGGGAGCGCGCGCCGAAGCCTGTCCGCCCTGCGCGAGCGCGGCTGGGCGCGCGAGACCAGGCCCGGCGAGTGGACCCTCACCCCGTCCGGTATGGAGGAGGCGCGGAGGCGTTTCGATGCCGGGGCGTCGCCCGACGAGCACGAAGCGCAGGAGAAGCGATGATCCAGCCCGAGCTCGAAATCCTCGCGATCGCTATCGTCGTCGCGGTGGCCTGCGCGCTACCAGGGGTCTTCCTGGTGCTCCGCAGCATGGCCTTGATGAGCGACGCGATCAGCCACTCGATCCTGCTCGGGATCGTGCTCGGCTTCCTCTTCGTCGGTGACATCGGCTCCCCACTGCTCATCCTCGCTGCGGCTGCGACGGGGGTGGTGACGGTCGTCCTGGTCGAGTTGCTCAACCAGACACGTCTGGTGAAGGAGGACGCCGCGATCGGCCTCGTCTTCCCCGTGCTCTTCAGCATCGGCGTGATCCTCATCGCCCGGTTTGCCGGCAACGTTCACCTCGATACGGACGCGGTGCTGCTGGGTGAGCTGGTCTTTGCACCCTTCGAGCGCTTCGAGCTCGCGGGTGCCGACCTGGGACCGCGGGTGCTGTGGGTGATGCTGGTAATCCTGGCGCTGAATGCGGCTTTTCTGGGCATCTTCTTCAAGGAGCTGAAGCTCACCACCTTCGACGCAGGGTTGGCGGCCGCGCTGGGCTTCTCGCCCGCCCTCGTCCACTACCTCTTCATGTCGCTGGTCTCGATTACGGCAGTGGGGGCCTTCGACGCGGTGGGGTCGATCCTGGTGGTCGCGATGATGATCGGCCCGCCGGCGACGGCGTACCTCCTCACCGATCGGCTTTCCACGATGATCGCTCTCAGTGCGGTCGTCGGGGTAGTGGGCGCCGCCGCAGGCTATCTCCTCTCCTCCACGCTCGACGCCTCGATCGCGGGGTCCATGGCCGTCGCAATCGGGCTCTGCTTCGCGGGCGCTTTCGCCTTTGCGCCCGAACGTGGGATGGTGGCGGTACGTCGCCGGCGGGAGCGGCAGCGGTGGGAGTTCGCCGAGACCATGCTGGCAATTCACCTATTCAACCATGAGTCGCTGCCCGAACACCAGGAGGAGAGCCGCGTACAGCATCTCCACGAACACCTTCGCTGGGAAGAGAGCTTCGCCCAGCGAGTCGTGGACCGCGCGCTGGACCACGGGGTGGTGGTGCGGGCGAACCACGATCGCCTCGAGCTCACCTCCGCGGGTAGGCACACCGCACGGCGGGCGATCAGCTCGCTCTGATCACTGGTCGTCAGCGGTGTCTCGCTGGATCGGAACGCCGAGGAGGCGCGGAGGCTCCCGCCGTTCGATGGCCGGCGGCTGCGGCCTCCGAGCGGGTAGCTCCGGCTCGGCCCGGGGAGCCGAATCGGGAATGGGAGTCGGCGGTCGAGCCGGTTCGACTTGCCGCGCCGCGGGTGGCTG
Source organism: Longimicrobiaceae bacterium (assembly GCA_036375715.1). NCBI lineage: Bacteria > Pseudomonadati > Gemmatimonadota > Longimicrobiia > Longimicrobiales > Longimicrobiaceae > Longimicrobiaceae bacterium. The sequence goes on along the minus strand of DASVBS010000060.1, from coordinate 264,146 downwards.
AGTTTGGCGGCCTGCGTCCGCGGCGCCCCGTGTCGGGACCGCTGCGCCGGTTGCTGCGCTGACAGCACCGGTCGGCCGAGCGACGCTGTCCTGCGTGGCAGCCAGACCCGCGGTGTCTACCGCCGGCGGCGGAAGAGCTCCCCGAATGCGCACGAAGGGGGTGATGGGTGTGCGGCTGCGAACGAAGGCGGGACGCGCCCCCGGCCGCCAGCTCTCGGGGTCCACCAGCGTCGTCGACTCGACCCAGAGGGTGTCTCCCAGCACCCCACCCACCAGATAACGGCCGTCTCCTTCCTGGAGAAAGGCCACCAGCGCCACCACGCTGTCACGCCGCACCTCACCGTACAACGGGGCGCTCCCTCCTCCTTCGATGAGGTAATACCCGCCCAGGGAATCGCGCTGTTGCGTCTCCAGCGCGAGCACGCCGAGGGCGGGGAGATCGGCCTCCAGACCCAGCGAGTCTCCCTCCGCCAGCTCCCAGCCCGCGAAGCGCCACGGGCCTTCCATCAGCGGCAGACCCAGCCGATCCTCGATCGAGGATTCGGTGAGCGGCGGAAGCTCCTGGATGCGCACGTTGTCCGCCGGATCGCAGGCCAGGGAGAGACTCCCCAGCAGGAGCGGTAGCTTTCGGAATCTCACGGTCGATCGGGTGCGGGTACGAGGGCAAAAACTCGCACGAAATGCGCCTTCGGACCAGAGCCACGCAAACCCGTCTTCGGTTGACAGCGGCTGTGATCAGTCCTACAATTTGCTAGGTAAGTACCGCTCCTGGCCGTATTTGCCACATGCGGCCGGGCGGCCGCCCGCGCGGCGGGCGATCGACGATCGCTCGCGTCCGAATAGGGGCAGGGATTCACATGGCTTCCATTTCCGTCGACGATCAGGCTTCCGAACGCATCCTTCGCGAAGCGCTCGAAGCCAACGGTCAGCGACTCACCGAGCAGCGAGCCGCGATCTATCGCTTTCTTCGCGGCAACACGGAGCATCCCACGGCCGACGAGGTGTTCACCGCGGTGCGCGCGGAGATCGCCGACATCTCGTTGGCAACCGTGTACAAGGCGCTGGAGACGCTGGTGAGCTGCGGCCTGGCCACCAAGCTGGCCTATGCTGACGGATCGGCCCGCTATGATCCGCGCACGGACGATCACTTCCACGCCCGCTGCCTCCGCTGCGGCATGGTACGGGACGTCCAGGGAAGTGCGGTGCATGGCACCCTCCCCTCCATCGAGCCCACCGACGGCTTCCGCGTGGAGGGCTACCGGCTGGAAGTGGTCGGCTACTGCGCGGCCTGCGCCAGTTGAGCGCCGAGGCTCCGACGACACTCCCCTCCCCTTCTCCCTTCCGGGGACGCTTTCTTCTCGATCCGAACGAGCGAGCGAAGTACGCCGAGGCGTCGGGCATTCTTTCAGTCGTGCCCAGCGCCGTCGCCGTGCCCAACGACCGTGTTGACGTCCAGAATCTCGTTCGCTGGGCGGATCGCACCGGTACGCCGCTCGTGCCACGCTCGGCGGCCACGGGCATGCCGGGCGGCAACGTCGGCGGCGGGGTAGCGGTCGATCTCCTGACTTCGTTTTCCCACATCGAGCCGCCGGACCCCACTACCCGAACGCTCGAGGTGGAGGTCGGCGCGACCCTCGCGGCGGTGAATGCTCGCTGCGAGCCACACGGTCTCCACTTTCCGGTCGACCCCTCCAGCGGCGCGCGCTGCACCTTCGGTGGCATGCTCGCCAACAATTCGGCTGGACCACATTCGGTGCGCTACGGCGCCACGCGCCGCTGGGTGCGCGAGCTCGAAGTTGTCCTGGCCGATGGAAGCCTGGTACACGCGGCTCGCGGAACCCGACCCTCCGATCCTCGGCTGGCAGAAATCGCCATACGAGTGGACGCCCTCCTTCGGCCCGAGGCGGAGCGGATCGAGGCGGAGTGGCCCCGTGTGCGCAAGAACGCCTCGGGATACGCGCTGCGCGAGTACCTCCGGAGCGGCGATCTCGTCGACCTGCTGATCGGAAGCGAGGGCACCCTCTGCCTCATCCTCTCCGCCGTGCTGGAGCTGGCCCCCATTCCGACTCGCAGAGCGCTGGTCATTCTCGAATTCACCGATCTGGAACTCGCCGGAGCCGCGGTGGAGTCGATCCTGGCGGAGGAGCCTGCCACCTGCGAGATGCTCGACCGCACGTTCCTGGAACTGGTCCGAAACGCAGGGCGGGACGACGCCTATCCGCTCCGCGAGGGTCTGGAGGCGATCCTGCTGGTGGAGCTGGAGGGGAACGACGACGAGGAGATTCGCGAGAGAGGGCGACGGCTGGGCGAGCTGGCCGATCGGCTCGGCGCGCGTCACACGATTGCGCTCTCGGAGAGCGAGCAGGCCGGTGCCCACGCGCTGCGCCGCGCTGCCAGCCCCATCATCGCGGAGCAGGCGGGCGGGCGGGTCTCGATGCAGTTCATCGAGGATTGCGTGGTTCCGGTCGACCGGCTCGCCATCTACGTGCACGGCCTGCGCGCGATCCTCGCGCGCCATCACCTCCCCGCCGTGATCTTCGGCCACGCCGGCGACGGCAACCTGCACGTCAACCCGCTGGTCGATGTCCGGGCCGACAATTGGCGAGAGGAGATCGAAGTGGTCCTGTACGAGGTGGCCGACCTCGTCGCGACACTCGGCGGCACCCTGTCAGGCGAGCATGGCGACGGGCGCTTGCGCGCCCCTCTGCTGGAGACGATCTGGGGACGCCGCATGGTGGAGCGTTTCCGCGGCATCAAGGATATCTTCGACCCCAAGGGCATCTTCAACCCGGGCGTGATCCTACCCCTGCCGGGCCAGCGCCCCTTCGACGCGCTGCGCCCTTTCACCTGAGCTCACCTGCCCCTTCCACACCTCACAAGCTCTGTCCGGGTGCACTTGCGTTAGCAGCCGATTTCTTATACTTTGTTCAGCGGTCGTACATTTCCGCTTAATTTTCTTAAGTCTGCTACTTTCCATGGCACAGATCGATAAGGTCGACCTCCAGATTCTGGAGTTGCTCCAGGAGAACGGCCGGATCTCGCAACACGATCTGGCGAAGGCGGTCGGCCTGTCGGCACCGGCGATCGGAGAGCGGCTGAGGAAGTTGGAGGAGAGGGAGATCATCCGTCAGTTCACGGCGGTGCTCGACCCTCGTCGCCTGGGCCTGGACATCCTCGCGTTCATCTTCGTGGGCATCAACGGATCCAGATACTTCACGGACTTCCGCAATCGTGTGGGAGAGCTGGACGAAGTCCTGGAGTGCCACTCCGTGACGGGCCAGGGTTCACACCTGCTCAAGATCCGCGTGGCCAATACCGAGGCGCTGGAAAAGCTCCTGGCCGACATCCAGTCGTGGCCCGGAGTTCAGTGGACGACCACGAGCATCGTGCTGTCCACTTTGAAGGAGACGGCGAGCCTGCCGCTGCCGGCCTCCGCGGATGGTGGTGGACACGACGAGGCGGAGCACCGCCTCGGCCCCGCCGACCTGCTGCACGTACCGTTTCGACACAACCCCTAGCCTGAGATCCGGACAATGGCGAAAACCACCACTCGCTTCGATACGCTGGCTGCGGCAACTCGCTGGGATGCGACTCGATTGAATGGAAAGGGGGAAGGCGAGGCGAAGCCGATCCTGGACATTCAGCAGATTTTCGGCGAGAACACCTTCGGGCTCGCGGAGATGCGCGCCCGTCTTCCCAAGACCATCTACAAGGCCCTCATCGCGACCATTGAGCGGGGCTCCGAGTTGGACCCGAGCGTGGCCGACGCGGTGGCGCTCGCCATGAAGGAGTGGGCGCTGGAGAAGGGTGCCACCCACTTCACTCACTGGTTCCAGCCGCTGACCGGCTACACCGCGGAGAAGCACGACTCCTTCATCACCCCGAACGTGGGTGGCGGCGCGATCGCCGAGTTCTCCGGCAAGGACCTGATCCAGGGCGAGCCGGACGCCTCGAGCTTCCCGTCCGGAGGTCTGCGGGCCACCTTCGAGGCGCGCGGCTACACCGCATGGGATCCCACGTCGCCGGCGTTCATCGTTGAGCGCCCGTCCGGGAGCTTCCTTTCGATCCCGACGGCGTTCGCCTCGTGGACCGGAGACGCCCTCGACCTCAAGACCCCGTTGCTGCGCTCGATGCACGCTCTGGACGTGCAGGCGCGGCGCGCGCTGAAGCTCTGCTCGCTCCCCGCGAGCAGAGTGCTGGCTACGCTGGGCCCGGAGCAGGAGTTCTTCCTGATCGACGAGGAGTTCTACTACCGCCGCCCCGACCTCTTCACCACGGGGCGAACGCTCTTCGGCGCGAAGCCACCGCGGGGTCAGGAGCTCGAGGATCACTATTTCGGTTCGATCCCCGAGCGGGTGCTCGCATTCATGATGGACGTGGAGCGCGAGCTGTATCGCCTCGGCGTGCCGGTCAAAACGCGGCACAACGAGGTTGCTCCGGGCCAGTACGAGATGGCTCCCATCTACGAGAACGCCAACATCGCGGCCGATCACCAGCAGCTGATGATGCTGGAGCTGCGCAATGCCGCCCGGAAATACGGGATGGTCGCGCTGCTGCACGAGAAGCCGTTCGCCGGCGTGAACGGTAGCGGCAAGCACGTCAACTGGTCGCTCGGCACCGAGTCGATGAACCTGCTGGAGCCGGGTGACACGCCGCACGAGAACATGCAGTTCCTCCTGTTCTGCACGGCGGTCATCTGCGCCGTGGACAAGCACCAGGGGCTGCTCCGGGCGAGCGTGGCGCACGCCGGCAATGACCATCGACTGGGCGCGAACGAGGCGCCACCGGCGATCATCTCCATCTTCCTGGGAGACCAGCTCACCTCGATCTTCGAGCAGCTCGAGCAGAACGGTAGCGCCTCAGCCGGGCCGGACGCGGGGCTGCTGGGCCTCGGCACGCCGGTGCTGCCGCAGCTTCCGCGGCATTCCGGCGACCGCAACCGGACCTCGCCGTTCGCCTTCACAGGCAACAAGTTCGAGTTCCGTGCGGTGGGTTCCTCGCAGTCGATCTCCTTCCCCGCGACCGTGCTCAACACGATCATGGCGGAGGCGCTCGACGAGCTCTGCACCGAGCTGGAGCGGGACCTGGAGGCGGGAGTGGAGTTCGAGGACGCGCTGCGCAAGCTGATCTCCCGGGAGATCAAGGAGCACAAGCGCATCATCTTCAACGGGGACAACTACAGCCAGGAGTGGCAGGAAGAGGCCGCTCGCCGCGGATTGCTCAACCTGCGCAACACCCTCGACGCGCTCGAGTACCTCGAGGACGAGCGCAACGTCGAGGTCTTCGAGAAGTATGGTGTCCTCTCCCGTCGCGAGCTGGAGTCGCGGCACGAGATCGCCCTCGATCAGTACTTCAAGACGATCAACATCGAGGGTGAGACCACGGCGCACATCGCCCAGACGATGATCCTGCCGGCGGCGATCCGCTACCTGAACGAGCTGCTGGCGGTGTCGGAGCGCGGCAAGGAGCAGGGTATCGACGTCCTCGGCACCCGCGCGACGATCGAGAAGGTGAACGGGCTGGTGAACGAGCTCACCGAGGCGCTGCAGACGCTCATCAGCCGCAACGCCGAGCTCGGCGGTGACGATGTCGCTTCCAAGGCGTACCACATGCGGGACAAGATCATCCCCGCGATGCAGGCGGTTCGAGAGGTCGCGGACCGGCTGGAGAAGGTCGTGCCGGACGACTTCTGGCCCCTGCCGACCTACCGCGACATGCTGTTCGTGAAGTAGGCTGCCGGCGGTTCGGCGGCCACGCCGAAGCGCGCAGGGGCGGCACCTCGAGGTGCCGCCCCTGCGCGCTTCCGTTCGGGACCCGTCCGAACGGATCCAGGATTGCAGGCGGGATGGCCGCCCGTCAGATTGTGCGCCGCCCGGGGCTACCGCCCCGCATGCAGGCACCTAGCAGACAACGATGCACGAACAAACGAAGGATCTGGAAGACAAATCCCCGCTGGCCCGCACCATCAGCAGCGAAACCCTTACGCCAGAACAGGCGCTGCACCTGCTCCGCGCGCGGGGCGTGCGGTATCTCCGCCTGGTGTTCACCGACATCTTCGGGACGGTGCGCGGCGTCGAGGTCACTCGCGCTCAGTTCGGGAAGGCGCTCGAGGGGCGCATTCTGTTCGACGGGTCCGCCATGGACGCAGACTTTCGGGTGGAGGAATCGGACATGTTGCTCCGCCCGGACCTTCATTCGCTCCGTGTCCTTCCCTGGGAGCGCGAGGTAGCCAACGTCATCTGTGCCGTCTACCGGCCGGACGGAGGTCGGTTCGAGGGGGACCCACGGGCGTCGCTGGAGCGGGCGGTGGCGAGTCTCGCTGCACTCGGCTACGAGGCACGGGTGGGGGCGGACCTGGAGTTCTTTCTCTTCCGCAAGGACGCCCACGGCAATCCGCTCCTCGCTCCCCATGACCGGGGCGGTTACTACGAGCTCGGACCCGGGGATCAAGGCGCTGTCGTGCGACGCGAGGTGATGGACGCCGTCGAGGCGCTGGGACTCGAGGTTCGAAGCGCCCTGCATGAGGTTGCGGCGGGGCAGCACCGGATCGAGCTAGTCCCGCTTCCCGCCCTGCGCATGGCGGACGCTCTGGCTGGATTGCGCGCAACGGTGCGAATGGTGGCAGAACGGCACGGTCTGCACGCTTCCTTCATGCCGAAGCCGCTCCCCGGCCTGAACGGCTCCGGGCTGCACCTCCACCACTCCCTGTGGAAGGACGGGATCAACTGTTTCTTCGACGAGGAAGCGCGCGACGAGCTGTCCGCCACGCTGCGCGCATACGTGGGCGGGTTGCTGCACCATGCACGTGCCTACTGCGCGGTCACTAACCCGTTGGTGAACTCCTATAAGCGCCTCGTCCCCGGCCACGAGGCGCCCGTCAACGTGGCCTGGTCGCTCCACAACCGCTCGCCGATGATCCGGATCCCCATGGAGCGGGGCGAAGATACCCGCTGTGAGGTGCGCATCGCGGACGCCTCGGCGAATCCCTACCTCGCGCTCGCGGTGCAGATCGCTACGGGCGCTCAGGGGCTACGGGAGGAGATGGATCCCGGCGAGCCGATCAACAAGAGCCTGTGGACGCTCACTCCGCGCGAGAAGCAGCGGCTCCGCATCAAGGAGCTCCCGCGCCACCTGGGAGAAGCGCTCGACGAGTTGGAACACGACCGGGTGACCCGTGCCGCGCTGGGGGAGTACATCTACTCCCGCTTCACACACGCCAAGCGGGAAGAGTGGCTCGATTACCTGGCGCACGTGCACCCCTGGGAGGTCGAGCGGTACCTGTAGGGAGGGTTCTTTCCGCGGCACGGCAGGAGATCAGCCCGTAGGGGCGATTTCGTGCAGGTGGCGTGGACCGGCGCGACGAATCTCGAGACGGCTGGGGTTCGATGGGTTACTCTCTGTCCTGCTGCCACTCCTGGACGATGGCGATCAGCCGCTCGGGAGTATTGAGAGCCGGCTCCTCGGTCACGCGCTCCAGCAGGTCGCGCAGGATCTCGCCGTAGAGCGGACCAGCGGGAATGCCGGCGGCACGAAGCTCGTTTCCCCCGATGGCCAGGTCCTGGACGGAGAGAGCGGGCCTGGCGCGGACCACCGCGCGAATGTGCCGCGCCGCCTGCAGCAACTCCTCGGAGCCTTCTCCTTCGCGGGCAATCGTGATAGCGCGGCGCAGACGCAGCACGTCGCGATAGTGATCCAGGCCGACCCGCCGCAGCCAACGCCGCACGTCCACGTCCGGCGCATCCGGCCCAGGGATGACAGCGTGCTGGGCCACCAGGTGCGCAACCCGGTCGGAATCGGCGTTGGATGCCTTGAGGCGCCGCATCAGCCGCCAGGCAATCGTGCCTCCGACTGCGGCGTAGGCGGGCACCCCCTCCTGCTCGACCTCGCTAGGGTCGTCGGTAGCCGGCCAGCCTACCAGATGCAGCAGGCCAGCGAGCCGTAGTACCATCCGGTGGTACGGAATCGCGTCCACCGTGGACAGCTGCACCTCCCAGAGGTCCCTCCCCGACGCGTCCTTACAGCCCACGCACGCCTGCAACTCGGGATACAGGGCGGCAAGCACCCCCGATCGCTCGTAGAGCCGCAGTGTGCGCGAGGGGGGCTCCTGCCCCCCGAGGACCTTATAGAGCTCCTCGCGGATCCGCTCAGCGGACAGGTTTCCGAGTCGATCCGCGGACGCCACCAGATCCCGCCAGGTTGCCTCGTCGATCTCGAGGTCGAAGCGGCCCGCGAAGCGTAGCGCCCTCAGCACCCGCAACCGATCCTCGGCAAAGCGCTCGGCCGGATCCCCCACCGTGCGGAGGACGCCTCTGCGCAGATCTTCCGCGCCGCCGTGCGGATCCCGCAGCTCCCCCGAAAGCGGGTTCCACGCGACCGCATTGATGGTGAAGTCCCGTCGCTCCAGGTCTTCGTCGAGCGAGTCGGCGAAGGCGACCCGGGCGCGGCGGCCGAACGTCTCCACGTCCCGCCGGAAGGTCGTCACCTCGTAGAGGTGCCCGTCCTTGCCCAGCACCCCTACAGTACCGTGCTCGATGCCGATCGGTACGGTTCGCTTGAACAGGCGCCGAACGTCCGCCGGCCGCGCGGCGGTGGTCAGGTCCCAGTCCTCGGGAGCCTCCCCGCGTAACGCGTCCCGCACCGCTCCACCCACCGCCCAGGTCTCAAATCCGGCCCCCTCCAGTCGGCGCGCGATGCGTCGCACCTCCGGAGGGGGTCGAAGATCCACGATATCCATCAGTTCCGCCCCACCCTCACAAGCGTCAAGCAGAACCGTATCAAAGCATTAGCGGTTGGCATCCAGCGGAATATTAGCTAGATTTCAGGATCACCCACATCGTTCAAGAGGCCTATGATCCTGTCGAAGTTCCTGGAGCGATCGCGTGCGTCCGAAAGCTTCCGGCGTGCAGTCCGGGAGTTCGTCCGAGACAACCGACCCAACGACGGTGTCACCTTCGACCCGTACTCTCCCCCTGTCAAGGTCGAGCGGACGCTCACGAAATTGCTCGAGCAACACCCGGAACTGGAGATCGAGCGGGTGGAGATCGACGGGAGCTCAGGATGCGAGTTTTACCGCGGGGAGATGCGAGTCCACACCCGAAACGGGCTGCAGGAGATTCGCTTCTACTGGGATTGCAAGTGGAAAGCCATGCAGATGGGGTGGACGGACTATTTCGGGTTTCCCGACCAGACGCGAGCGGCCCGTGAGTTCGGCCACGACTGCTTCCGCCAGTGGGAGCTGGACGGATCGACGGCCTGAACTGAATCAGCGGTCCCCCTCGATGAGGGGCCGGACGTCGGGTGCGCCCGTGCCGAGCGCCAGCATCAGCTCGATGCGCGCTTGCTGACCTGTCAGGTGATCGGCGAAGATCGCGCCCATTTCTTTCAGCTCGTGCCCGCCTCCGGCGTAAGCGTAGGTATCCAGCACGCGTCCGCGGAGGGATCGCGAGGTCACCACCACCGGCTTGCCGGCTTCCAACCAGCGGCGAATGCCGGGGATGACGGCGGGAGGCACGTTCCCCCGGCCCAGAGCCTCGAGCACGACGCCGTGCGCGCCGCTCTCCAGGCTCGCCTCGATCAGCCTCGAATCCGCCCCTGCCACGATCTTCACCACGTCCACCGGGACGGCGGGCGCCGGGGGCGCGAGGGTCGGCTTTCTGCGGGACTCACGGTAGAAGAGCACCTCCCCCTTGTCCACGATCCCCAGCGGCCCCCAGTTCGGCGACTGGAAGGTCCCGAATTCCTCGGTGTGCGTTTTCACCGCCTCCGCCCCCTGGATGATCCGGTCGTCCATCACCACCATCGCACCCCGCCCGTGTGCCTCCGCCGAGGCCGCCACGCGAATGGCTGCCATCAGGTTGGCGGGTCCGTCCCAGGACAGCTCCGAAATGTTCCTCATCGCCCCCGTGACCGTCACGGGAATCTCCGGTGGCAACGAGCGATCGAGCAGGTAGACGGTCTCCTCGATGGTGTCGGTGCCGTGAGTGACGACGATCCCCTGGGCTCCGGCGGCGATCGCTTCCAGAATGGCCGCACGCAGCGCCCACATGCGCTCGATGGTCATGTGGGGACCAGGGTAGCGCCCGAATTCGCGCACCTCGATCTCGGCGACCTCCTCCCAACCCGGGACGCGGGCGAGGATTTCCTCGCCGGTAAGGTAGGGGCGCGCACCGCCCGCATCGGGGTCGCTGCGCATGGAGATCGTGCCGCCGGTGGCGAAGAGAACGAGGTGGGGTCGCGAAGGAGGGTTTCGCGTGGCGCGCGAGAGGGGGTTGTCCGGCGCGGAGGGGTCGCCGGGTGGCTCGGTCAGGCCAGCGTCCACTTTCCCGACAGGTGCTCGGCGTGGTGCCGCTCGACCTCGAGAATGGATTCGGCGAGGGCGCGGGTCGTGGGATCCAGCTCTCTCCCTCTGGTCAGGAGCTTCTCGTAGCGGTCGACCTCCTCCGCCTCCCACTGCCTGGCCCGCGCCTCCCATCCATCGAGCTCGTGGTCGGCGTTGCGCCCCATAGAGACGGGCAGATCGGCAGGGGTGATCCCCAGCTCGATGAGCCGAGCGGTGAGTCGAGAGAGGTGGTGCTGCTCGTCGGCGTGAAGGTCGTGGAGTCGCTGAGCGGTTGCAGGATCACCGCGCTCTTCCGCGAGCACGGCGAGGCCCCGATAACGCATCGCCTGCTCCTTCTCTGCCGCCCGCAGTGCCTCCAGGTTTGCGACCGACGTTTCCGTCATGGTAGGAGTTCTCCCAGCCTGCGCTCACAGCGCGCCACCAGATCGTCGATTTGATCCGGCGCAAACGTCGCCTGCGCCTCGAACGCGTGGGTGAACAGGGCATCGGCCGCGAGAAGCGGCAGCGCATCCTCCCGGCCACCGCTGCCGCGCACCACCTGGTCGTAGAGGTGAAGGGCTCCGTCGACCAGCGCCTCGGGAGTGCCGCTCGCCTCCTGCGGCAGGGCTTTCACCATGCACTCCAGCAGGCTCGGAGGCACCTTCCCGACGCGCGAGCGGAGCCAGTTCTCGGCGGTGCTCAAGCCGGTGCGCCGGCGAGAAGACCGCGCACGATCTCGTCCACGCGATCGAGCGCTTCAGGCAGCCGATCCGGGTCGGATATCCCCGCCTGCGCCAGGTGCGGCCTTCCTCCGCCCTTGCCGCCCACGGCCGCCGCCACCTCGCGGACCAGGGTGTCCGCGCGAACGCCCCGCTGGATGAGGTCGTCGGTGGCCACCGCGTAGAGCGCGGCCCGCCCTCCCGGCCGCGCCGCTACCACGGCGACTCCGCTGCCCAGCCGGCTGCGCAGCTGGTCTCCCAGCTGCCTTCCTTCCTCCGCGCCCTCGAGCTCCACCTCGGCGGTGACGACGCGCACGCCGTCCACCTCCCGCGCGGCGGCAATCATTTCCGCCACCCGGTCGGCCCCGCCAGCCGCTCGCGCCCGCTCGAGCTGGCGCTGCAGCTCACGGTTCTCCTCCACTAGCGAAGTGGCCCGCTGGACGAGGTTCGACTCGCGGGTGCGCAGGATTGTCGCTAGCTCGCGAAGGGTCTGGCGATCTTCGAGAGCCCGCGCATAGGCCTCGGGTCCGGTCACCGCCTCGACGCGCCGCACTCCCGCCGCCACGCCTGTCTCGGAGACGATGCGGAACGCCCCGATCTGGCCAGTCGTCCGCACATGCGTGCCGCCGCAGAGCTCCATCGAGACACCCGGCACCTCTACCACCCGCACCACGTCGCCGTACTTCTCGCTGAAGAGCGCCATGGCTCCCCGCTTGATCGCCTCGGCGTAGGGGAGCTGGTGGGTGCAGACCTCGTAGTTCGCCCAGATCGCCTCGTTGACCAGCCGTTCGACTTCATTGATCTGCTCGGGGGTCATCGGCCCGGTGTGCAGGAAGTCGAAGCGCAGGCGGTCGGGAGCGACCAGCGAGCCCTGCTGCAGGACATGGTCGCCCAGAACCCGGCGGAGTGCGGCGTGCAGCAGGTGCGTGGCGGTGTGGTTCCGCTCGGTGTCCCGGCGGACGGGTTCCTCCACCTCGGCGCGCACCCGCCCCGGACGGAACTCGCCTTCGATGGGACCGAGCACAGCGATCTGCCCGCCCACCTTGCGCACTTCGTCCACGCGCATCCGCCAACCCTCGCCGATGATATGGCCGGTGTCAGAGATCTGGCCTCCGCTCTCGGCGTAGAAGGGGTTCTCCCGAAGGCGCAGTGCCGTCCGCGCATCCCCTACTCCGGGCGCCTCGCGATAGGCAATCACGTCGGTCTCGACCGAGGTGGCGCGATAGGCAACGAATTCCTGCTCGGCCCCGGGCTCGAGCTCTACCCAGCCGTCGGCGAGATCGTCTCCCATACCGATGCCCGCCGCCGCCCGGTCCTGCCGAGAGCGCTCCCGCTGACGCTCGAGCTCATTTTCGAATCCGGCGATATCAACAGTGTACCCGCGCTCCACGGCCATCAGCTCGGTGAGATCGAGCGGGAAGCCGTACGTATCGTACAGGCGGAAGACATCCTGACCGGAGAGGGTGCCTGATCCGCCTGGCGGCGCGATCTCATCGAAGCGCTTCATCCCCTCGTCGATGGTCGAGAGGAAGCGCTCCTCCTCCGCTCGGGTCGTACGCAGCAGGTGATCCCGCCGGGCCAGCAGCTCGGGGTACACGTCGGACATCCGCTCGATCACCGACTCGACCACGTGGACCAGCGTCGGCTCGCGCCGACCGAGGAGCCATGCGTGGCGCACCGCCCGACGGAGAATGCGCCGGAGCACGTAGCCGTGCCCCTCGTTGGAGGGGTACACTCCGTCGGCCAGGAGGAAGGCGGTCGCGCGTGCGTGGTCGGCGAGCACCCGGTAGCTCACCCCCTGCGGACTCTCGGCTTCGTAGGGGATGCCGATCCGGTCGGCCGCGGCGAGGATCAGCGGCTTGAACAGGTCGGTGTCGTAGTTCGACCGCACCCCCTGCATGACCGAGGCAATCCGCTCGAGCCCTGCACCCGTGTCGATGGACGGCGCCGGGAGCGGATGAAGCTCACCGTCGGCGTCGCGGTCGAACTGCATGAAGACGAGGTTCCAGATTTCCAGGAACTCGCCCCGGTCACCACGCTCGACGAACTCCTCCAGACCGATCGGGCTCCCCACCTCCCCCTCCGGCCGGAGATCGTAGTGAATCTCCGAGCAGGGACCGCAGGGCCCCGTTTCAGCCATCTGCCAGAAGTTGTCCTTGTCGCCCAGCCGGAAGATCCTCGTTGGAGATATCCCCGCGATCTCCTCCCAGAGCTGCGCCGCCTCATCGTCGGAGTAGTGGACGGTAACCCACAGCTTCTCGGGCGGCATCCCCAGCTCGACGGTGAGGAACTCCCAGGCGAAGCGAATCGCGTCGCGCTTGAAGTAGTCGCCGAAGGAGAAGTTCCCCAGCATCTCGAAGAAGGTGTGATGCCGAGCGGTGAACCCCACCTGCTCCAGGTCGTTGTGCTTGCCGCCCGCGCGCACGCACTTCTGCGAGGTGGTTGCACGGGTGTAGGGGAGCTTCTCGAGGCCGAGAAAGACGCGCTTGAACTGCACCATCCCCGCGTTGGTGAAGAGCAGCGTGGGATCATCGGCCGGCACGAGGGGCGACGAGGGGACGACTTCGTGACCCTGCCGGGCGAAATAATCGAGAAAGCGGGAACGGATCTCGTCGGCGCGCATGTATTTGCGGGAGCATGGGAATGTCGAGTCCGATAACATAACTCGCGCGCCACTTGCGGCTCAAGGTGTGACTCCCCCGGAAGCTCGGAACTCAGGGTGCGGCTCCCGCAAAGACAAAGGCGCCCCGCCCAGTGACGACAAACGGTGACGCCTGAACACAACGGCGCCCCCAATCGAAGACAACGGCTCCCTATCCAAAGGACAAAGCCGCTCGAACACGAGATCCCTGCTCGAGACGAGATTCCCACCGAAGGCGAAGTCCACGCTTGGAGACGAGTCCCTGCCTCAAGAACCAAACGGCGCCCCGTCGGAGCGGGGCGCCGTTTGGTATCGATACCGAAGCTTCTTGAATCGCGGAGCGCGATCAGTCGTCGAGCGGACCCGCCGAGGGTCCGTCATCCGTGGCGGCGGGCCCACCGCGGATGCCGAGGACCTCCTTCACCCGCGCCTCGATCTCCTGCGCGAGCGGCGGGTTCTCCTGCAGGAAGGCCTTGGCGTTCTCGCGCCCCTGCCCCAGCCGGACGTCTCCGTACGAGAACCAGGCGCCGGACTTCTGGATGATGTCCGCTTCGACGCCGACGTCCACGAGGATCCCGTAGTGGTCGATCCCGACGTTGAACATGATGTCGAAGTCCGCCTGCTTGAAGGGGGGCGCGACCTTGTTCTTGACGATCTTCACCCGGGTCTTGTTGCCGACCAGCTCGTCCCGATCCTTGATGGCGCCGATGCGGCGGATGTCCATGCGCAGCGAGGCGTAGAACTTCAGCGCACGCCCGCCGGTGGTCGTCTCGGGGTTGCCGAACATCACCCCGATCTTCTCACGGATCTGGTTGGTGAAGATGACGGCGCACTGCGACCGATTGATGGCCCCGGTGAGCTTGCGCAGAGCCTGGCTCATCAGGCGCGCCTGGAGGCCGACGTGGCTGTCGCCCATCTCCCCCTCGATCTCCGCCCGCGGCACCAGTGCCGCCACCGAGTCGATCACCAGCACGTCGATCGCGTTGCTGCGCACCAGCGTCTCCGCGATCTCCAGCGCCTGTTCACCCGTATCCGGTTGCGAGACGAGCAGGTTGTCGGCATCGACGCCGAGCTTGCGGCCGTACTGGATGTCCAGCGCGTGCTCCGCGTCGATGAAGGCGGCGATTCCCCCCGCGCGCTGCGCGTTGGCGATCACGTGCAGGCAGAGCGTCGTCTTCCCCGAGGACTCCGGGCCATAGATCTCCGTGATCCGGCCCCGAGGGATCCCCCCGATTCCGATCGCCGCGTCCAGATTGATCGCGCCGGTAGGGATTGCGGCGACCTGCACCTTCGGGCCGTCCACCCCCAACCGCATGATCGACCCCTTGCCGTGCGCCTTCTCGATCTGCGCAACCGCTACGTTCAGCGCTTTCTTCTTGTCTTCACTGACTTCAACCATGACCATGGGTCCTCTTCGGCTGCGGGTAGCGGCACGCCCATTGGCGCTCCCGGAGGTTCGCCAGCCGGCGAATTCCCGAACAAATTACGAAGATCCGGAGACCGACGCAAGCACGGAAGTCATCACCGCCTCGATTGCCTCTGCCGCCCGCTCGACCCCCGCATCGTCCACGTCTCGATGCAGCACTGCGCGCAGGCGCCGAGGGCCGAACTGCGTCATCCACACTCCTTCCGCGTGAAGGGCATCCAGCACGCTGAGCGCATCGGCCTCCTCCAGGTCCAGCATGACGATGTTCGTCTCCGGCTCCTCCACCACCAGGCCAGGGACGTGGCGCACCCGCTGCGCCAACCGACGGGCCCGCCGGTGATCCTCGGCCAGCGCCGCGAAATGATGATCCAGCCCGTACAGCGCCGCGGCCGCCAGCACGCCTGCTTGCCGCATCCCCCCGCCTAGCCGCCGCCGGATCCGCCTCGCGCTCTCCATCCGCTCCGCCGACCCCGCCAGCACCGCCCCCACCGGCGCTCCGAGCCCCTTGGTGAACGCCACCATCACCGTATCCGCCTGCTCTGCCCAGTCGCGCATCCTCCGCCCGGTCGCGACCGCTGCATTCGGGAGCCGCGCGCCGTCCAGGTGCACCGCCACACCGTGCTCTCGCGCCACCTCCACCAGCTCCCGCATGCGCTCCACCGGGAGCACGCGACCACCCGCCGCGTTGTGCGTGTTCTCCAGGCAGAGCAGCGACGTCTGGACCACATGCGGCGAGCGCGGCCGGATCGCTGCCTTCACCTGGCTCGCCTCCAGCAACCCATCTCGCGTCTGCACTCCGCGCAGCTGAACCCCTGCCCACGCCGCGCTGCTGCCTCCTCGTAGTTCAGCAGGTGCCCACCTGCATCGATCACCGCTTCCGTCCCCGGCCGAGCCAGCACCAGCACGGCGGTCTGGTTCGCCATCACGCCGCTGGGAAAGAAGAGCGCCGCCTCCTGCCCCAGCTCCTCCGCCATCCGACGCTCCAGCCGCTCCACGGTGGGATCGTCGCCCAGGACCATATCCCCGACTTCAGCCTCCGCCATGGCGCGACGCATGCCCGGCGTGGGGCGGGTTACCGTATCGGAGCGCAGGTCGACGATCTCTGGACGGTCACTCATCAGCAGGCGCGAGCACGATCGGAAGTGCGATCCCCAACCTACGCGGGGAAGCCAGGTGGGGGTAGGCGAACGGCTGCCGAAGGGGTCACGCCTCCCCCGATCCGTGACGCAGGCGACGAATCCACTCGTCGATAGAGGGCGGAATCAACAGCCGATCGGAGATCGCCGCGATCTCCTCCGCCTCCTGCCATGCCCTCTCCAGCTCGGCGAGCTCTCCCTCGAGCGCGCGGCGCTCCGCCTCCTCGTGGGCCGCCATCTCCAGCGCTAGGCGGATGTCGTACGGGAACTTTCCCACGGCCCCCTTCTCCCCGGCCGCCAGCCTGGCCGCGTTGCGGAAGGTCTCCTCGACACCACCCGAGTGCTCCAGGAAATCCACCGCGCCGGTCACGTGCTTTCTCGTTCCGCCGTACCGGTTGAGCGTGGGGAGGATGCCGGCAGCAGCGCGCACCGCAGCCTCCCCGTGATAGATCAGCTCCCGCTTGCCGGCACGCAGCTGGAGACGCCATTCCCCGTCCCGGTGCCGGAGCAGGCGGAGCCTGTCCGCGTCGCGCCGGCGCACCCGAACCGTTCCGCCCGACTCGTCCGGCAGGGTGGTAATCACCTTCTTCGGATCCCCGCGAACGATCCGGTCGATGATGCTGCCGTACACTCCTCCGAAGGCAGCCACGCCGATCCCCGCCGCCGCCCCGCCCGCGATCACCGCCCCCAGCACCCCCAGTCCAAGCCCAGCACCGATCAGCGCCTGCCGCCGTCGCCGGCCGAACTGGTCACCGTAGCGCCATGCCGCCATCTCCGGCCGCTGGGGCGACCCGATGCGCACCAGCTCCAGTCCTTCCAGGAGCCGCGCCAGGCCGATGTTCTCAGTGGAGACTCGCAGTCGGGTGTCGCGGAAACGCCGCTCGCACTGCTCGATGACCTCCCAGCGCTCCTCCAGCGGCGAGAGGTTCCAGCGGCCACACGATCGGCACACGACCCACAGGCGGCCACGAGCCGAGTCGAAGGCAATCCGCCGACCTACCGGGAAGTCCTCGAGCGCCTCGTTCGCGCCGAGGTTCGATTTGCAGAAGAGGCAGGTAGAGTACATGAAAAAAGGGAGAGTGGTGACGGAAGATCTCACCACTCTCTCGGTACGGAAGAAGTCTTCCGCGGGTTCCCGATCGATCTCGATCGCTACCGCTTTGCCGCCTCGAAGCGCCGCGCGACTTCGTCCCACCGCACCACGTTCCACCACGCCTCGATGTAGTCCGGGCGGCGGTTCTGGTACTTCAGGTAGTAGGCGTGCTCCCAGACGTCCAGACCGAGGATCGGCGTGCGCCCCTCCATCAACGGGCTGTCCTGGTTCGGGGTGTCGACCACCTGCAGCGATCCACCGTCCACCACCAGCCACGCCCAGCCACTCCCGAAGCGGCCTTTCGCGGCATTGTTGAACCGCTCACGGAAGCTGGCGAAATCGCCGAACGCGGAGCGGATCGCGTCAGCGAGAGCCCCGCTTGGTTCCCCACCCGCGTTCGGACCCATGATCTGCCAGAAGAGCGAGTGGTTGGAATGCCCGCCCCCGTTGTTCCGGACCGCGGTCTGGATGTCGCTCGGCACGCGGTTGAAGTTGCGCAGCAGCTCGTCTACGCTCTCGGGCGCCTGGAATTCGGGGTGCTTCTCCAGCGCGGCGTTCAGATTGTTGACGTAGGCCTGGTGATGCTTGGTATGGTGAATCTCCATCGTGCGCGCATCGATGTGCGGCTCGAGCGCATCGTAGGCGTACGGCAGATCCGGCAGCGAGTACTGGGCCATGCATGACCTCCGTTCTGTGGTGAGTTGAGCACTTCGAGACCGAGCCCTCTTCAACCCTGCGTCGGCGGGGCACGAAAACCCGCGCGGCATGCGCCGTTTCCCTGCCCCGCAAGGGACAAGCCGCCCCGGGGACGGTCCACCTCCAATGTACCAGCCGCCAGTTGTTTCGCCACCCGCCCTTTTGTACAGGTGCACGACCCGACCTCCTTCACCCTGAACGAGAACCGCCCCGAGCGGCCGACAGCCGCCCGGAGCGATAAACATCTTCCTGTACCTGTCTGCACGGCGCTCGAGCTTGGGAGCGCCTACCCTTGCCGCATCCGCTCGAACTGGCGCCGCGCTTCGGCGATTCGTCGACCGAGGAGCACCACGTACCCCAGGATCAACGCCCAGGCCACGCCGAAGGCGATGAAGACGTGCAGATAGGCACGCCTCTGGTCGGGCGTCGGCAGCGGATCGGATCCTCCAGCTCGGACCGCGGCCTCGGACCCTGCAGCGCCCCGGGGTTGTTCGGTACCATCCTGAACCGCACCGCTATCCAGACTATCCATTTGCAGCGCCACGCTCAGCGCCTCCTCGGCGCCTGGACTGCTTCGCGCAAGTTGGGCATCCGTGCCCGCCTGACGCGGTTCTGCCTCCGCGCTCGCCCGAGCCGGCTCGACATCGCTTGCTTCGACCTCCGCACCAACCAATGGCGGCTGGGCCTCCGTGCTCGCCAGCGACCTTTGCAGCTCAGCCTGCGCCGCCCACAGCGGTAGGGGAATAATCGCCGCCGCCAGCGCGATCACCACTACCCGCAGTGCACATCGCAGGGAACTACCCCGATCGCCGCGATCCAGGCCGGCCATGATCGCTACCCTATCGACAACCGGTCGACGTCGGCTGGTCAGTCGACTGGTTCGGTGCCCGCTCATCGCCGCGCCTCCCAGACCTCGAGCTCGCCCGCCAGGCGCTCCGCGCGCCGTCCCGTGGCGATCAGGTAGCCGATGATTGCGACCCAGGTCACCGCGAACAGACCAAAGACCGGCCACTGGGCGTGCATCGTCCGCGGTGGCGCGGCGCGGGGCGGTAGCCCGGTCGGCTCCTGAGGGCCATCGGATTCCGCCTGCACCGCTGGCCCTTGCTCCGCGGCGGGTGCCGCGGAGGGTAGCTGCGGAGCCGCATTCCCCATCGTGGGCGTGGTCGCCAGTGCCAATGCCGTGAGCAGCGCGATGATCGCCCCCTTCATCGCCGCACCGCCCCTTCCATCGAGCCGCCATCGTAACCCGCCCGGGCGCGCAGCAAATCCAGATGCCGCTTGAGGCGCTCGAAGCCGTAGCGGTAGAGCAGCAGGCCGGCGAAGAGAACGGTGAAGGCCAGCGTCGAAAAGAGCAGAGTCTGCACGATCTCCGGCGCGGCCGTCGGCCCCTCCGGGTTCATTACCACCGGCTTTGGGTGCTGAGTCCGGAACCAGTAGACGCTCATGTGGATCAGCGGGACGTCGGCCGCCGCGACCAGCGCCAGGATGGAGGCGAAGCGCTTGCCCTGCTCGGGGTTCTCCGCCGCCCCCCGCAGCATGAAGTAGCCGATGTTGATGAACCAGAGAATCAGCGTGAAGGAGAGCCGCGCATCCCAGACCCACCACGCCCCCCACGCCACCCGGGCCCAGAGCGGGCCCGCGGTCAGGGTCGCGGTGAGGAAGAGCAGCGCCAGCTCAGCCGACGAGACGGCGATCGCGTCCAGCCGGTCATCCCGCAGCCAGAGATACCCCAGCGAGCAGAGGGCGAGGATGCCGATCGCCAACTCGCCGAGCCAGGCGGTCGGAACGTGGATGTAGTAGATCCGCTGGATGATCCCCATCTCCCGCTCGGTGGGAGCGTAGAAGAAGACCATCCAGAGCGCGACCAGCACCAGCAGCCCGCCCAGCACCGTCAGCCGCACCGCCCATCGGCGAATCGGCTTCAGCGGGCCGAGATCCGATTGCACAACAGGGTCCATCCCCAGATCGGGTTCGAGTATCTCCACGGCGGCCGGCAGCCGCGACGCCTACTCACTCCTCCACCACCGAGGGGTACGCCAGCGTGCAGACCACCAGAAAAACGATGTCGAACGCAAGTAGCATCTTGAGGCTGCCCAAGACCTCGGCTGTGGGCCGCCCGACTAGCAGACGCTGCGTCGCGCTCGCGGCGTAGATAACCACGGGGATGACCAGGGGCAAGAGAAGCACCGGGAGGAGGGTCTCCCCCAAGCGCGTGCTGATGGTCATCGCGCCGAACAACGTACCCACCGCCACCACCCCCACGCTCGCGAGGACGACCACCAGCGCCAGGGTCGGCAGCGGATCCCAGAGGGGGAGCTGGAAGAAGAGGCCGTACACCGGGAAGATGATCAGCTCGGTGATCAGCAGCAGCACCAGGTTGGCCACCACTTTCCCGATGAAGAGCGCCCCGCGGTTCACCGGCGTGAGGAGCAGGCCGGTGAGCGCATCCTCCTCCCGGTCGACGACATACGCCCGACCCAACCCGAGCAGGGCCGCGAGCACGACCGTAACCCACAGCATCGCGCCGGCCACGTCGCGCACCGGCTCGGTCGGATCGAGGGCGAAGGCGAAAACCACCGCCACGAGGGCGGCGAACACGAGCATGCTGGCAATCCGCCCCCGCGACCGCAGCTCGAGCAGGAGATCCTTCCCCGCGATGATGCCCGCCTGCCGAACGAAGTCGAGCACGATCAGGCCAATCCGCCGACGCGCTCGGTGTAGACCCGCTCGAACGCCACCGGATCGATCGAGCTGCGGGGCTCGTCGGAGACCCACCGCCCGGCGACCTGCACCACCACGCGATCTGCGAGCTCCAGTCCCTGCGACAGGTTATGGGTGACCAACACTACCGCTCGCCGCCCGTCGCGCAGGTGATCGAGGACGCCGCGCAGCATCGCGGCCGCGTGAGGATCCAGGCCGGTGTACGGCTCGTCCAGGAGAACGATCTCCGGGTCGTGCAGCAGCGTCCGCGCGAGTGCCAGTCGTTGCTGCATTCCCCGCGAATAGGTGCCGACCCGGTCGTCTCGCCGCTCCCACAGGCCGACCTGCCTCAAGCCCGCCTCGATCCGCTCGGAGACTGCGTCCACCCCGTAGAGCCGTCCGTAAAGCCTGAGATTTTCGACCGCGCTGAAGTGTCCGTACAGGAAGGTCCGGTGGGAGAGCACGCCAATGCGACGACGCCACGCGGTCTCGTCGTAGTCCAGTGGAGCACCCGACAGCAGCACCTCGCCGCGGGTCGGTCGGAGCGATCCCGCAAGGAGCCGCAGAAGGGTGGTCTTCCCCGCCCCGTTGGGCCCGAAAATGGTGAGGAATTCGCCGGGGGAAAGGGAGAAGTCGATCTTCTGCACGGCGGGATGGCCACCGAACCATTTCTCCACGCGCCGCGCCTCGAGCACGGCGGCCGCGGCGGACCCCGTTCCCACGCGGTCAGACCAGCGGCCGGCCGCACCCGGCGCAGAAACGGCTCGCGGGCGGGTTCACGAAGCCACAGGAATGCCTTACGGGAGAGCTCGAGGCAGAAGGGCTTCCTGTCCCCTCGGCCCCGGCCCCGGCCGCGCCTCCCGCGGCCTCGGCGGCCGCGAGCGCAGCGAGGGCCTCGCGTTCGAGCTTCGCCTTCAGACGCTGATAGTCCTCGTCGTCCAGTTTGCCGCTTACGCGATCGTACTCGACTTCACGCAGCGAGGCGAGCGCCACGCGCCGCCGAGCTTCGGCGTCGACGAGTCGCGCCGGTGAAGCGTCCTCGAGCAGGGCGAGCCGGCGTAAGATCAGCGGAACCACCACCCAACCTGCTGCGAGAACCCCCAGAGCAACGGCAAATAGAAACAGCGTCAGGGCTCCACCTCCCCGGACCGTTCCCAATCGCGCAGGGCCGCCGCCAGCCGGTCCCGCTCCTCCTCGGTGAGATCGCTCTCCTCCTGGCGTTCACCCACCGCGGCGAGCGTCTCCTGCCCACGCCGCAGGCGAACGAAGACCAGCACCGCGCCGGCGAGCAGGAGCAGCGGGGTGGCGATCCACGCGAGCAGCCCCACGCCGCTGCGCTTCGGGAGGAGGCGCACCTCCTCGCCGTAGCGCGCGACCACGTCCTCGACGATCTGCTCCGTGGTCATGCCCTGCGCGGCGGCGAGCCGGATCGTGTCACGCAGGGCCGGCACGCTCGGGCACATGTCCACCGTGTGGAACGGGGTGACCGGCGAGCGGAGCCGCTCCATAGCCGCCACCGCCGTGCGCTCCTGCTCGGGGGTCAGCTTGGGCACCTGCAACTGCGCCTGGGCGGAACCGAGCGTCGTCGCAACCAGCAGCACCAGCGCAAAGACCACGCGCTTCATGCCGCCCCCACGAGGTCCGGCTCCGGTTCGCGAGCGGGCGCGGGAGCGCGCGCGGGCCGCGGGCGCACCGCTCCCGGTGCCGTCGGCCACATGGCGATCAGCGTCCCGATGGCCATGATCAGCCCGCCGAGCCAGATCCACGGAACGAGAGGGTTCACCAGGATCCGGAAGGTGGTCAGCGGCCGCTGATTCGTCCCCTGGAGCACAGCATTGGCGTCGTCCACGCCCGCCAGGATCACGTAAAGATCCTCGTTCCACGCCCGCTTGATCCCGACCTCCGTCGAGGTCTCCGGGCGCTGGCGGTAGGCGCGCTGCTCGGCCGTCATCACGCCCGCGGGGCGGCCATCCTTCGACACGTACAGCGAGGCGATCAGCTTGGTCATGTTCGTGGCCGTGTACCACGACATGTCCTGGTAGGTGAGCGTGTAGGTGTGACCGAAAGGCGAGCGGACCTGCGCCGTATCGCCAGGCTGGAGGACGAACTGCTCCTCCACGTCGTACGCCTGACCGGCGAAGCCCATGAAAGTCACGACGAGCCCCGCGTGCACGATGTATCCGCCGTACCGCCGCCGGTTGCGCTGGAGCAGCGAGAAAAAGGCCTTCACGGTGCCCTCCTTCTCGATCGCTCTACGTGCACGGGTTCCCTTCTGGAACTCGATCACGATCGTCGCCATGACGAAGGCGCCGAGCGCGAAGGTGAGCAATGCCTGCGCGTGGCGCACCCCCTGGAGCCACAGCGCGGCCCCCACCAGCACGCCCGCCACCAACGGGAGCGTGAAGTTGCGCTTCAGGTTGCGCGGGCTCGCCCGCCGCCAGGCGATGATCGGCCCGATGCCGAGCAGCGCCAGCAGCATCAGCCCGATCGGGATGTTCACCCGGTTGTAGAAGGGCGGACCCACCGAGATCTTCTGACCGAAGATCCCCTCGGAGATCAGCGGGAAGGTGGTCCCCCACAGCACCGCGAACATCGCCCCCACGAAGAGCAGGTTGTTCGCGAGGAAAGCCGCCTCGCGCGAGAGGAAGCTCTCCACTTCGGCTTCCGGGCGCAGGCTGTCTCGCCGCCACCACGTCAGGCCGGCACTGACCAGCGTCAGGAGCGAGAGGAAGCCCAGGAAGATGAAAGCGATGGTGGTGTTCTGGGCGAATGAGTGCACCGACTCGATGAGCCCGGACCGCGTCAGGAAGGTGGCGAAGACGCTGAGCAGGAACGTCCCCAGGATCAGGTAGACGTTCCACATCTTGAGCATCCCCCGCTTCTCCTGGATCATCACCGAGTGCAGATAAGCGGTGCCGGTGAGCCAGGGAAGCAGCGACGCGTTCTCGACCGGATCCCAGAACCAATACCCGCCCCAGCCGAGCTCCACGTACGCCCACATCATCCCGAAGATGATGCCGCACGTCAGGAAGAACCACGCGAGCAGCGTCCAGCGGCGTGTGGTGGTGATCCAGCGAGTATCCAACCGCCCGGTCAGCAGCGCCGCGATCGCGAACGAGAAGGGGATCGTGAAAGCGGTGAAGCCCAGGTAGAGCGTGGGCGGGTGGATCGTCATCCAGTAGTTCTGGAGCTGCGGGTTCAATCCCTGACCGTCGGCGGGAGTGAACGGGAGCAGCTTGAACGGATTGGAGGCGAAGACGATGACGACCAGGAAGAAGGCCAGGACGGTGAGGAGCGTCCCTACCACAAACGGCATGAATTCGCGATTCCTGCGGCGATTCTGAACCACCGCGAGGGTCGCGAAGAAGGCCAGGAGCAGCGCCCAGAAAACGAGAGAGCCGGTCTGACCCGCCCAGAGGCCCGCAACCTTGTAGAAGGTTGAAAGCTCCCGGTTGGAATATCCGGCGACGTACTGGTACTGGTATTCGTTGCGAAGGAAAGCGGCGATGATTGCTCCCGCAGCGATCGCCAGGAGGGCGAAAACCGCATAGACCGAGCGCTCGGCGGAGAGAACGAGGTCACCGCGGCGGACTCGCCCACCCAGGAAAGCCGCGCCCGCTCCCCATATCGCGAGAGCGAGCGCGATCCAGAGAGCTACGCCGCCAATCTGTGTCACGTCTGGTATGCCTCCGGGCCGGCTTCGTAGCGAGAGCCGCACTTCGTGAGGAGGGTCACTGCTTCGAACTCACCACCCGGGCTGTACTTTCCCTCGACGACCACGTCCCCACCCTCCTGGAAGGTATCGGGCAGCGGGCCCTGGTAGTGCACTGGAAAACGAGTATCCGGATTCTCGATGTCGGCCAGGATGAAGCGGAGGTCGAGGTTGCGCTGGTCGAAGTGGACGGTCCCCGGGACGACTCGCCCTCCAACCTTCACGCCCACCTCTCCGTAGCTGGGATCCGCGGCGGCCTTCGCCACCAGCTCGGTGGGCGTGTGGTAATAGACCATCGAGTCCTGCATGCCAGTCACCATGAGGTAGCCGACCAGGCCCGCGACGACCACACCCCCGACCAGGAACTTCCGTTGCTTCTTCACCTTGGCCTCCGCCAGACGAGTGCGTGCGAATGCCCGCAATATAGCCCCGCATCAGGGACGGTGAAAGGGCACGCACCCTCGCGCCAGATCGGACAGAAATCGAATCCGGAGGTCGGCTTTTACCCCTCGGGGGAGGTCAGGTTGCACTCGTGACGACGCACTGTGGACACACTCTGGCCGGCGGCCACCGGAAGTTCGGCCGCCCGGTCACCTCACCTGGAGCATCACGGCGGTTCCGGCGGCGATCCCCGCCCCATCCCAGACGAGGTCTTTGATCGAAGCGGTGGCACCCGGAACCCGTGAGTCGCGCACCTCCTTCCACAGGCCCAGGGCCCCCGCGGCACCCGCGCCGGCATACGCGGCCGCGCGCGCATCCAACCCGAGCATGCGCGCGCCGCTGGCGCTGATGGTGGTGGCAGCGAAGGAGGTGAAGAAATGCTTGACCTTGTCCTCGGCGAACCAGTGGTCCGGGGGCTCCTGCGGGGAGAGGCTGAGGCAGAGGCAGAAGAGAAAGCCCATGGGAGCGCTCACCGCGTGGCGGGGACGAGACCCTGTCCGAAAGCGTAGCGCCAACCGTGCCGACGCAGCAGCTCCAGGGTGCGAACGACGGGCAGCCCCATCACCGCGAAATAGTCGCCCTGGATGGATTCGACGAGCGCCGAGCCAAAGCCCTGGATGCCATACGCGCCCGCCTTGTCCATCGGCTCCCCCGTGTCCGCGTAGTCTTCGCATTCACGGTCGTCGAGAGGGCGGAAGCGCACGCGAACCGGCTCCACGGCGGAATGAATCCGTGTGCCCTGCGCCACCGCCACCGCGGTGTAGACCTCGTGCTCCCGGTCCGCCAGGCGGCGCAACATGCGCACCGCCTCGGCGCGATCGGCTGGCTTGCCGAGGACGAGGTTGTCGATGATGACGATCGTATCGGACCCGATCACCAGAGCGTGAGGGTATTCCCGGGCGACCGCGATGGCTTTCTCCCGGGCGAGCCGCTCCGCGTGCACGGCCGGCATCTCGTCGCCGCGGTAGCTCTCATCGATCTCGGCCGGAACGATCTCGAAGCTCAGTCCCAACCTCGAGAGCAGCTCGGCGCGCCGAGGGGAGCGCGAAGCGAGGATCAGCGAGGGCGCTTGGTTCATCATCCAGGGGTGGTCGGCAGCGGGCGCATAACGCGTAACGATCTCTCTCGCGAGCCGCATCCGGCGTGCTCGCCACTCTTGCCGCGCGAGTCCGGTCTCAGCGCTCGAGCACCAGCGTCACGGGGCCGTCGTTGACCAGCTCCACTTTCATCATGGCTCCGAAAACGCCTGTTTCGACATGGCGCCCGGGCTCTCGCAGCAGCTCGATGAACCGCTCGTACAACGGGATTGCGATATCCGGCGGAGCGGCTTGAATGAAGCTCGGGCGGCGGCCCTTGCTGCTGTCTCCATACAGGGTGAACTGGGAAACGACGAGCAGACCGCCGCCGACCTCATCGACGGACAGGTTCATCTTCCCCTCCGCGTCGGAGAAGACCCGCAGCCCGGCGACCTTGTCGGCCATCCAGCGCAGCGCTTCCTCCGAATCCCCTTCAGTGAACGCCACCAGCAGCAGCAGCCCCCGCCCGATCTCCCCGGTCACCGTGTCGTCAACCGTCACGCGCGCCCGGGACACCCGTTGAAGTACGACACGCATCTCCGCCGTTCTCCGAACTTATTGTCTTCCAGCTTCTCTCCGATGAAAGCGAAACCGCCCCGCGATGGGCCGTGGGGCGGCATCCTGCGGTCACGCCATGGCCGGCGGGCGAGCTGCTCCGCGGCGACGAGCCTACTCGACCGTCACGCTCTTGGCCAGGTTCCGCGGCTGATCCACGTCACACCCCCGCAGTACGGCGATGTAATACGCCAACAGCTGCAAGGGAATGGCCGCCAGGATGGGAGTGAGCGCGTCGTGGGTCCGCGGAATCTGGATCACGTGGTCCAGGTGCCGAAGCAGCTCGGTATCCCCCTCGGTGATCACGCCCACCACGCGACCTCCCCGGGCCTTCACCTCCTCGATGTTCGACTTGACCTTGTCGTACACGGCGTCCTTCGGGGCGATCACCACGACCGGCATGTTCTCGTCGATCAGGGCGATCGGGCCGTGTTTCATCTCGGCCGCCGGGTATCCCTCCGCGTGGATGTAAGAAATCTCCTTCAACTTGAGCGCTCCCTCCAGCGCCCCCGGGAAGTTGTAGCCGCGACCGAGGTACAGGAAGTTGGGGTGATCCTTGTATTCCTCGGCGAGCTCCTGGATGGCTGGAGCCAGCGCCAGGATCTCCGCTACCTGTTCCGGGAGCCGGCTCAGCGCCCGCACGATCTCGCGGCCACGGGAAGCGGGGAGCGTTCCCCGCAGGCGGCCCAGATGGACCGTGAGCATCGCCAGCACGACCACCTGGGAGGTAAAGGCCTTGGTCGAAGCCACACCGATCTCCGGACCCGCGTGCAAGTAGATGCCGGCGTCGGTTTCGCGGGCGATGGTGGAGCCGACCACGTTGACGATTCCCAGCGCGGTGGCTCCCTGCTGCTTGGCCTCCCGCATCGCCCAGAGGGTGTCCGCCGTCTCCCCCGACTGACTGATGGCGATGGCGAGCGTGTTCGGCTCGATGACCGGTCGGCGGTAGCGGAACTCCGAGGCGTACTCGACCTCCGTCGGCACGCGGGCGATGTCCTCCAGCATGTACTCGCCGATCAGGCCACTATGCCACGAGGTGCCGCAGCCGAGGATGATCACGCGCTCGATCTGTTTCAGCTCCTCGTCCATCCCGGTGAGGCCGCCCAGCTTCACCGTCCCCTCTTCCTCCAGCAGCCGGCCCCGCATGGTCTCGCGCAGAGTCTGGGGCTGCTCCATGATCTCCTTGAGCATGAAGTGCGGGTATCCCCCGCGCTCCACCTCCCCGAGATCCCATTCTAGGCGGTTGATCGGCCGATTCACCGGACCCTGACCGCGGCGGTGGATCGTGTATCCGTGCGCCGTGATGGTGGCCATGTCACCGTCGTCGAGATAGACGACGTCGCGGGTGTGCGCGATCACCGCGGCGGCGTCGGAAGCGACGAAGGTCTCGTCGTTCGGGCCGACGCCGATCAGCAGCGGGCTGCCCAACCGCGCCGCGACGATCTTCTGAGGGTCACGCGTGGACAGCACCGCGATGCCGTAGGTGCCCTCCACCTGGCTCAGCGCCGCTTCGACCGCCCGCTCCAGGGACTCCCCCGAACGTCCGTCAGTGCGGTTGTAGCTCTCCTCGATCAGATGCACGAGGACCTCGGTATCCGTATCCGAGGTGAACTGATGTCCGAGCTCCTGGAGCTTGCGGCGCAGCGTGGCGGCGTTTTCGATGATGCCGTTGTGCACCAGCGCGATGTCGGCGTTCTCGCCGACATGCGGGTGAGCGTTCTTCGTGGTAGGCGCACCGTGTGTTGCCCACCGGGTGTGGCCGATCCCGTACACCCCCGAGACCGGTTTCTCCTCGAGCAGACGCGCCAGCTCGGCGATCTTGCCCGCCTCCTTCCGCACCTGGATAGCGCCGTTCGACACCACCGCAATGCCGGCCGAGTCGTATCCGCGATACTCGAGACGACGAAGGCCCTCGAGCAGCAGCGGAGCGACCTGGCGACCGCCGATATAGCCAATGATCCCGCACATTGATTCTGGTGTTCTCGGGTGATTCAGGAAGCGGGCAGGGCGGCGCGCAGTGATTCCACCAGCGCCTCAGCCTCTTCTCGGGTAGGTGCCTCGGCAATGATGCGGACGATCGGCTCGGTGCCGGAGGGCCGCAGGTGCGCCCAGCGGCGCTGCGCGGGCCAGGAGAGCCGCAGACCATCCTGGCGGTCGGCCTCGGGAGCGGCCAGTCCCACGGTCAGGGCGGTGTACGCGTCCTCCAGCGAACCGTCGGGACGCGGCAGCTTCTCCTTGACGATCTCGTAGTGTCCGATCTCGGCGGCGATCTCGCTCAGTGGGCGATCTTCTTCGGCGAGAATCTGCATGATCAGGGCCGCAGCCACTGGCGCATCCCGGGTGAGGTGAACGTCGGGAAGTATGACGCCGCCATTCCCTTCTCCGCCCACCGTGGCGCGCTCCGCCTCCATGCGTCGCGCGACGTTGATCTCCCCGACCGGCGCCCGGATCAAGCGAGCCCCCGCGGCCTCCGCCACGTCGTCCAGCAGGCGACTGGTAGAGAGGTTCGTCACCACCGTCCCGGGTCGGTGCCGCAGGACCAGCCGCGTAGCCAGTGCCAGCGTGTAGTCCTCTCCGATGGCGCGACCCTTCTCGTCGACCAGGGACAGGCGGTCTACGTCCGGATCGGTCGCCAGCCCCACCACCGCTCCGCTGCTGCGCACCAGCGCTTCCAGCTCTCCCAGGTTGGCCGCGATCGGCTCCGGCTCGCGCGGGAAGCGGCCGTCCGGCTCGAGGTTGATCGCCTCGACTTCGCAGCCAA
The DNA here is from genome assembly GCA_036375715.1 of Longimicrobiaceae bacterium. NCBI lineage: Bacteria > Pseudomonadati > Gemmatimonadota > Longimicrobiia > Longimicrobiales > Longimicrobiaceae > Longimicrobiaceae bacterium. The sequence continues at coordinate 234,872 of DASVBS010000060.1, read as the reverse complement.
GCTCGTCGAGCAGACGGGTCAGGATGGCGCCACCCGCGCCCCGCACGCAGTCGAGGGCAACCTTGAAGCGGCGGGACCTGATCCTCACCACGTCCAGGAAGGGGATCGCCAGGATCTTGCGCAGATGCCGCTCCACCGCGCTGTCATCCTGCCGGTATTCCCCGAGCGCATCCCAACCTGCCCGTGGAATTTCCCCGTCCAGCAGCGAGCGCATCTGCGCGCCCTGTTCCGCATCGAGGAACATGCCCGACGGGCCGATGAACTTCAGCGCGTTCCATTCGATCGGGTTGTGACTCGCCGTGACCGCGAGGCCACCGGCCGCCCCCAACTCCTCCACCATCAGCTGAATGCTTGGCGTCGGGGCAATGCCGACGTCCACCACATCGCAGCCGACGGATTGCAGGGCGGCCGTGGCCGCGCGGGCGAACATCGGTCCCGACACGCGCGAATCGCGTCCGAGCACAATCGTGCGCCCGGGGCCGTTTGCGGCGGCATACGCGCCGAAAGCCGCGGCAAAATGGGAGATGACCTCCGGCGTCAGCCCCTCGCCGACGCGGCCGCGCACTCCGGAGACGCTCACCATCAGCTTCGATGTATCCATCACCCGTCCTTGACGTTCACAATGATCTGCTGGCGCGACGGGGGGCGCCGCGCTGCGCGGTCCGAATGTAGATCCGGGTCGGGGCGAGTCAAGCGAAGTGCGGAAACCACGTGTGAGTACGGCCCGGTCTTCGCGGTCCCGCCCGATGAGACCTTGTGCACGCGGACTCGGAGAAGCACTTCCACGACCCAAGCACTACCCGATCGGCAACCATGCCCGCAGCCCTCACCGACGTCCTCTTCGACCGCGCGGCGAGAGATCCGCACCGCCCAGCGATCCTGATGCCGGAGCTCACCCTCTCCTATCGCCAGCTCGCGGCAGAAGCCGCCGGCATCGCCCGGCTTCTCGTCGCCCTGCAGCTCGAAGGCACGCGCATATCCCTGCTGCTGCCCAACGTGCCGCGATTCGCCAGCGTCCTGTACGGAGTGCTGGGCGCCGGGGGAACCGCGGTCATGACCAACCCGGTGAACTCGCCGCGCGAGGTCGCGGAGCAATTCGCCGACGCGGGTGTGAGCGCGGCCTTTACCACCGAGACCCTGCGACACCTCCTTCCGCCGGATGCCCAAGTCCTGATCATCGACTCGCTGCCGGACGCCGTGCGCTCCGTGACAGACCACGAGGAGCGTGTCCTGCCGCTACCGGCCGCCGACATGCTGCCGGTGCAGCCCCTGGATGGTGACGCGCCCGCCGCGATCCTCTTCACCGCGGCGGAAGAAGGGCGCGCCCGCGGCGCGGTGCTCAGCCACCGGAACCTCCTCGCCAACCTCCGCTCGACGGTGGAGATGATGCGCCTCTCCGAGGAGGACCGATTGCTCGCTGCCATCCCGCAGGTGCACGCCTTCGGCCTGACGGTGAGTCTGAACGCCGCGCTTGCCGCGGGCGCCGCGATCGTCCCGGTCGAACGCTTTCACCCGGTGAGGACGCTGGAGCTGATGCAGCAGACGGGCGTCACGGTATTGGCCGGCGTACCGGCCATGTATCTGGGGATTCTGTCCGTGCTGGAACGGAGCCCGACCCCGTCACACACCCTCCGCATCACCCTGTCCGGAGGTGCGCCTATCCACCCTGGAGTGCAGACCCGCTGGGAGGAGAAGCTCGGCATCCCGCTCCGCCAGGGTTACGGTCTCACCGAAGCGAGTCCGGTTTGCCTCTTCAATTCCCCGGACCCGCCCAACCGGCCGGGAACCCTCGGCCGGCCGGTTCCCGGGGTGGAGGTTGCCGTCCTGGACCCGCATGGCGAGCCCCTGCCACCCGGCGAAGTCGGAGAGATCTGCGTGCGTGGCGAGAACGTGTTCGCGGGCTATCTCGACGGTTCCTCGCGGAAGCATCCACCGTCGCGGGGAGGCTGGCTGCGCACCGGCGACCTCGGTCGGCAGGAGGCCGACGGCTTCATCCGCTTCGTCGGTCTGCTCAAGGCCATGTTCACCCGTTCCGGCTTCAACGTCTACCCGCGCGAGCTGGAACGGGTGATCGAGGGGGACGAGCGGGTCGCACGAGCCACCGTCTACGCGCAGCCCGACCCGGTGCGGGAGAACGAAATCGTCCTGCAGGTGGACGTGGCACCGGGTGCGAGCCTCACGGAGGACGATGTGCGTGAGATCTGCCGCAGCCAGCTGGCGGCGTACAAGCAGCCGGCGAGAATCCTCATCCAATGAAGCCGCGCCTGGAAGCCGCGCCGCTGCCTTTGGGGAGCAGGGTGGCGCCGGATACCGGCCTCCGGGGGTGGCGACGGGCCGATGACCTCGGGTATCTTCCCGCCCGCACGATCCCTCAACTTCGATGATGATGTCCGACCGCGACGACAGGCTCAGATTCGATACCCGCGCAATCCATGCGGGACAGCGTCCCGACCCGACGACGGGCGCCATCATGACGCCGGTCTACCAGACCTCGACCTATGTGCAGCCCGAGGTGGGTCGGCACCTCGGCTACGAATACGCCCGCACGCAGAACCCCACGCGGGAAGCGCTGGAGGCCAACGTCGCCTCGCTGGAGTCGGGCAAATACGGGATTGCGTTCGGGTCGGGGCTGGCGGCCATCGACACCATGGCGAAGCTCCTCTCCGCTGGAGACCACGTGGTCTCCGGAGAGGGTGTCTACGGAGGGACGTACCGGCTCTTCCGACAGGTGCTGGAGCGGATGGGTCTGCAGTTCACCTTCGTCGACTCCGACGACCTGGACCAGATCCGCGACGCCATACGCCCGAATACCAGGCTGGTGCACATCGAGACCCCCACCAACCCGATGATGCGCCTCACCGACATCGGCGCGGCCGCGCAGATCGCGCACGAGGCGGGTGCCTGGCTCAGCGTGGACAATACCTTCGCTTCGCCCTACAACCAGCGACCCTTGGAGCTAGGCGCCGACATCGTCGTTCACTCCACCACCAAATACCTCAACGGCCATTCCGACGTGGTGGGCGGTCTCGTGGTCGTGAACGACGACGACCTGCACGAGCGTTTGCGCTTCCTGCAGAACGCAGCCGGTGCGGTGCCGGGGCCGTGGGATTGCTGGCTGGTCCTCCGCGGCACCAAGACCCTGCATCTGCGCATGCGCGCCCACAACGAAAACGGGCAGCGCGTCGCCGAGTGGCTGGAGGGTCGCGGTGAGGTCGAGGCCGTGCACTACCCCGGTCTTCCATCGCACCCCCAGCACGAGCTCGCCCGCCGTCAGATGGACGGATTCACTGGGATGATCTCGATCGAGATGGGTTCGTTGGAGCGCGCAAAGGCCCTGGTGGAGAACGTGCGGATCTTTGCCCTGGCGGAGTCGTTGGGCGGAGTGGAGAGCCTGATCGGGCTGCCGTCGCTGATGACCCATGCCTCCGTGCCCGTCGATCGGCGGCAGAGGATGGGAGTCACTGACGGTCTGGTGCGCCTCTCCTGCGGCGTGGAGGCAGTGGAAGACCTGATCGAAGACCTGGAGCAGGCGTTCAGCAAGGTGGCACAAGCGTGAGGATCCTGATCGTCGGAAATGGCGGGCGCGAGCACGCCCTGCTGTGGAAGCTGCGGCGCGACGCCCCCGAGGCGGAGTTCTTCATCACCCGGGGCAATGGCGGCACGACGGGCATCGCCGAGTCGATCCCCATCGATCCCACGGAGCTCGAGGTGCTGCCCGAATGGGCGGCGGAGCATCGGATCGACCTCGCCGTGGTCGGGCCGGAGGCTCCGCTCGCCGCGGGAATGGTGGATCGCTTCGGCGAGCGCGACATCCCCGCCTTCGGACCCACCGCCGCCGCAGCCGAGATCGAGAGCTCCAAGGCCTTCACCAAGCGCCTGTTGCAGCACCACGGGATCCCGACCGCCGCGTTCGCGACCTTCGACGACGCGGCGGCGGCCGAGCAGTATGTTCGCTCTCGCGGTGGACCGCTGGTCGTGAAGGCTTCGGGCCTCGCCGCAGGCAAAGGAGCCATCGTGTGCGAGACGACGGAGCAAGCCGTCTCGGCGGTGCGGTCGCTGCTCGCGGAAGCAGTCCTGGGAGAAGCCGGACGCACGGTAGTGATCGAGGAGTTCATGCGGGGAGAGGAGCTTTCCGTCTTCGCCCTCTCCGACGGCGAGCGCGTGCTACCGATGCTCCCCGCCCAGGACCACAAGCGTGCAGGCGAGGGGGATACCGGCCCGAACACGGGGGGCATGGGAGCCTATGCGCCCGTCTCCATCGCGACGCCGGAGTTGCTCGAGCGTATCGCGCGGGAGATCCTGCGCCCGACGGTGGCGGCCATGGCCGAGGAGGGACGGCCCTTCCGCGGGCTTCTCTACGCCGGCCTCATGCTCACGGACGACGGGCCACGCGTGGTGGAGTTCAACTGTCGCTTCGGCGACCCGGAGACCCAGGTCGTCCTGCCGTTGCTGGAGAGCTCGCTGCTCGAGCCGATGCTGGCGATCGCGAGCGGAGAGGGGCTCACCGGCTGGGAGCGCGATGGTCTCCGCTGGCGCGCGGGCGCCGCGGTGACCACCGTCGTGGCGGCGGATGGTTACCCCGGCTCCTACCCGAAAGGGATGGAGGTGGTCATCCCCCCGGAAGTCACCGAAGCCGGTGACCTGCTCGTTCTCCACGCCGGCACGGCGCAGCACGACGGGAAGCTGGTCACGACGGGCGGGCGCATCCTGGCGGTGACCGCTCTGGCGCCTACGGTACGCGAGGCCGCTGCCCGTAGCCGGTGGGGCGCGGAGCGGATCCGCATCGACCGGAGCTTCTTCCGCCGGGATATCGCCTGGCGGGAGATCGAGCGAACCGGCTCTTTCTTCTGAAAGAGTTGAGGAACGTTGCCCGAGCTACCCGAAGTCGAGACCATCGTCCGGGACCTGCAGCGGCTGGTGCGCGGTGCGACCATCCGGCGCGTCGAGGTGTTCCGTCCGGACCTGGTGCGCGGAGACGCTCGGGAATTCGAGGCCGCGCTGCGAGGCCGGAAGATCAAATCCGTCTCGCGCCGGGCGAAGAACATCGTTGTGGACCTGGGCGACGACCGGCTTATCGTCAACTTGGGGATGACGGGGAATCTTCTGGCTGTTCCCGCCGACGCGCCCCTCCCCGACTACCTCGGCGTTCGCTTCGACCTGGACCGTGGCCGACGCATGCTCTATCGCGATGTGCGCCGCTTCGGCCGGCTGGAGCTGGTACCCGCCGACGAGTGGGAGAAGCGAGAGAAGAAGCTCGGTATCGAGCCGCTGGGCCCCGACTTCACTCCCGAGCTGCTCTACGAGCTGACACGAAAGTCGAACACCGCCATCAAGACCTGGTTGATGGACCAGAAGCGCGTTGTCGGCGTGGGAAACATCTACGCCAGCGAGGCGCTGTTTCGTGCCGGCATCGATCCCAGAAAGAAGGCGCGCACGCTCACCCGCCCCCGGGCGCGCCGCCTGCACGCGGGGATCCGGGAAGTGCTTCAGGAGGCGATCGATTTTCGCGGAACCACCATCCTCGACTATCGCGACGCCAACGGAGAGCAGGGGGCGTTCGCTCGTCGGCTGAAGGTGTACGACCGGGAGGGCGAGCCCTGCTTCAACTGTGGTACGCCGATTCGACGCATCGTCCAGGGCGGTCGCTCCACCTTCTTCTGTCCCACCTGCCAGCGCTAGCGCGGGCTTCCATCTGCAGACTTTCGCCCCTTCGACGGCACGTCTATCTTCGCCGGGTTCGGTTTTTCTTCACCAGGGAGCGAGAGTGTCAGCAGTCGTCGTCCCCCCTTCCGCCACCCTGCGCGAGCAGGTACGCCAGTCCGCTCGGAACCTCCCCGGAACGTACCGGATGATCGGAGAGGACGGTGAGGTCCTCTACGTAGGAAAGTCGAAAGCCATTCGGACTAGGCTGCTCTCCTACTTCCGCGCCCGAGAGGGTGAGAAGGCCTACCGCCTGGTGCGCGAGGCCAGCCGGGTCGAGTTCGACTACGAGCCGAACGAGTTCGCCGCGCTCCTCCGCGAGCTACGGTTGATCAAGCGCTACCGGCCGCGCTACAACGTTCGCTACCGGCGCGATGCGCTCTACAGCTTCCTCAAGCTGACGAGCGACGGGGCGCCGCGCCTCTTCGTCGTTCGCCAGGTCGCGGACGATGCCGCGACTTACTTCGGACCTTTTCGCGGCGGCCGTCGCATCGCCGACGGGGTGCGCGAGCTGAACGACGCGCTCGGCCTGCGGGACTGTGCCCAATCGGTGCCCATCCACTACGCCGATCAGGGCGAGCTCTTTCCGATCGAGCGGACCCCGCGATGTCATCGCTTCGAGCTGTCGCTCTGCGCCGGCCCGTGCGCGGGCGGTTGCACGCGAGCGGAGTATGCGCGCCTGGTGGAGCTCGCCAGGGCGTTCCTCGACGGGATCGGCAACGAGCCCATCCGGCGCATCGAGGAGCGAATGCGGGCCGCGGTCGAGCGGTGGGACTTCGAGCATGCCGCTGCCCTGCGCGACCGTCTCATGCGGCTGGAGATGCTCCGCGAAGAATTCGGACGGCTGCGGGAAGCACTCGAGAACCTCACCTTTCGCTACGTCCTGCCCGGCGTGAACGGAGACGACCGGCTGTACCTCGTTCGTCGCGGAACCGTCCGCGCGGAGATGCCCTATCCCCGCAGCCGGAAGGAGCGCCAACGGGCAGACCGGATCGCCCGGGAAATTCTGGAGGCGCCCGAGCCCCGCGGCACCATGGTCTCCACCCGCAAGGTGGAGGAGATCCTGCTGCTGGCGCACTGGTTCCGCACCAGGCCGGAGGAACTGAGCCGCACCGCGCCTCTAGACGGGCCTACGCCGCCCGCGCGCCGGCGTGCCATCAAGGGACTGTCCGCCCGTTCCCGAGCAGCGGAGGGTGGCATGTGCGTTGCTCCCACCCCGGCGCTCACTCTCCCATAAGGATCCTTACGCGTGACCGCGCGCCCGTGATGAATCGATTGCACCTTCTCCTGGCGATCACTGCTCTGGTCCTCGGCGGGTGCGGCTCGGAGGCCGAGCCGGCTGAAGAAACGGCGGAGGGTGGCGCCGGTCTGCCGGTCTATCCCTGGGACACGCTTCCTCCCGAATCGATCTACGGGGCCACGCCTGTGGAGAACCTCCGCGTGACCCCGGTCGAGCTGCACGTGCTCGGCATTCCGCCCGGATGGGACGGAATGCGGATCGCCGCGATCTCCGACCTGCAGCTCGACCTCTGGAGCGGAAACCGGGAAGTGGCGGCGGCCGCCATCCGCAGAGCCGTCGCGGAGCAACCCGACGTGGTAGTCCTGCTGGGCGACTACCTGGGGAACGGCACCGATCCGACCGCGCTGCGCGAGCTGCTCCGCCCACTATCCGGCGTGTCCACCTTCGCGGTGCTGGGGGATCGCGACGTGCGCAGCGACAGCCTGGCGGCGCGGATCGCCGCCACGCTGTCCGAGGCCGGAGTGCGGGTGCTCCGCAACGAGACTGCGATCCTGGAGCACGGCGGCGATTCCGCCGCCGTCGTGGGGGTTGATGCGGAGCTCCTGGGTGAATCGGTCGGCGAACAGGCCTATGTTCTCGGTCAGCTGGGATCGGGGACGCGCGTGGGCTTCCTGATCTCACACAACCCGGTGCTGGGTGCGCGGGCCGATAATGACAGGGTTCCCGCCGTGCTGGCGGGCGGGGTGTTCTGCGGCGACGTAGAGGTGCCCGGAACGCCTCGCCTGAGCTGGCTCAACTCAGAGGCGATTCCCTCGGCTGTGGTGGAAGGAGCGGAACGGCTCTACCGGATCGGCCAGATGGTCATGTTCGTGACCTGCGGGACAGGGTACGGCTTCATCCCCGTCCGCTTCGGAGCGCCGCCGGAAGTGGCCATCGTCACCCTCCGCAGCGTCGAAGCGGAAACCGCGGGCGAGGATGCCCGCGATGCAGCCGTCGATACCCTTCTGGAGCAGTACGAATCCTCCCTGGAAGACACGACGAGCAACTGAGTCGCTTCGCCGGCTCCAAGGGCGCGCCTACCGCTGCGGCACCCTGCACTCCGGCCACTCCTCGACGGCGCGGGCGCGCGACAGCTTCTCCGGATGCTCCGACGCCAGGTAGGCGAGCATGGCGACGAAGCGTGCGTTCCGACGCACCTCGTCCAGCGCGATCTTGTCGAAGGTGTCCAGCTCGGTGTGCCAGGTGTACGTCCCGTAGTCCCAGTCGCCGGAACGGAGGAAGAAGGCAGGTGCGCCTCGGCAGATGAACGAAGAGTGATCACTCGTCCCGCCGCTCGGCGTTCCCGGCGAGATCAGCTCGATCCCCTCCGCCAGGTCACCCGGCATCTGCGCGAGCCACTGCTCGAAGACCGGCGCGACCTCCGCAAACCCCTCCATGAAGATCCGCTCGATCGGGCCGGTCCCGTTGTCCTGGTTGAGCGCCACCTGAATGCCCGCCACGATCTCGGGGTGATCCGCGGCAAACGCCGCGGAGCCATGGATCCCCTGCTCTTCCCCGCTCCAGTGCCCGGCAATGATGGTCCGGCGGGGATGCGGATAGACCTCCTTCAGGATCCGCATCGCTTCCATCATCACCACCGTGCCTGTGCCGTTGTCGGTCGCACCCGAGGCGCCGTCCCACGAGTCGAGGTGCGCCGACAGGATCACGTACTCGTCGGGAAGCTCGGTCCCCGGAATCGTCGCGATGGTGTTGGCGACCTGGACCGGCCCCAGGAACTCGGCCTCGGCTTCGATCCGAATGACGGGGCCCTGACCGCGTTCCGCCAGGCGGAAGAGGAGGCCGTAGTCCTCGCACGACAGGTTGATCATGGGGATGAGGTCGCTCCCCATCCCGTGCAGCCGCGTGGCGCCCCAACCCCCCGTCCAGTCGGTGGTCAGCACAGCCGTGGCACCGGCCTCCGCGAGCATGGAGATCAGTCGAGGCAAATCGACTCCGGCGGAGGCAAGCCGAGCCTCCCAGCGGGCCTCCGCCTCCGCCGCAGCATCCTCGACGCGGGCGCTGGCCTCCTCTCCGCCCCAGCGCTCCCAGCTTTCCGCCGGACGGCAGGTGACCGGTGCCGCGTCCAGCAGTACGGCACGCCCACGGACACCCGCCAGCCACGCTTCCAGCTCCGCTTTGCGGGCCACCTCGGGAAACTGCACGACCTTGGCAGTGCGTGGACCGTTCGTCGGAGCGCTCCACGGGTGAAGCATGGCCCGCAGGGTCTTCACGCGAGGCTCCAGCAGGTCTACGTGCGTCACGCCGCGGCGCCACCCCGGCCAGGTCCCGTATGGCTCGATCCGCACGCCGATGCCCCACTCGCGGTAGCGCTCCGCCACCCACTCGTTCGCGGCCTGCATCCCCGGGGTTCCCGTGAGCCGCGGACCGATCGAATCGGTTAGTGCCTGCGCCAGCTCCTCGACGCGCGAGTCCTCCATCGCCACGCTGTCGATTGCCGCCAGGATCGGATCTGCCGCCACCCCCTGCTGTGCACCGAGCCGCGCCGGAAGCAGTGCCGCGCCCGCGAGGAGTGCCATACCGGCGATCGCCCGGAGCCCACCGGAGCCAGCGAACGGCACCATCGTCATCGCCTCTCCGCCTGCAGCAACACGAGTTCGGCGTCCGCCCCCGCCTCTCCGACTGTCGCGATCGCGACGGTCACCGGCTGCCGGAAGCGGCGCGGGCCGGCACTACCCGGGTTGATTGCCAGGGTGGAGCCGACCCGCTCGATCACTGCCTCGTGGGTGTGCCCGAAAACGACCAGCCCGGCATCCGGGTAGGCACGCGCAACGCGCGTCGGGTTCGGGGAACCGAACTGGTGACCATGGATCACCACCACCTCCACTCCCCCGAGGCTGACCCTGGCTACTTCCGGAACGCGTGCACGCAGCCCGAAGCCATCCGTATTGCCCCAGACCGCGGTCACCGGAGCGATCGCCTCCAGCTCCGTGAGAAGGTCGGGCGGGCCGACGTCACCGCCGTGCAGAATGTGATCGGCACCGCTGAAGAGCTCGAACACCTCCGGTCGCAACATTCCGTGCGTGTCGGAGATGACGCCGATCTTCACGGCTTCGCCTCCTCGCCCTGCGACCACCGCCGCGTCAACCTGTGCTCGATCCCGAGATGGTCAAGGATCCGGGCGACGACGAAGCCTACCAGGTCGTCGATGGAGGTGGGGTGATTGTAGAACCCCGGGGCCGCCGGGAGGATGGTCGCTCCTGCCCGCGCCAGGCGCGTCATGTTCTCCAGGTGGATCAGTGAGAGAGGGGTCTCGCGCGGCACCAGGATGAGCGGACGCCGCTCCTTCAGGGTGACGTCGGCCGCGCGTTCCACGAGGTCACGGCTCGTTCCGGCGGCAATGGACCCCAGTGTGCCCATCGAACAGGGGCAGATCACCATGCCGCGGGAGGGGGCGCTCCCTGAGGCGGGCGTGGCTCCGCGGTTCGAGGACTCGTACAGCTCGACCCGGCTCCAGTCTCCCGTGGCCGCTTGCAGCGCCGCGACATCCGCGATTCCCGCCTCCTCCTCGAGCAGGCGCCAGCCGTAGTTGGAGACCATCAGCCGCACCGGCACCTGGAGCTCATTGAGCGCGCGCAGCAGGCGCACAGCATAGGGCGCCCCGGAAGCGCCCGTAACAGCGAGGTGGACCGGGGCGGATGACGAAGCGCTCACGCCAGCAGACGCTCCACCAGAACGAGCACGGCGAGGACCACCGAGATCACTCCGTTCACGTTGAAGAAGGCGGCGTCGATACGCGAGAGGTCATCGGGGGCGACCAGGCTCTGCTCGTAAACGAGCATCGCGCCGCAGATCGCCAACCCGAGGGCATACAGCACTCCGAGCTCCGCGAAAAGCAGTCCTGTGGCGACGAACAAGGCGAAGCAGAGGAAGTGGAGGAACCGCGAAATGCGGATTGCATTGCGAGCACCGAAGGCGGCAGGAACCGACTTCAGGCCGTGCTCCCGATCGAAAGCCTCATCCTGCAGCGAATAGAGGATGTCGAAGCCGGCAACCCAGCAGAGCACCGCCCCGGCGAGCGTGAGGAGCCCCGGTACGGCGTCGCCCCACCCACCTGCAATGGCCAGGTACGCTCCCACCGGCGCAATCGCCAGCGCAAAGCCGAGTACCAGGTGCGCCCAGCGAGTGAATCGCTTGGTATAGGAGTAGAAGAAGACCCAGGCCAGGGCGAAAGGTGCAAGTAGCAGGCAGAGCCGATTGAGCATCCCCGCGCTCAGCAGGAAGAGCACGCTCGCGACAGCCACCGCCGCCGACGCCTGACGCACACTGAGACGCCCGGCGGGAATCTCGCGAAGCCGCGTGCGCGGGTTCAGCGCGTCTACCCGCCGGTCCACGATCCGGTTGAACCCCATCGCCGCGAAGCGCGCCGAGGTGAAGGCCAGCAGAATCCACCCGAGGTCCGCCAGGTTCACCGGAAAGCGATAGCTGGCCAGAATAGCCCCCACCACCGCAAACGGCAGCGCGAACACGGTGTGCGGCAACTTCACCAGGTTGGAGTAGTCTACGAGGCGCCCCGCGCCGCGTAGAGTCTGGCCTTCAACTATATTCTGGCGCATTCCTCAACCTTCGTGCGTTCTTCTCAAGCCGTGCCCGGCGCAGCGAACTGCGAATTACGAATTATGAATTACGAATTACGAGCTAGGAACTTCAAGCTCGTGCTTCCGAGGTGACCCTGGCGAGCCAGCTCTGTTCCACGAATTCGGGAAGCAATTGATACCGCGAGCTGTACACAACGTCGTAATTCGTAATTCGTAATTGCTACCGCCTCTCGATCCCCAGCTCCCCCCAGTATCCCGCCACCCTCTCCTTCACCGCCGGGTCCATCTCGATCAGGTCGGGCCAGCGGCGGGTGAAGCCTTCCTCCGGCCACTTGCGGGTGCCGTCGATGCCCATCTTGCTCCCGAAGGAGGGGAATTGGGAGGCGTGATCGAGGTCGTCGACCGGACCGCGGGTGAAGTACACGTCCCGCGCCGGGTCGATGTTCCCCAGGGCGTACCACCACGCCTCGGTGACGTTCTGCACGTCGATCCCCTCGTCCACGACGACGATCACCTTCGCCAGCGACATCAGCCCCATCCCCCAGAGGCCATTCATCACCTTGTAGGCGTGCCCCGGGTACTCCTTGCGGATGCTGACCAGCACGAGGTTGTGGAAGACGCCCTCCGGCGGCATGTGATAGTCCACGATCTCGGGCATGGTGAGCTGCGCCAGCGGCAGGAAGATGCGCTCGGTCGCACCCCCCAGATAGACGTCTTCGACCGGCGGACGCCCGACCAGGGTAGCCGGATAGATCGGCTCCCTGCGCATCGTGACGGTGGTCACGTGGAAGGTCGGGTACGGCTCCTCCAGGGTATAGAAGCCGGTGTGATCGCCGAACGGCCCCTCGATCGCCAGCGGCTCCGTCGTGTCGACATATCCCTCGAGCACGATCTCCGCCTCTGCAGGAATGTCGAGGTCGGCGGTGAGCGCCCGGGCGGTGGCGACCGGCTCTCGCCGCAGGAAGCCGCCGAAGAGGAACTCGCTGATCCCCGGCGGAAGCGGGGCCGTGGGGGTATACATCGTCGCCGGATCGCCCCCCAGCGCCACTACCACCGGCATCCGCTTCTCTCCCCGCTTCTTCCAGGCGCGGTAGTGTGCCGCACCACCCTTGTGCTGCTGCCAGTGCATGCCGGTGGTGGTCGGTCCGAAGACCTGCATGCGGTACATACCGATGTTCTGCGCGCCGGTCTCCGGGTCCCGGGTCATTACCATCGGCATGGTGATGAAGGGGCCGCCATCCTGCGGCCAGGTGCGCAGCACCGGCAGGAGCCGGGTGAGGTCGAATTCGCCCTCGCGCAGCACCACTTCCTGGCAGGGGGGCGAGCCGCGATAGCGTCGAGGAGGGACCTTGGCGAGCTCCAGCAGGCGTGGGAGCATCTGCACCTTCCCCCAGAGGCCCTTGGGAACCTCGGGCTTCATGAGGGTCCGAATCCGCTCCGCGTGCTCGGAGAGATCCTCAACCCCGAGCGCTGCCGAGATCCGGCCCCACGATCCAAAGGTGTTGATGGCCACGGGGATCGAGCTCTCGCTGCCGTCCTGCAGCACTGGCCTCTCAAAAAGCAGCGCCGGTCCACCCCCCGGGAGCTTCATGGTCCGGTCGGCGATCTCCGCCATCTCCAGGTCCACAGAGACCGGACGCTTGATGCGGACGAGCTCGCCGCTCCGGTCCAGGTGCTCGATGAACTCGCGCAGATTCTGAAAGATCTTCATTCCGTCCAGGCCACTCCCCACAGAGATGGCCCTCGAGGTTAGATGAAGTTCCCGACGACGATCAGGATCCCGTACGTCACGTAGGCCACGCCGCCGAGCGTGAGCATTCGTCTGGCCAGGAGCATCTGGCGCAGCCCGATCGGATCGAAGAAGCGCTCCGGCTCTCGCAGCGCCCGCAGCGAAACCGTCACGCCCGGCAGCGTGTGTCGGCCCCAGGCGCGCACCTGGAGGAAGCCGGAAGCGGCACAGCAGAAGACGAAGGAAAACAGCAGCAGCGTCGAGACAAACCGGAACAGCGCATCCATCAGGCTCGATTCCCCCAGTGCAGCGCCGCGATCCCCCCGCTGAGCCGGCGGTACCCGACCGACTCGAAGCCGGCGTCCGCCATCATCTCGGCGAGACGCGGCGGCTCGGGGAAGTTCAGCACCGATTCGGGCAGGTACGAATAGGCCGAATCGTGCCTGGATATCAGCGACCCCACGGCGGGGAGGATGCGGCGGAAATACAGAAAGTAGAGAGCGCGGAAGGGCTGCCACGACGGGGTGGTGAACTCGAGGATCACCAGACGTCCACCGGGCTTGAGCACCCGCGCCATTTCGGCCAGACCGGCATCCAGGTCGGCCAGGTTGCGCACCCCGAAGCCCACTGTGGCACCGTCGAAGGTAGCATCGGGGTACGGAAGGGAGAGTGCGTCGGCGCACACGCGCTGCACGGGCAGCCGCTCGATCTTGTGCCCCCCGAGCTGCAACATGGCAAACGTGAAGTCGCTGCCGATCACGCGACCGGCGAACCCGGGCCGGCGCGCAAGCTCGCACGCCAGATCCAGTGTTCCTGCGCAGTTGTCGAGATAGATTCCCTTCGGGGCCCGCTCCCACTGCAACTCATCCACCGCGCGGCGGCGCCAGAGCTTGTCGACGTTGAGCGAGAGCAGGTGATTCAGCAGGTCGTACCGCGGCGCGATGGACGAGAACATACGGCGAACGTGGTCCGCCTTTTCTTCCGCCGGGGGGAGCACGGAAGCTCGATCTGGGTTCGACATCGCGATGGACAAGTCGGTACGGTAAAATGAGCTGGCAAGCTACCCGCCCGCGCCGGGCGGGGCAAGCCGAGCCGCTCTTCATCGGTCGCTGAAACCTCCCGCAATGGAGCTCCGTACGGTGGGACGACTCGCGACCGAGAATGCGATCGTTGAATTTGGCACTCATCCAGGCCACCGACCACGACCTCGTCGCCCTCGCTGCCTCCGGGAGTGAGAAGGCGTATCGGGAGCTGCTCGACCGTTACCAGCGGCCGGTGTTCTCGCTCATCTATCGGATGGTGCGCGATCGGGAGAGGGCCGAAGACCTGGCGCAGGAGACGTTCGTCAAGGTCTTCAACCACATTGGCAGCTTCAACCCGAAGTACAAGTTCTCGAGCTGGATCTTCAAGATCGCGAGCAACCTGACGATCGACGCGATCCGCAAGAAAGATCTCGAGACCGTCTCGCTAGACGGCTCCCGCAACGCCTCGACGCAGGACGAGATCGACGCGACGCGGATCACGGTGGAGTCGCGTGACGAAAACCCGGAAGAGTTTCTCGAGGCGAAGGAGCTCGGGCAGGAGATCGAGCGCGCCATCGGGGAGCTGCGGCCCGAGTACCGAACGGCCATCCTCCTGCGCCACGTAGAAGGGCGCCCGTACGAGGAAATTGCCGAAATCATGGGGATCCCCCTCGGCACGGTGAAGACCTACATCCACCGGGCGCGCGGGGAGCTGAGGGAGACGCTTGCGCATTTGCGAATCAACACCTGAAACCGATGCGTAAGCTTTTCGTAGGGTTGCACATGAACGTAGCACCTCATGCCCGGGAGAGGATCCGTGCCTAACACCGTGGCACACCTGACCGACGCGGCGATCGAGCAGCTCGCCGACGGCTTCCTGACCGGGGAGGAACTGGTCAAAGCCGAGGCGCACCTGGCGACGTGCTCGCTCTGCGCCAGCAAGCTGGAAGCGTCGAAGGCGCTCATCGAAGCGCTTGCGGCGCTCCCGCGTTTTGCGCCTTCGCCCGGGTTCGCCGACGAGGTCATGGCAAGAGTCCGGGTCTCACCGCGGGCCAGCCCCGTCTTCGCCTGGGTGAGGCACTGGCGGCCGGAATCCCGTCGCGGGTGGACGCTGCTGATTACGGCGTTGCTCGCCCCGATGCTGCCGTTGTTGGGGGTTGCGATCTGGGTGGCCAACAGTCCTGTGCTCACCGCGGGCGCGGTGGCTGGCTGGACCTGGACCCAGATCCGCTCGTTCATCCTGGACATCGGCGCCACCCTGGCGACTTGGGGAACGCAGGTCGGGGTCCCGGGATGGCTCCAGGGAGTCTACCAGATGGTGCTGAGTGTCCCCGCCATCGCATTGATCGTCGCGCTCATCATCCTGGCCGTCGCGATCCCGCTCTCCGCGTGGTCGCTCGTTCGGCTGGTCCGCACGCCGACCGGAAACGTGACTTATGCGAACTGAACGCCTGAGGACGGTCATCCTGCTGGCCGCGCTTCTCGCCTGTCCTGGCCTGACGCGCGCCGCCTCCGCCCAGGAGAGCCAGGCCCCGGCACCGCCGGCCCCGTCTTCCGCTGCAATGGTCCCGCAGCAGCAGGCGGCACCCGCCCCGCTCGGGGAGGAGCGGCGTCCGAGCGCCGTGATCACCGGCGATCACACGGTCGCGCCCGGCGAGTCGGTCGATGACCTGGTGGTGGTCGGTGGCGACCTGCACGTCGAGGGAGAGATCAGGGGTGACGCGGTCGTGGTCGGCGGCGACCTGGTGCTGGAGAGCACCGGATCGGTGCTCGGCAACGCCGTGGTTACCGGCGGGGAGATCGTGCAGAACGGCGGCCGGGTGCGCGGTGAGATGAGGGTGGTGAGCGGCGATATCGAGGGGCTCGAAGAGGCTCTCGCGATCCCCGGGCCGCGAGGCAGGAACTTCGAGATTGCTGATCACGAAGGACGGCACTTCGAGCGGGATCACGACTTCGGCTTGTTCCGCTCGATCCGGCACGGCTTTGCGGGGATCCTGAGCACCCTTGCTTTCGGCCTGGTGCTCGCCGGTGTGGGATCGCTGCTGATCTTCTACGGGCAGCGTTACCTGGAGACGGTGAGCGACACGATCCGGACGTCGACCGTGCGGGCCGGAGGAGTCGGACTGGCGGCACTCTTCCTGGTCGTCCCGGCCTTCGTGGTGCTGGTGGTGGCGCTGGCCGTTTCGATCATCGGCATTCCTTTCCTCCTGGTGGCGGTGCCACTGTATCCGCTCGCCATTGCGGCGGCGGCGGCTTTCGGGTTGCTGGCGGCCGCACACGCCCTGGGGGAGCGCACCGCCGAGCAGCGGCGTGACGTCTACGACCTACGGTACCGGAACTCGTACGCCTATCTCTTCACCGGGTTGGGGATGCTGCTGGCGCCCCTGCTGGCCGCGGACCTGATCTCGATGACCGGCTTCCTCAACTTCATCGGAGTGCTGCTCAAGCTGGTGACCTGGGTGGCAATCTGGATCGCGACCACGATCGGTTTCGGCGCCGTGATTCTCTCCCGGTTCGGTACGCAACGCGGCTTCATCCAACCCGCGCCGACGGATGCGCCGCTCGAGCCGGATCCGCTCTTCGAGGACGACACCACGCCACGGGGTTCGGATGTCTGACATGCGTCGGCGCGGCCGCCTGCTGGTGGCGGCCGCGATCGCTTTCACTGCCGCCACGCACGCGGCCGCCCTGCACGGGCAGACGATGCGGACGCTCACCTCGTCGCGTCAGCTCTGGGACGAAGAGCCCCTGACGGTGGAAGTGGAGTACGGTGCTGGCACTCTGGAGGTCCGGCCGCTGCAGGATCAGGATCTACTCTATCGCATGGAGATGCGCTACGACGCGGAGCGGGTCTCCCCCGTGGCGGAATTCGATACTGCCCGGCGCGTGCTGGAGCTCGGCTCGCGCTTTCATCGTCGCGGAGGTCCGGACCACGAGAAATCGAAAGCAGAGATCGAGCTGACCGATCGGGTGCCCCTGGATCTCGGGCTACATTTCGGTGCGGGTTCGGCGGAGATGGATCTGGGCGGACTGCGCATCCAGAATCTCCAGCTCGAAACGGGTGCCAGTGAGACCACCCTGCGCATCGGCACGCCCAATCCCATCGCAGCGAGGCGGGTGGAGCTGAAGGCCGGCGCGGCGGAGCTGAACGTGGTGGGGCTCGGAAACCTCCGCGCCGAGGAGCTCGTATTTCAGGGAGGCGTGGGCTCCACGACGCTGGACTTCAGCGGTGCCTGGAACCGCAACGCGACGGCACATGTGCAGATGGGTATGGGCGAGGTGGTGCTGCGCTTCCCGCGAAGCCTCGGGGTGCGGATCGATCGCAGCTCGTTCCTGACCAGCTTCGACGCGGAAGGGTTCCAGCGTCGCGACGATGCCTACTTCAGCGACAATTGGAATAGCGCCTCCCATCAGCTGACGGTCGACGTGGAGGCGGCGTTCGGCGCAGTGGAAATCGAGTGGATCGACTGATCCCGGTGGGGACTGTCCGCCGGCAAACGGTGCAACGAAGGATCAAACGATGCTGACTGCAATTCTGACCTTGCTGGCCATCGGCCTTGTCGGGGTCGTCGCGCTGTGGATGATCTTCACGGTGCTGGGCTTCGTCTTCTCGCTGGTCTTCGGGGGTATTGCCTTCCTCCTGTTCAAGGTGCTCCCACTCCTGGTGGTCGGCTGGCTCGTGCTGAAGCTGGTCGGCCGCTCCCGGTGCCACCACCACCGGCTCAGCGCGTCGGACCAGAAGTGGTTGGATGGGGAGTGAGAGGGGGTTAGCCGTTGTACGTTATTCGTTATCCGTTATCCGTTGTCGGTTATCCGTTCGGACCTGCAATCTGGCCTCGACGCACAGTCCAGTAAGAAAAAGGACCGGTCACCGCTCCGGAGTGGCCAGTCCTTTTCTATTCGCCTGCTGTCCGACTCTCGCGGATTGAAGCCGACTCACTCGTCGGAGCGGATAACGGATAACGGATAACCGATAATGACCGATAACCGATACCGCCTCACCCCCGCGCTTCCAACGCGCTCGCCACCCGATCCGCAATCTCGCGCAGCGCCCTGCCGGCCGCGGAGTCGGGCGAGGCGAGGACGGTGGGGTGGCCCGTATCGCCCCCCTCGCGAACCGCCATCTCGAGCGGAATCCGACCGAGGAACGGCACCTCGGCGACGCGCGCGAGCTCCTCGCCGCCGCCGCGCCCGAAGAGGTCGTACTCAGTGCCGCAGCAGGGACAGACGAACCCCGCCATGTTCTCCACCACACCGAGCACCGGCGTGTTCACCCGCTCGAACATCTTGATGGCGCGGCGAACGTCGCCGGTGGAGACGTCCTGCGGTGTGGTCACCATGACGGCTCCGTCGACGTCCACCGTCTGAGCCAGCGAGAGCTGCGCGTCGCCGGTGCCGGGCGGCATGTCGACCACCAGCAGATCCAGCTTTCCCCACTCGACCTGCTCCAGGAACTGCTTCAGGATCCCGGAGATCATGGGACCGCGCATGATGGCCGGCTGCGCCTCCTCCAGCAGCAGTCCCAGGCTCATGATGCGGATGCCGTGTACCTCCAGGGGCTCGATCTTCTCCGCCCCCTTGCTCCCGGTGACGCGTGGTCGACGGTGCTCACCCAGCATGGTGGGCACGTTGGGACCGTAGATGTCGGCGTCCAGGAGGCCAACCCGGCGGCCGTTCGCTCCGAGTGCCGCCGCCAGGTTCACGGCCACCGTGCTCTTGCCCACACCCCCCTTCCCCGAGCTGACCGCGATCACCCGATCGAAGTTCGCGCGTAGCCGCGCGGCCGGCTTCGGAGCGGGCACCGTCCCCGGCTTCAGGCCGGGCTTGGGAACCGCCGGCCCGCGCCGCGTCGGACCTCCGGCGGCGGGAAGGGCCACATCGATCTTCACCTTCCGCACACCCTCGACCGCCTCCGCCGCCGCCCTGGCCGACCGGACCAGCGTGCCCGGATCCTCGGCCTGGAGGGCGAATCGGAAGCGCACCATGCCGTCTTCGCTGGCCTGGAGGTCCCGAACGCGACCCGTCGAGACCACGTCCTCGCCGCGCGCATCGCGAACCTGCGTCAGGGCGGCTGCGACACGGCGCAGGAGCTGTTCACCCGTGGGGTTCATCTATGTGATACCTTCATTCGAAAGCGAACGCGCCGACGATCGCCCGACCGTCGGGACCCCGCTGCGGTCGAGGGGAAGCTAACAGCGCTACAGGACAAAGCAAAACGCCGGCGCTCCAGAGCGCCGGCGGCAAGGTGAAGCTGGACTTGCAAAGCGGATCAGACCGCCTGGACTTCGCTCACTTCGGGGACCATCGCCCGGATCCGCCGCTCGATGCCACGCTTCACCGTCAACGAGGAGATCGGACACGCGCCACACGCCCCGGTCAGACGGAGTTGAAGGACACCATCCTCATCCAGGCTGACGAATTCCACGTCGCCGCCGTCGATCTGCAGTGCCGGGCGGATCGTGTCGAGCGTGCTCTCGATCCGATCTCGAAGGCTGGCTGGCGCTTCGGCCGGGGGAAGCGGGTTGATCATGGCGTGAAATCTAGCCTCGACAGGCCCCGGAGGTCAAGTTTACGGATCCCCGAAGCCCGTTCCTTGCAAGGTTTAGGGCCATTCGCACGAGTCCCTGAGGGCGTGCGCCCCGGGCCGACCTCTGGGGCCGCCTCTGTTCGAATGAGGAGAGCCGATGAGTAGCATTCCCAAGCTTCCGATACCGGTGAACGAGCCGGTGAACAGCTATGCGCCAGGCACGCCCCAGCGTGACGCACTGAAGGCCGCGCTGGACCGGATGGCGGGTGAGCACCTCGACATTCCGCTGATCATCGGCGGGGAGGAGGTCCGCACCGGCGATCTCGGTCGGGCCGTGATGCCTCATGCGCACGCGCACGAGCTGGCAACGTGGCACCGCGCGGGTGAGGCGGAAGCGCAGCGTGCGGTGGAAGCTGCGCTCACCGCCCAGCGGGAATGGGCGAGCTGGGGGTGGGAGGACCGCGCAGCGGTGTTTCTGCGCGCGGCGGAGCTCCTTTCCACCCGGTGGCGTCCGATCCTGAACGCCGCGACCATGCTCGGCCAGAGCAAGACGGCTCACCAGGCGGAGATCGACAGCGCCTGCGAGCTGATCGACTTCTGGCGCTTCAACGTGCACTTCGCCCGCCAGATGTTCGAGGACCAGCCGAACTCGTTGCGCGGCACCTGGAACCATCTGGATTACCGGCCGCTCGAGGGGTTCGTCTATGCGGTGACGCCGTTCAACTTCACGGCCATCGCGGGGAACCTGCCCACCGCGCCAGCTCTGATGGGCAACACGGTGGTCTGGAAGCCGTCTGACAAGGCGATGCTGAGCGGCTACTACATCGTCAAGCTGTTGGAAGAGGCGGGCCTTCCGCCGGGAGTGATCAACTTCGTTCCCGGCGATCCGGTGGCGATCACCCGAGTGCTGACCTCGAGCCCGGAGCTCGCAGGAATCCATTTCACCGGCTCGACCCGCGTGTTCCAGAACATCTGGCAGCAGGTGGGTGAACGGATCTCCACCTATCGGAGCTATCCGCGGCTGGTGGGGGAGACGGGTGGGAAGGATTTCATCGTAGCCCACGCCAGCGCCGACCCGCAGGCGCTCTGCACCGCGATCGTGCGGGGCGGATACGAGTACCAGGGGCAGAAATGCTCCGCCGCCTCGCGGGTCTACATCCCCGAGTCGCTGTGGCCGCAGGTGCGCGACATCACCGTCTCCATGCTGGAGCGCGTGCGGGTAGGCGACGTGCGAGACTTCCGCAACTTCATGGGCGCGGTGATCGACCGAACCGCCTTCGACAAGATCGTCGGCTACATCGAAGACGCTCGCAGAACGGACGGGGTGGAGATCCTGTACGGAGGCGAAGCGGACGACTCGGTCGGGTATTTCATCCAGCCGACGCTGATACGGGTGACTGACCCGGGGTACCGGTTGATGCAGGAGGAGGTTTTCGGCCCGGTGGTGGCCGTGTACGTCTATCCCGACGCCCGCTGGAGCGAGACCCTCGAGCTCGTCGATCGGACTTCGCCCTATGGGCTCACCGGCGCGGTCTTCGCCAACGATCGGCGGGCGCTTCGCGAGGCGCACGTCGCGCTGCGACACGCGGCGGGCAACTTCTACATCAACGATAAGCCCACGGGGGCCGTGGTCGGTGAACAGCCCTTCGGAGGGGGGCGGGCCAGCGGGACGAACGACAAGGCCGGCTCCATCATCAACCTGTATCGGTGGGTGAACGCCCGCACCGTCAAGGAGACCTTCGCCCCGCCCCGCGACTTCGCCTATCCGTTCATGGCGGAGGAGTGACGGCGGGCAGCCTCCCGGGCTTCCACTTCGTAAGGATTGTCGTGGTAGCCGAAGCGGAGGGTGGCCAGGGTGTAGCGGAGCGGGAAGAGGGGATCGGCGCGCCACTGACGCACGTGGGCGAGCTCGTGCGCGAGCAGCTCGGGCGTGAGCCGCGCCGCGGGGTCTAAAATGATCGTGCGCCGCAGGGTGACGGCGGCAGCGGGGTAGCGTGAGCGGATCAGCAGCCCGCCGATCCGCGGCACGAGCCGTCCGCGGCGCAATCTCACGCCGTGTGGAAGGCTGTCCGGCGGCAGCTCCGCGGGCGGCTCCATGGGGTCGCCGAAAAGCAGGTTGGTAGCCCGCCGCAAGAGCCTCATTCTCCGATTCGTTCGGGTCGATCCTGGTTCTCATCACGGACGCGGAGGGAGATCGTCCCCTCCTCGTCGGTCCTGGCCACGTCGACTCCGGTGGAGCGGAGCCTGGCCAGGACAGCCGGCGCGGGATGACCGTAGCGATTGCCCCGACCGACCGAGATGACCACGAGCTCGGGATCGACAGCTTGCAGAAAGCTCGCCGAGGTGGAGGTCGCGCTGCCGTGGTGGCCCGCCTTGAGCACGTCCGCGTCCAGGTGCGCCCCATACCTGCGAATCAGCTCCCGTTCCACGTCGGATGAGGCGTCGCCAGGGAGCAGGAGCGAGAACTCACCGTAGCGGAGCAGCGCGACGGCGCTCGCCTCGTTCGTCTCCACTTCTCCGGCGAGGAGCACTCGATCAGGCCAGAGAAAGCGTAGCTCGATTCCATCCAGGCGCAACACCCGGCCATCTCGCGCGGCAAGCCATTCCGCCCCTTCGCTCTGTACCTCCTGCAGCAACTCGAGGTAGAGCTCCTTCCCGACGGCCAGGCCAGGCTCGATGATGCGCTCCACCTCCAATGCGCGCAGAACCGCCGGTGCGCCGCCGATGTGATCCAGATCGGGGTGCGTCAGGATCAGCGCTGACAACCGGCCCACACCACGGGCTCGGAAGAAGGGGACCACCCTGCGCTCCCCTGCGTCGTATTCCCTCCCTCGCGGCCCCGCATCCACGAGCAGCCAGCGTCCCCGCGGCGTGCGAACGGCAATCGCATCTCCCTGCCCCACGTCGATGAAGTGGATCTCCAGGCCGCGAGAGGAGGCGTTGACGGCGATCGGCCAGACGATGATGGCGGTGGCCGCGACGCCGGTCGCGACGGTGGCGCGGACCAGACCGCTCCCGCGCCGCACGAGCACCAGCGTGGTGCCCGCCGCGACGGTTGCGAGACCCCAGGCAAATAGATCGGCCCGGTCGACGGTGGCGTTCGCGTAGGGAGCATTGGCGGCGACCGTGGCCACCCGGTCGAGCAGATCCAGCGAGAGCCCCGCGCCGGAGGCTAGCAGGTCCGCAAGGGGCCGCACCGGCGCAGCCACCGCCGCAGCCAGCACCCCGATGAGCGCCAGGCTGGTCAGCGGAATCGCCGGCAGGTTGGAGAGGATGGCGATCGGCGCGACAGTGCCGAAGTGGTAGGCGGTGATCGGAGCGGTGGCGAGGAAGGCGGCTACGCTCACGAGGGTGGTGTCCGCGATCCACTTCCACGGAGTACCACGGGTCATGCGCGCCACCCTGCGACCGAAGATCCGCTGCCCGGCAATGATTCCGAACACGCCTGCGAAAGAGAGCTGCAGGCCGACGTCGAGGACGGCAAGAGGGTCGATGGCCAGGAGCAAGAGCGTGGTGCCCGCCGCAATGGGCAGTACGGCCGCCGGCCGCTGCAGCAGCACGGACAGCAGCGCAAGGGTCACCATCACTCCCGCTCGCGCGGCCGAGGCGGGCGCTCCGATCACGGCCAGGTAGACGGACGTCAGGCCGATGGTGCTCCAGGTGATTCGCCGGCGGGGCATGCGTAGCGCGCTCCCCAGCACCAGCAGCACGGCGGCGAAGACCGCCACATGGCTCCCGGAGATGGCCAGCAGGTGGGAAAGTCCGGCGCGAGCGAAGCGATTGCGGACTTCCGGGTCGAGGCGCTCCCTCCTCCCGAGGAGCAACGCCTCGACCATGCCGAAGTGGCGCGGGAAGATATCGTGCAGGTGGGCCTCCGTGCGCCCGCGCAACGTGAGCAGCGGATGGCGTGAGAAGGCAGGCGGCTCGATCCGGAGGCTATCGACCGAACGGAGGTAGCCGGCGCGAAACCCGTCCACCGGCCAGGGTCCACCGTTGTCGAGGCGGCGGCTGCGCACCCAGGTCCCTTCGAAGACAACGCGGCTGCCCGCGAGGGCCGCGGGCGCCCCCCACGGAAGCAGAGTCCGCACCGGTGCCCTGCACCGCTGCTCTCCTCGACGGATGACCGCGTGCTCGAGCGGTAGGAGTGGAGGGCCGTCCGCGGCCTCCCCCGGGAAGATGCCCGCTCCGAGCACCCCCTCGACCTCCACCTTCGCCTGATCCGGTAGACTGAGCCGGCAATCGGAAGAGGCCGCGCGCAGCGCCCCCAGCGATGCGCCCGCGCCGGCGAAGGCGGCAACCAGCAGCAGCTCGTGCAGGTCCTTCCCGCCACTCGGGCGGGGCGTCTGCCTCCAGCACGCCAGCAGGATGGCAGCGGTGCTCAGCCAGAGGGGAAGGGCCGGTGGAGCGAAGCGGAGTGCGGGGAGAAGACCAGCGAGGAAGACGAGGACGACAACGACGAGGGGAGGGAGGAACACAGGTCACGGAGGATAGCGCGGTGGCGGTTCCGCGTCGCCGTCGCCGCCGGGTGGCGGTGCCTCGGCAGGTGGTGCATGGGGACGCGGGGCCGACACCCAGCCGGGGGAATCGTCGCGACCCGGATCGACTCCGTCAGCCAACCGGTCTCGCTCAACAGGCGGAGACCGCCGCGGTCGATGAGGGCTATCGACCTCCGCGAACCCCGCCTCCCGGAGGGCCCGGCGCACCCGCAGGTCGTGCCGAAGCCCCACCAGGAACATGGTGACCATTCCCAGGAGAAACGCCAGGAAGATCAGCGGAACCAGCGGCACCCGGTAGAGCGTGGTGAAGCCCAGGTCGAGCGCCACCCGTTCTCCCGTGTTGAACGAAGCGAAGAGCGCCGCCAGGAGGGCGATCAGCGCCAGCGCAGCCCAACGCCACGCGAGCCTCCGGCTCATGCCACGCGCTGCTGGCTCCCGTCCCGCACCAGCTCGCCGGTAAAGGTGGCTCCCGTCGTCTCCAGCAGACGCACGTGGACGAACTGGCCCACCAGCGACAGCGGGCCCTCGAACGAAACAACCTTGTTCCCTTCCGTGCGGCCCTGCAGGCCCCCCCGCCGGGCCTCCTTCTCCACCAGCACCTCCTCCACCCGACCCAACCGCGAGCGATAGATCTCCGTCTGGATCTCGCGGTGCACGTCGATCAGCCGCCGCAGGCGCTGGTGGGCCACCTCCTCCGACAGGAACTGGTCCGCCGGAAGCCTCGTTGCGGGAGTCCCCTCCCGCGGCGAGAACCGGTACAGGTACGCGTCGTCGAAGCGAATCTCCCGCATCAGATCGAGCGTGGCCTCGAACTCCTCCTCGGTCTCGCCGGGGAAGGCGACGATCACGTCGGTGGAGAGGGCGATCTCCGGAATCGCTTCACGTACCCACGAGATCTTCTCCCGGTACTCCTCGACTGTGTACCGCCTCAGCATCCGCTTCAGGGTGCGGTTGTGACCCGACTGGACCGGCAGGTGGAGCTGGTTGCAGACGGCCGGCTCCTCCGCCATCACCTCCACCAGCTCGCGCGTGAAGTCGTTCGGATGAGGCGAGGTGAAGCGAACCCTGCGAATGCCCGGGACGCGCGCCACCTCTCGCAGCAAACGCGGGAAATCCCACCCCTGCGCCCGGTAGGAGTTGACCGTCTGCCCCAACAGCGTCACCTCCACCACGCCGCTGTCCACCAGGGCGCGGACCTCGTGCAGGATCTCCGCCGGGGCGCGGTTCTTTTCATTGCCGCGAACGTAGGGGACAATGCAGTACGTGCAGCGATAATTGCACCCGCGCTGCACCGGGACCCAGGCGGAGACGCTCGTGGTGCGCCGCGGCACCACCCCCTCGTAGTTCTCGAACGGGTCGAAGTCGAGCACCGTGAGCCCACGCTGCCCCTGGCCCATCACCGGCAGCGACCGGGAAGCGGGAGGCGGACCAGCGGACCGGGACCGCAGGGAGGCGATCGCTTCGGGCAGGCGCCGGTAGCCGTCAGGACCCATCACCAGGTCCACCCCGCCGGAGCGGCTGAGGAGATCCTCCCCCATGCGCTGGGCCATGCAGCCGGTGACTCCGATGATCACCCCGGGGCGCCCCTCCCGGTACCGCTGTAGCTGACCCACGCGCCCCAGCACCCGCTGCTCCGCGTGATCTCTCACCGCACAGGTGTTGACCAGGATCACATCGGCGTCGTCGGGGCTTTCCGCCTCGCCATAACCGTGCTCCGCCAGAATGCCCCTCATCAACTCGGTGTCGCTGAGGTTCATCTGGCAGCCGTAGGTCTCGATATACGCCTTCATCCCGGCCATTACACTCCAGGTTCTGCCGATTCACGCACCAATATAACCCGGCTCTCGGAGAGAAGCGGTTACGCCCGGGCCCAGGATCCGAAGAGGGGGAAACGTGCGCAGATCTCGCGCACCTCGCCGCGAACGCGCTCCAGCACGGCCTCGTCGTCCGGCGCGGAGACCACGGCATCGATCATCCGGGCGATCTCCCGCATCTCCGTCACGCCCAGCCCGCGCGTGGTCAGCGCCGGCGTGCCGATGCGGATCCCGGAGGTAACGAAGGGGGAGGCAGTCTCGCCCGGTACGGTGTTCTTGTTCACCGTGATCCCCGCGCGGTCCAGTGCGCGCTCGGCGTCGCGCCCGGTGATTCCCTTCCCCCGCAGGTCGACCAGCAGGAGATGGGTGTCAGTGCCACCTGAAACGAGGTCGAAACCCAGCTCCAGCAGCGCCTCGGCCAGCGCCGCCGCGTTGGCGACGACCTGCCTGATGTACTCCTTGAATTCGGGCTGCAGCGCCTCCTTGAACGACACCGCCTTGGCGGCGATGACGTGCATCAGCGGACCGCCCTGGATGCCCGGGAAGATCTGCTTGTCTACGACGCGCGCATGCTCTTCCGTGCACAGGATGAGCCCGCCCCGCGGTCCGCGCAGCGTCTTGTGCGTGGTCGAGGTGACGACGTCCGCGAACGGGACGGGGCTCGGGTGCAGCCCCGCGGCCACCAGCCCGGCGATATGCGCCATGTCGACCATCAGCCGCGCCCCGGACTCGCGCGCGATCTCGGCGAACGCCTCGAAATCCAGCGTGCGCGGATAAGCGCTGGCCCCGGCGACGATCAGCTTCGGCCGGTGCTGGAGCGCCAGATCGCGCACCTGGGCGTAATCGACCCGGTGATCGTCGGGGCGAACGCCGTAGGCGATCACATTATACAGCCGCCCGCTGAAATTCACCGGCGAACCGTGCGTCAGGTGCCCTCCCTCGGAGAGGTTCATCCCGAGGATGGTGTCGCCGGGCTCGAGCAGCGCGAAATACGCCGCCATGTTCGCCTGGGCGCCCGAATGGGGCTGCACATTGGCATGGTCGGCACCGAAGAGCTCCAGCAGCCGCTGCTGCGCGAGGCGCTCGACCTCGTCGACCACCTCGCACCCGCCGTAGTAGCGCTTGCCGGGGTACCCCTCGGCGTACTTGTTGGTCAGCACGGAGCCCATCGCCTGCAGCACCGCCTGGGAAACGAAGTTCTCCGAGGCGATCATCTCCAGCTGGTTCTCCTGCCGGTCGGCTTCCGCGACGAGGAGGTCGTGGATCTCGAAATCTGTATCGTTGAGGGCTTCCATGGTCAGCGGATCGGGTTCGCGAGGCGGCTTCGGAAGCATGGGATTTTAACCGGATCTGCCGTCGATGTCGAGAGTTGTGTCACCTCTCCGGGCGCGCACGAATGCTCATGCGTGGCGGTTCCTTGCGAACCCGGCAGGGTTACTCTATACTTGCCCTTGGTTGAAATTGATTCTCAACACGATCACAGTACATGCTCACCGCCTGGCTTCGTCGAATCACTCCTGACACGGCCCGCGAGAGGGCCCGCTGTACCGCCTGTCCACTGTCGGTGTGCCGGCGTGGAATCCGTGCGGCGGTGCTACGGATGGATTGCGAAGGTTGCGAGGCGGAGCGGCTCCGCAACCTAGGGCTCTTCGAGGGGGCCTGCGTGCGCGTCCTCGAGTCACAGGATGGCTTGCTGCTGGACGTACGCGGATCACGGGTGGCCGTCGGTGCCGCGCTCGCGTCGGTGATCACCGTGCTCCCTCTGGGCTCCTGATCGTGTCGAGGTCGTTGGCCCGGCTGCGGCCGGGGGAGAAGGGTCGGGTTACACAGATCGACGAAACCCGGCCGGCGATGAAGCGGCTCATGGATCTCGGCATCACGCGCGGGGCCACGATCGAGGTCATTCGCGCTGCCCCGCTCGGCGATCCCATCGAGGTCCGGCTGCGAGGCTTCATGCTGACACTGCGCCGCGCGGAGGCGGAGCACATCACGGTAGATGGATGAACACGGTCGGCACTGACGTTCCTGTGTCCCCATCGCCCTCGTCGACGCGAAGCTCGCGCGGCGGGGGCGATGCGCACAGGGCCGAGGCGGAGCGCCCCCTTCGGGTTGCCCTGATCGGCAATCCCAACACCGGCAAGAGCACGCTGTTCAACGCCCTCACGGGTATGCGGCAGCGGGTGGGCAACTACTCGGGGGTGACGGTGGAGCGCGTCGAAGGGCGCTACACCAGCGCCTCGGGCCGGCGGGTGCGCGTGCTCGACCTTCCCGGCACCTACAGCCTCTCCGCCAGCTCCCCCGACGAGGAGATCGCGCTGAGCGTGCTGCTCGGCCGCGCTGCGGACGTGGAGGAGCAGGATGTGGTCGTGGTGGTGGTGGATGCGCAGAACCTAGAGCGCAACCTCTTCCTCGCGAGCCAGGTGCTGGAGCTCGGGCTGCCGACGGTGATCGCCCTCAACCAGGTCGACGCTGCCGAGGCTGCCGGAATCCAGGTGGATGCGGTCGAGCTCACGCTCGAGCTGGGGGCACCGGTGGTGGCCACGGTTGCGACCCGCGGCCAGGGTCTGGACGTCCTGCGGAAAGCGATCGAGCGCGCCCCGGAGCTCCCGCGTCCGGAGCGGAAGATGGAGCTGCCGGAGGAGCTGACCGCAGCGCTCGCGCCCGTTGAGCGCTGCCTGGTCGACGCCGGACTCTCCCCCGCCGCCGCCGCAATGGAGGCGCTCCGGCTGCTGGCCGTGACCGAGATGGAGGGCCACCTGCGCGGCATCGCCGATCTTGCTGAGGTGGCTGAGGCCGCGCGGCAGGAATTGCAGGAGAAGGGCTACCATCCGCGCGCCCTCGAGGCCGAGATGCGCTACGGGTGGATCGCGGAGGTGGTGGAGCGCACGGTGCACCGGCGGACCGCACGCGGCAACTCCCTCACTGACCGGATCGACGCGGTGCTGCTCCACCGCGTGGCGGGCCCGCTGATCTTTCTCTTCCTGATGGCGATCGTCTTCCAGTCGATCTTCAGCTGGGCCGAGCCCGTCATGGGGGCGGTCGAGGGGGCGGTCGCGGGGCTGGGCAACTTGGTGGGGGCGCTGCTCCCCGAAGGAGACCTTCAGAGCCTGATCGTCGACGGAGTGATCGCGGGAGTGGGGAGCGTGGTCGTCTTCCTTCCGCAGATCGTGATCCTTTTCCTCTTCATAGGCTTCCTCGAGGACACCGGGTACATGGCCCGGGCGGCCTTCATCATGGACCGCTTCATGCGCGGCGTGGGGCTGCACGGGCGCAGCTTCATCCCCATGCTCTCGGGCTATGCCTGTGCGGTGCCGGGGATCATGGCCACGCGCACGATCGAGAACGAGAAGGACCGGCTGGTCACGATCATGGTCGTGCCGCTGATGAGCTGTAGCGCCCGGCTGCCAGTGTACACGCTGATGATCGGCACCTTCATTCCGCCGATCACCGTCGCCGGGATCTTCAACCTGCGCGGCGTCACACTCCTCTCGATGTACCTGCTGGGCACGGTGACGGCGCTCGCTGTCGCGGCCCTCTTCAAGCGCACGCTGCTGCGCGGGCCGACCCGCCCGATGATCATGGAGCTGCCGCCCTACCGGCTGCCCGATCCCAAGAGCCTGCTGCTCACTGTGTCACACCGGGCAGGGCTGTTCCTGAAGCGCGCGGGGACGATCATCCTTGCCCTCTCGATCGTCCTCTGGGCGCTGGCGACCTACCCGAAGTCGACCCCGCCGCCGACCGCCGCGCCCGAGCTGGCGCAGGAGCAGCAGCTCGCGCAGAGCTTCCTCGGTCAGGCCGGCCAGGCGGTGGCCCCACTGGTGGAGCCGCTCGGGTTCGACTGGAAGATCGGGGTTTCGATCCTCAGCTCTTTCGCTGCCCGCGAGGTCTTCGTGGCGACGATGGGGACCATCTACGGGGTGGGCGAGGCGGACGAGACCTCGTCGGCGCTGCGCGAGAAGCTGCGGACGGAAATCAATCCGCTCACCGGAGAGCCCGTCTACACCCCGCTGGTGGCAGTCGCACTGATGGTCTTCTACGTCTACGCCATGATGTGCATGAGCACCAACGCGGTGGTGGTGCGGGAGACGGGCGGAGGGCTGAAGGGATTGAAGTGGGCCGGCTTCCAGTTCGCCTACATGCTGGTGCTGGCTTACACCGCCGCCTTCCTGGTCTACCGCGGCGGCCTGGCTCTCGGATTCGGTACCTGAGGAGGAAATCGTGGACCCACAGACGGTTCAGTCGCTGATCGTCGCGCTGATCGTAGCCGGTGCCGCGCTCTTCATGGGCCTCCGCGTGTATCGCACGATCAGCACCTCGCGAGCACGGAAGAAGGCAGGCGGGTGTGGGGGAGGGTGCTGCGACTAATTTTGGATTTCGAATTTTGAATTTTGAATTGGAGGCGCGAAGCGTTCTGCTTAGGTCGTATTTCGTAATACCAGCCGCGAGGCTGGCGCCCCCTTCAATTCAAAATACAAAATTCAAACAAAATGCGTGCTCGGCGCTACGCGCCGAGCACGCTTGCTATTGCCCATCCTCCCACCAGCAGGAAGCCGGCGCAGGAGAGCCAGAGGAAGATGTCCCAGGCGAGGCCGGGGGCGAGGCGCTCGTCCAGGCGGCGATAGCGGAAGTACAGGACGGCTACGCCGAGCATGGGAAGCATGACCGCCTGGGCAACGCCGCTGGCGAGCACCATGGCCACGGGGGCGCGCACGAAGATCAGGATTCCAACAGCCACCAGTGGCCAGAGGACACTGATGATGCGCGTCCAGCGGGCGCGGGTCTCCTCCCGTCCGTCGTGCGCACCGAATAGACCGAGGCCGTCGGCGACCATCCGAGCGTTCCCGGCTGCGGCGACGAAGAAGGTCGAATAGAGAACCGCGAACGACCCCACCAGGAAGAGGGGCTGGGACCACGAGCCGAAGATAGGTGCGTACATCTCGGCCAGCGTCCGGACCATCGTTCCGCCTTCGGGATTCAACCCTACCCTCCAGAGCACGCCCGCCCCGAGCATGTAAAAGGCGACGGTTGCGAAGGTATACACGACCATCGAGACCCAGGCGTCGGTCTGCAGCACGCGGATCCACCCGCGGGCGCGCTCGGCCCAGCTCTCCGTCGTGGCGCGCGGCCCGGTCCACACGGCGTACCCCTTCTCGAGACACCAGTACGGGTACATGATCAGCTCGGCCGAGCCCAGGCCGATGATCCCGAAGGCGGCAAGAGCGGTCGCCACCGGTCTGACCCCCGGCGCCTCCGGCGGAAGCCGGAAAGCCAGGCCGGAGAAGAACTCCGCGGCACTTGCTCCCCAGACGGTCGCCTCCAGCGCGATCACGGAGATTACCGTCATCGCGGTGAACGCCATCACCAGGATGGTGGAAACCGCCTGGATGAGCCGATAGCGCCCGACGTACAGGAGGATCGCGGTGATCACGGCCACGATCACCGCCCAGAGGTAAGCGTCATTCGGCTCGGGTAGGGCGCCGGCACGCAGGGCCAGCGAATCGGCTGCCAGCTGCAACGTCTCCACGTCGCCGGCTCCGGTGCGCTGCGCCAGCGCCGCCTCCACTCTCGCTCGCGTCGCCTCGCCCTGAACCGCCCCGTAGGCTTCCCCCGCCTCGGTCAGCGGCCAGGCGATCGCCAGCGCCTGCCCCACGCCACCGACGATCCCGCCCTGCTGGGAGACGATGAGCACCGTCATCGCCGCCCAGTACCAGACGAGCCAGTTCACCCGCAGCCTGGGCCCGGGCACCTCGTCCAGGGCGCTCAGCGGTGTGCGCCCCCAGGTGATCGCGTACCGCCCCAGCTCGACCTGGGCGAAGACCTTGATCACACACCCGAGGATGATGAGCCAGAGCAGGGTGAATCCGGCCTCTGCGCCTACCTTGGTGGTCGCAATCAGCTCACCCGAGCCCACGATGGAGCCCGCGATGATCATCCCCGGGCCGAGCTTGAGCAGGGTGGAGCCGAACGTTCTGGGCGGCGATTCGATCCCGCCGGCAGCGAGCGTCGGCGCGGTCGATGGGGACGGAGATGGCGACTGGGAGTCGGTGGTGTCGTGTGGCACGGATGCTCGTCAACCGGTCTGGTAGAGGCGCGCCTGCTCGCCGTAGCGCTGCTCCAGTTCGTGCGCGAGGCGAGGATGGTCGGTAAGGCTCGGATCGTCCTCCACCAACCGCCGAGCTTCACTTCGGGCCGCGATCAGCAGCGAAGCATCGCGGGAGAGGTCGGCGAAGCGGAAGGCGGGGATTCCGGACTGTCGCTCGCCGAAGAGGTCCCCCTGGCCGCGCAGCCGGAGATCCTCTTCCGCGATGCGGAAGCCATCCTCGGTGGACGCGAACAGCCGTAGCCGCTCGATCGCCCCGGGGTGGGCCTGCAACAGCACGCAGTAGCTTTGTTCTCCCCCTCGCCCGACCCGGCCGCGCAGCTGGTGGAGCTGCGACAGCCCGAAGCGCTCGGCGTGTTCGATCACCATTACCGTCGCGTTCGGAACATCGATTCCCACCTCCACGACGCTCGTCGCTACCAGGACGTCGATCTTCCCCGCCGCAAACTCGCGCATCACCCGGTCCTTCTCCTCGCCGGGCATCTGGCCGTGCAGCAGTCCCAGGCGTAGCTCCGGGAAGACCTCGCGGCTGAGGTGCTCGAACTCGTCGGTGGCCGCCTTCAGCTGCATGGCCTCGGACTCCTCCACCAGCGGGAATACCAGGTAGGCCTGGCGTCCGGCCCGCACCTGCTCACGAACGAACTCGAGCACCGCCGTACGCGCCGAGGGCGGCCGTAGCGCCGTTCGGACCGGACGCCGCCCGGGAGGCCGTTCGTCGAGCACTGAGAGGTCGAGGTCGCCGTAGAGAGTAAGCGCCAGCGATCGCGGGATCGGGGTGGCGGACATCAGCAGGACATCCGGCTCGGGATCCCCGTCTCCGCCGCCCATCTCCGCGAGGGTGAGACGCTGACGGACGCCGAACCGGTGCTGCTCGTCCACTACTGCTAACCCGAGCCGATGGAACCGCACCCCCTCCTGGATGAGGGCGTGGGTGCCTACGACGATCTGCGCCTCGCCGCTTGCGATCGCCCTCAAGGCCTGCCGCCGCGCGGCCGCACCCATGCGACCGGTGAGCAACTGCACGCGCACCGGCAGCTCCCCCAGCAGCGACCGCAGCGTGCGGACGTGCTGCTCCGCGAGGATCTCCGTCGGCGCCATGAGCGCGGCCTGATAGCCGTTCTCCACCGCCCGGAGCATGGCCATCAGGGCGACCACCGTCTTGCCGGCACCCACGTCCCCCTGCAGCAGACGGTGCATGCGACGATCGCTCGCCATGTCCTCGCCGATCTCGCGGAGAACACGCTTCTGCGCCCGCGTCAGCTGGAAGGGAAGGTTTCGGTAGAATGGGCGCATCAACGTGTCCCGTCGCTCGAAGGCGATCCCCCTTCGCTCGACGCTCTGTTCGTGGTGCGTGCGGGCGTGCAGGAGCTGCAGGTAGAACAACTCGTCGAAAGCGAGCCGGCGCCTCCCCTGCTCCGCTTCCACCAGGCTCTCCGGGCGGTGGAGGAACCGAAGGGCGACCTCGATCGGCGGCAGCCCGTGTCTGTCCAGCACCTCGGCCGGGATGGGGTCCCCCTCCTCGGCCAGATCGCGCAGCAAATCCTCGAGGTTCGCCCGGATCAGCTTGCGCATCTGCCACTGGGGTAGGCCCTCGGTGGCGGGGTAGACCGGGAAGACAGCGCCAACCTCGGCCCCGGCGGACTCACCCGCCCTCGCCAGAATGACGTACTCGCGCGGCTGCAGCTGACGCCCATGGAAGAAGCGCACGGTCCCGGTGGCAAGCACGAGGTCGCCAGGGCGGAAAACCCGGTCGAGGAAGGGCTGCCCTGGCCAGGCACACTCGATCAGCCCGCTGCGATCGCGCAGCACCACCTGGAAGATCCGCAGCCCCTTGCGGGTGGGGAGCACCCCCTGGGAAACGATGCGTCCGACCACTGTCGCGTCCATCCCGGCCTCCAGTGTCCGGATCGGACGGATCGTGGAGGCATCCTCGTAGCGACGCGGCACGTGATACAGGACATCCCGCGCCGTCACCAACCCCAACTTCCCCAGCAACGCCGACCGCCGCGGACCGACCCCCTTCAGGAACTGGACGGGCCGGTCGAGGGGGCGGTAGGGCAACGACATCGGAGCTCGGCGCAGATTGCAGACTCTCTGAAAAATTACGAATTACGAATTACAGACGGCGGGTCTCGGAGTTCGAGGCTCGACGCCTTCCTTGGAAGGAGCCGCCAGTAAAGACAATCACCCTGCGTTGCGAGTACGAGTTTCCCGCGGCGCCCGAAATCTTCGTAATTCGTAATTCGTAATTCGTAATTCGTAATTCAAGCCGTGAGCACTTCCTCCGCAAACTCCTCGATGTCGAACGGCACCAGATCGTCGATGCCCTCGCCGACGCCGATGAATTTCACCGGGAGGTCGAACTCCTCTTTGAGGGCGACGACCACGCCGCCCTTGGCAGTGCTGTCCATCTTGGTGAGGATGAGGCCGGTGAGGTCGATCGACTCGCCGAAGGTCCGCACCTGGGCCATGGCGTTCTGGCCGACGGTCGAGTCGAGCACCAGCAGCCGCTCGTGCGGAGCACCGGGGAGCTTGCGGGCGATGACGCGCTGGATCTTCTCGAGCTCCTGCATCAGGCCGTGCTGGGTGTGCAGCCGCCCCGCGGTGTCGATGATGGCGATGTCGGCGTTGTTAGCCATGGCGGTGTCCACCGCGTCGAAGGCCACCGCGGCCGGATCCCTGCCCGGCTCGCTGCCGACGAAGTCGCACCCGACGCGCTCTGCCCATCGCTGCAGCTGGTCGATCGCTCCCGCGCGGAAGGTATCGCCCGCGGCGATGAGCGGCTTTCGTCCCTGCTGCTTGAAGCGATACGCCAGCTTGCCGATGGTGGTGGTCTTGCCGACACCGTTCACCCCGGCAATGAGGATCACCGTCGGGCCGCCGTCGAAGTTGAAGCGCAGCGCGGTGTCGGCGCGACCCGCCGAAAGAATGGCGATGATCTCGCGCCGCACGGCGTCGAGGAATTCCTGGTGCGACCGGGCTTCTCCCCTGGATGCAAGAGTCTCGACCGCACCGACCAGCCGCAGCGTGGCCGCCACCCCGAAGTCGGCGGCGATCAGTAGCTCCTCGAGGCGCTCCAGCGACCCCTCGTCGACGCCCCCCCGCGCCAGCACCGTGACATCGGTGAGCGCGACGTCGCGGATCCGCTCCCAGAGCGACTTCCTGGATTCTTCCTTCTTCTTGAATAGCCGGGACATGACTCGAATTACGAATTACGAATTGCGGGATCTGAATTTTGAATTATGAATTTTGAATTTTGAATTATGGCCTGGTTGCCTAGGTCACGGCTTGTCACCCAGATCACGACTTTGTCATTCTGAGCGAAACGAAGGATCGCGTACAAGCACGGGATCGGCCGGGATCCTTCCTCGTTCCGGACGACATAAGAATGGCCAGTAATTCGTAATTCGTAATTTTCCTGCAACCCCCTCCGACGCCGGCTCCCAAACGAAGCCCGCCCGCGGAGGGGACACCCCGCGGGCGGATACACCCGATCGGCCGGCTCGTTCTCTCAGCTTCGCAAACGCCGGAGCGCGTCGGCCACGTCGACGCGGCCCTCGTAGATCGCCTTGCCGACGATCACTCCGGCAATGCCGCCCCGCTCGCGGGCGGCGCGTCCCACGGCCTCCACGTCTTCGAGCCGCGCAACGCCGCCGGAGACGATCACCTCCAGGCCGGTCGCCTCGGCCAGCGCCAACGAGGTCTCCAGGTTCGGGCCGGCCAGCATGCCATCCCGCTCGATGTCGGTGTAGACCACGATGCGCGCCCCGCGCGCGTGAAGCAGGCGGCCGAGGTCGAAGAGATCCATCCCGCTCTCCTCGCGCCATCCCCGCACCGCCGGCCTTCGCCCGCGCGCGTCGAGGCCGACCACGGTACGTTCGACGCCCCAGCGCTGCACCGCGCGCTCGACCAGCGATGGGTCCTCCACCGCCGCGGTGCCGATCACCGCTCGACGAACCGGTCCGTCGAGCACCTCCTCGAGATCCGCCTCCGTACGAAGCCCCCCGCCCGTCTGCACCTGGAGTGGCGTGCGCTCCGCCAGCTCGCGGATGAGCCGTCGGTTGGATCCCTCACCGAAGGCGGCGTCGAGGTCCACCACGTGGAGCCATTCAGCGCCGGCCTCGGCGAATTGCTCGGCAACCCGAAACGGATCGGTATCGTAGACCGTCTCCCGCTGCGCGTCCCCTTTCTCCAGGCGCACGCAGCGACCCTGACGCAGGTCGATCGCTGGAAGGAGCACGGGCTCCTTCCGCAACTCATTCACTGGCGCGGCTCTGGATGACGTTGCGGGCATCCGCGAGCAGGACCGGCGAGCTGGTCCTGTCCAGAGCCATGATATGCGATCTGACCACAGCGGCGAACTCCGCCCGCCGCTCCGCCGGAACCGGGTCTCCCGAGAGCTGCTGGATGCTGTTGGGATCGATGGGTTTTCCGTTCTTCCGGAACTCGTAGTGGAGGTGGGGTCCGGTGGCGAGACCCGTCATGCCAACGTAGCCGATCACGTCCTCCTGCTTCACCCGGACGCCCTTACGAATCCCCTTCGCGAAGCCGCGGAGGTGTGCGTAGCGGGTGGTGTAGCCGTTCTTGTGCCGGATCTCGACCATGTTCCCGTACCCGCCCGTTCGGCCGGCGGTGATGACGGTCCCGTCGCCCACGGCCCGAACCGGCGTACCCGCGGAGGCGGAGTAATCGATGCCGTAGTGAGGGCGGCTCCGGCGCAGAATCGGGTGGAAGCGGCTCAACGAGAAAGAGGAGCTGATCCGGCGGAACTGCAGGGGGGCCTTGAGGAAGGCGCGGCGCAGCGACTCACCGTCGCGCTCGTAGTATTCGTCCGCCCCGTTCTCGCCAGGGAGACGATAGGCCTCGTAGTCGCGCCCATTGATGTGGAACTGCACCGCCAGGACGCGCCCGGAGCGGGCCGTGCCGTCGGGGCGCACGTCTCGCTCGTACAGGATCCGGAAGGTGTCTCCCTTGCGCAGGTCGCGGGAGAAATCGACCTGCCAGGCGAAGATCCGGTCCGCGAGTAGATCGGCGACCTGCTCGCGCTCTGAGCGCGGAATGTCACCCTCGCCGTGGAGAAGGGCGGAATAGAGGGAGGTAAGCACGGTTCCCGTCAGCACCGCGGTATCCTGGTAGACAGGAACCTCCTCGATCTGGCCGGTCCAGGTGTCGCCCGTCCGCTGCATGCTGAGCATCCGGTCGGCGTCGAGCTTGAATTCCATCTCGCGGACCGACCCGTCGACGTACGAGCGACGGTAGGAGATCACCGAGCCGGGGCGCATCCGACGCGGGTCCTGGTACTCCTGCAATTCCGCCAGCAGGGCACGCGCCTCATCTTCCGCCAGCCTCACCCTCGCCAGCAGCTGCGACAGCGTTTCTCCGCTGCGGAGCGTATCTTCGACGCTCACATCCACCGGGTTCGCGTGCGCGGCCGGGAGGAGCGCCGTCGCGACGGGCTTCCGCGACAGCAGGCGGTCCGGGGCGACGAAGACGCCCCCGAGCGCCACGGCGAAAGCCGCGAACACGCAGAGCGCGAGGATTCGCTGGGGATTATTCATCGAAGGATTCGTCTGTGTAGAGCGTGCCATCAATCCATCTGGCGGCGGATGAACGTCGGAATGTCGAGGTCGCTGGACTGCCTGGGCTCGACCAACCTCGTTTCCCCACTCTGATGCGCGGGCCGCGTCGTGTCGTTGTCCGAAGCGCCCAGGCCGGGCCGCAGAGGGGTGGTCCGCACGGCCGGTCGCTCCTGACGACGGCCGAAATCGGGACGGATTATGTTGTCCCGTCGATCCATCGTCGAGCTAGACTTGTCGAACCCGGTCGCGATCACCGTGACGCGCACTTCCCCATCGAGCGAGGTGTCGTGCACGGCGCCGAAGATGATCTCGGCTTCATCACCCGCCGCCTCCTGGATGATGCTGCTGATCGTCGTCACCTCATCCAACGCGAGATCCTCCCCGCCGGTGATGTTGATCAACACACCGGTAGCGCCGTGGATGGAGATGTTGTCGAGAAGCGGACTGCTGATCGCCTCCTGGGCCGCCTCCATCGCGCGGCTCTCGCCGCGCCCGAAGCCGGTGCCCATGAGGGCAGTGCCGCGGTTGCTCATGATGGAGCGAACGTCGGCAAAGTCAACATTGACTTCGCCGGTGACGCGAATGAGATCGCTGATCCCCCGCGTCGCGTTCAGCAGCACCTCGTCGGCTTTCTTCAGCGCGTCCTTGAAGGAGGTCCCCCGGCCCACCACCGAAAGGAGGCGCTCATTCGGCACCACGATCACCGTATCCACCGCCGCCTTGAGGGCCTGTAAACCCTCCTCCGCCTGCCGCATCCGCTTCTTGCCCTCGAAGAGGAAGGGCTTGGTGACGATGGCGATGGTGAGCGCTCCCATCTCGCGCGCCATCTCACCAATGATCGGAGCGGCACCGGTGCCGGTACCACCGCCCATTCCCGCCGTCACGAAGACCAGGTCCGCCCCCTCCAGGACCTTCGCGACCTCGTCGCGGCTCTCCTCCATGGCGGCGCGACCGATCTCCGGTCGGGCCCCGGCACCCAGACCGCGGGTGAGCTTCTTCCCGATCTGAACCTTCGTGCCCGACATGTTCTGCTTTAATGCCTGAGCATCGGTATTGATCGAGATGAACTCAACCCCTTCCAGGTCTTCGTGGATCATCCGGTTAACCGCGTTTCCCCCACCTCCCCCGACGCCCACTACTTTCATTCGGGCATTCCGGGTGACCGGCTCCTCGTACTCGAAGATCATCATTCCAATCCCTCCTCCGCCCGCGTGGGGTGTGCGGCAGCGGCCAGGTGAACGCTCTGCGCGCGAGAATGCCGGCTCAGAAGAAGTCGGCCAGCCACTCGCGCATCCACTTTATGACTCCGTTAACGGAAGCGGCGCCTCCGGCCCGTCCACCCGCTCCTTCTGCGAGCTCCCGCCGGGCGCCGTAGATGACCAGTCCCGCCGCTGTGGCGAATTTTGGCCTGCGCACGGTGTCGGCGAGCCCCTTCAGCCCCTCGCCCGGAGCACCTACGCGCACCGGTCCGGGGAAGCTCGCCCCCGCCAGGTCCACGATCCCCTCCAGCGACGCCCCGCCGCCCGTCAACACCACCCCCGCGCCGAGCCGGTCGGCAAAACCGCTGCGCTCGATCTCCTGGGCGACGAGGCCGAAGATCTCATCCAGACGTTGTTCGATGATGTGTGCGAGCAGCTCGCGGGCGATCTGCCGCTCCGGCGTCCCGCTGGAGGCCGGTAGCTCGAACACCTCGCGAGGATCGACCATCGATGCCCGCGCAGCACCCCAACGCTCCTTGGCGCGCGCCGCCTCGGCATAGGGGAGCGAAAGCCCCTTGACGATGTCGTTCGTGACCGTGCCGCCGCCCCAGGGGAGTGTCGCGAGGTGGCGAATCTTTCGCTCGTGAAAGACGACCAGGTCCGTGTTCCCTCCACCCAGGTCGACAAGGGCGACACCGATCTCCTTCTCGTCGTCGGAGAGCACCGCCAGTGAGCCGGCGAGCGGCTCGAACACCAGGTCCGCAACCCGGTATCCGGCCCGATCGACCGCCTTGCGAATGTTCTGGCCGGCGGTCCGGGATCGGGTGAGGATGAACACCTCCGCCTCCAGGCGCGTCCCCGCCATGCCGACCGGGTCGCGGATGCCGCCCTGGCCGTCGACCAGGTACTCCTGCGGGATCGCGTGCAGGACCTCCCGGTCCGCCGGGACCACGATTGCACGGGCGACTTCGTGCACCCGTTCGACGTCACGCGGACTGATCTCCTGCCCCCCGACGGCAACGACGCCGGCGGAGGCGCGCCCGTGGATGTGCTCCCCCGCGATGCCGGTGTAGAGGCGGTCCACGCCGATGCCGGCCATCAGCTCCGCCTCCTTTACCGCCTTGCGCACCGACTCCGTGGTGGCTTCGATATCGGTCACCACTTCGCGCCGGATGCCAGCCGTACGCGCCTGCCCGACCCCGAGGATCTTGGCCTCAAGGGTCTCGGGAGAGTCGCCCGTGATCTCGGCGATCACGGCGGCCGTCTTTGTCGATCCCAGGTCCAGCCCGGCTACGATGTGGCTCATCACGGCTTCTGTTCGATACGCGGCAGGCGCACGACGATCTGGTCCTCGAAGCGTAGATCGACTCGAGCGATCCCGCCGACCTCTTTCCCTCTCAACCGCTCCTCCAGGTCGGCCAGCACCGCGCCCAGCTCGACGAGGCGGTCGACCTGGGTGCCAGCCGGCACGACGATGTCGGCAGCGCGATGGCGGAGAAGGAGCTCGCTGCCCTCCTCGTCACGAGCGACGATCTCCGACACCTCGGCCAGGAGCGAAGGTGCGAGCCGCGTCAGGCGCTCCACCTCGGCGAGCATCGCCGGAGGGACCTCTCCGTTCTCGTATCCCCGCGCGATCGGCAGGTCCGCGGCAACCCGCGTCGGGTCGATGGGCAGTCGCTCACCTGACGCGCTCACCGGCACGAGTACGTCGTCCACCAGATAGGCGACCGGCTCGTTCTCCACGAGCTCGACCCGCAGAGTACCCGGTAGGCGCCGCGACACGGTGGCGTTCGCGATCACCGCGTGCCGCTCGAGCGCGGCCTCCCACTGCGCGGGATCGTCCCAGACGCTCTGGTCCGCCCGGATTCCGGAGGCCTGCAGAACCTCCAGGGGACTCAGCCACTCGCTCCCCCGCAGCTCGACCCGACGCACCTCGAACCCGGGGAGGGCCGGCAGAACGCGCGGAGCCGCAAAGATCCCCCCGAGCGCGGCGGCCACTGCCGCCCCGATCAGCAGGATGCGAATCGGCCTACGCACGTCTGTCCTCCCGGCCATCGCCACCGAGAGCGGCGTACAGCTCCCGCGCAGCCTCGTTCAGATCGCCTGCGCCGAGAGTCAAGCAGAGGTCCCCCGGACGCAGCTCGCGGAGCAGACACTCCACCACCTCCGCCCGATCGGGTAGGTAGTGGACCGTAGCTCCAGCTTCTGCAGCGGTCTTTACCAGCAGCTCACCGGTGACACCCTCGATCGGCCGCTCGCGCGCGGGATAGACGTCGGTGACGAAGACGAGGTCGGCCAGGGCCAGGGCCCGGCCGAATTCCGCCGCGAAATCCCTCGTGCGCGAATACAGGTGCGGCTGGAATACCGCCACCAGCCTGCGCTCCGGGAACGCGCTACGGGCAGCGCGCAGTGTAGCGGTCAGCTCCGTGGGGTGGTGCGCATAATCATCGACCACCATCACGCCGCCGGCCTCGCCGATTCGCTCGAAGCGGCGTTCGACGCCCGCATACGACTCCAGCCCCCGCGCGATCGCCGGCCACTCGATGCCCAGGTGGCGGGCCACCGCGATAGCGGCGAGTGCGTTACGGATGTTGTGGACGCCGGGAACGCGTAGCCGCACTCCGCCGAGCAGCCTCCCCTCCTCGCGCACCGCGAACCGGCTCTCCAGCCCCGAGGCACGCACCTCCTCTGCGCGCAGCATCGACCCGGCGTTCAGGCCGTAGGTCACGATCCGCGGCCCCCCGGAGGCCAGACGAGGCAGCAGTCTACCGACCCCGGCGTCGTCACCGCAACCGACGATCAGTCCGTTTCGGGGAACGCTGCTCAGGAAGGCATGGAAGGCGTCTTCGACGCCCTGGAGGGTGCCATAGATGTCGAGATGGTCCGCCTCGAGCGTCGTGACCACCGCGACGGCGGGGCGGAGGGTAAGAAACGAGCGATCGTACTCGTCCGCCTCGACCACGAACAGCTGGTCACCACCACGGCGGAGATTGCCGCCCCAGGCGGGCACCCGGCCGCCCACGAGCCCGGTGGGCTCGAGCCCGCCAGCCGCGAGCACGGAGGTGGTGAGGGCCGTGGTGGTCGTCTTGCCGTGGGTGCCGGCAACTCCCACCACCGCGCCGCGGTTCACGATCTCGCCCAGCGCCTGCGCCCGCTTCAGGACCGGGATACCCGCGGCGCGCGCCGCCTCGATTTCCGGGTGGTCGGGAGCGACGGCGGAGGTCACGATCACGGCCCCGCAGCCGGCCACGTGCTCGGGAGCATGGCCGACCTCCACCTGCACGCCGCGCTCGCGAAGCTGCCGTGCCCCCGCGGTCTCCGCCGAGTCACACCCGGTGACCCTCCCCTGCGCCTGCAGCACGAGCTCGGCGAGCGGCAGCATGCCGGCACCACCGATCCCCACGAAGTGGATCGGCTTGGTACGGGCCAGCTGAAGCAGGTCGAGGGCGGTCAATATATCACTCGCTTCCAAGGTGCGAAAAGCAGGTCAGGCTGCCTGCGGAGCCTCGAGCAACCGGTAGAGGTCGGCCACGATCTCGGCCGCGGCGTTGGGGTGACCTCGCGCTCGGGCCCGCTCGGCGAGCTCGGCGCGCCGCGCCTGGTCGGTGGCGAGGGTGAGCAGCTCGTTCCACAGGCGGCCGGGGGTCAGCTCCCGCTCCGGGAGGAGGATCGCCGCGCCAGCCCTGGCTAGAGCGGCCGCGTTGTGGTGTTGATGGTTCGCCGCCGCCGTGGGAAGCGGGATGAGCACGCTGGGGATTCCCCACGCGCACAACTCGGCCAGTGCCATCGCCCCGGCGCGGGACACGGCGGCGTCCGCGCTCGCCAGAGCAGCGGGCATCTCCTGGATGTAGGGGACCACCCGCACCCAATCACCCAGACCGAGGTCGGCCAGTCGGCCCGAGATCGAGGCATGGTGGGCGGGACCCGTCGCCCACAGCAGCTGCAGCCCCTCCGGACGCTCGCGCAGGCGCCCCGCCGCCAGCTCGCGCAGATCCGTCAGAAGCGCCTCGTTGATGGCGCGCGAGCCCTGGCTACCCCCCACCACCAGCACGACAACTCCGTCTGTGAGCCCGAACTTCGACCGGGCCTCCTCCCTGCGAATCGAGCGGTCTGGCGGGAGGATCGGGTTGCCGTTGTAGAGCACCTCTGTTCGCGGCCCGGGCGAGAGGTAGGCCTCCGCTTCGGGGAAGGCCAGGTGGACCTGGCGCGCCCGGCGCGCGAGCAGGCGCGTGGTGACCCCGGGGTAGGAGTTCTGCTCCTGCAGCGCCAGCGGCACCCCTTTCAGCAGCGCCCAACCGGCTACCGGCCCACTCGCGTAGCCACCCGTTCCCACCACGAGGTCCGGCTGGAATTCGCGGAAGATCCGTCGCAGCCCTCCGACGGAGCCGAAAAAAGCCGGGATCAATCGCCAGTTGCGCCAGGGCTGCGAGCGATGGATCGGCTCCGACGGAAGCAGCGTGTGCGGAAGGCCGCGTTCCGGCAGCACGCGCGCCTCGATGCCCCGGCGCGCCCCCACGAAGTGCACCCGCGTCTGGGGATCGCGCGCGCGAAAAGCCTCGGCCAGTGCGATCGCCGGGTAGAGATGCCCTCCGGTACCCCCTCCGGCGAACAGGATGGCGGGTGCCCGCGGAGCCGCGCTCACCGCTCTCCCTCCTCGGCGTGGCGCGCCAGGGAGAGCAGCACGCCCACCGCCGCGAAGCTCACCAGCAACCCGCTCCGTCCGTACGACATGAACGGGAGCGTAACCCCCGTCGTCGGCAGGAGCGCCAGCGCGATGCCCATGTGCAGCAGCGCCGAGACGACGATGAGGTTGGTCATCCCGATCCCCACCAGGTACCCGAACAGGTCGGGCGCCCGCGCGGCGATCCGGTAGCCGGCGACGGCAAAGCCGGTGAAGAGAAGGACGGTAAAAGCCACACCAATGAAGCCCCACTCCTCCCCGATCATGGAGAAGAGGAAGTCGTTGTGAGGTTCCGGCAGGAAGCCGAACTTCTGCTGCCCTTCCCCCAGGCCACGGCCGGTGATGCCGCCGGACCCGATCGCGATGAGCGATTGGTGGCTCTGGTAGAAGGCGGCCGGATCCGCGCTGGGGTCGAGGAAGGCGACGATCCGCTTCACCCGGTAGCTCGCCCCGCCGACCTGGTTCCACAGCAGCGGCACCGCCACGATCC
Source organism: Longimicrobiaceae bacterium (assembly GCA_036375715.1). Lineage (NCBI taxonomy): Bacteria > Pseudomonadati > Gemmatimonadota > Longimicrobiia > Longimicrobiales > Longimicrobiaceae > Longimicrobiaceae bacterium. The sequence goes on along the minus strand of DASVBS010000060.1, from coordinate 190,700 downwards.
CCAGCAGGATGAAGTGGCCGATACGTGCGCCGCCGGCGAAGAGGACCAGGGAGGCCAACAGGGCGAGCAGGAGCGCGGCGGAGAAGTTGGGCTGCGCGATCACGGGCGCCAGCACGATCAGCCAGACGATCAGGAACGGGAGCAGCCCTTTTCGCAACGAGTGCAGGCGCTCCTGCTTCTTCACGGTGAGCGCGGCGGTCCAGATGATGAGCGCGAGCTTCGCCAGCTCGGAGGGCTGAACGGTCACACCGACCTGCAGCCAGCGCCGCGCACCGTTCACACGCGGGGCGATCGCTTCGGTACCCGGGAGCACCACTACAAGCAGCATCAGCAAGACGACCCCCAGAAAGGGCCAGGCGATGCGCTGCAGGCGCCGATAGTCGATGCGTGCGAGCAGGGCGCAGATCAGCACTCCGGGGGCGAGACCCATGGCCTGGCGCAGCGCATAGAAGTGCGGCGGTCGCCCCTCGCTCAGTGCCATGAAGGTGCTCGCGCTGTACAGCTCGACGAGGCCGAAGGAGACAAGGAGCAACACGATGAGCATGATCGCCCCCGGCTCCCAGCGCTCGGCGCCGCGGGCGGCGAGCGGGAACACGCCGCTCTTGACGCGACTTCCGCCGGTCGCTGGCCGCAGCCTGAGCGCCGCCTGCACCGTCTTCATCGCGCGCCTCCCCGGACGAGCTCACGGAAGCGCTGGCCGCGCTCCTCGTAATCGCGGAACATGTCGTAGCTCGAGCACGCGGGTGAGAGCAGCACCGCGTCTCCGCTGCTCGCCCGCTCCCTGGCCAGCTGAACCACGGCCTCGAAATCGCCCTCCACCCGCTCGACCGGGACCTCACTCGCCAGGTCCTGTTCGATCAGCCGGGCGGCTTCGCCGTAGGCGATCACTCGCCGCACGGTGCCGGCGCGCAGCTCCGGAAGCAGCGCCCGGTAGCTCTCTCCTTTGTGCCGCCCGCCCAGCAGGAGCACGGTCGGGCGACTCATGCTGCGCAGGGCGACGCGGGTGGAAGCGATGTTGGTCGCCTTGGAATCGTTGATCCAGAGCACCCCGTCGACCTCGGCCACGGGTTCGAGCCGGTGCTCCAGCCCGGGGAAGGAAGCCAGCGCCCGCGAGATCGCCTCCGGGCTTCCGCCGACGAGGCGCACTGCCAGCGCTGCCGCCAGCGCGTTGGCCACGTTGTGGCGCCCGAGCAGCGTGAGGCGCTCCACCGGGAGGATGCGCTCCGGCTCGCCGTCCAGGCGAAGCGTGAGCCAGCCCTCGGCATCGACCCAACCACCCCGCTCCTCATCCGGCAGAGGGGAGTCGACGCGGAAATAGAAGCGCGCTCCGGTCGCGTCACCAGCCAGCTCGCGCACCGTTGGATCCTCGCCGTTCAGCACCCAGCGGCTCGCCGTGCTGGCGTTGGCGAAAAGCCTCGCCTTATCCGCGTAGTAATCCTCCACCCGTACGTACCGGTCGAGATGGTCGGGCGCCAGATTGGTCACCACGCCCACAGCGGGAACCAGGGCGGTGCTGAGGCCGAGCTGGAACGAGCTGGCCTCCACCGCCACCACCTCCGGCGCGGGGTCCAACAGCGCCACCTCCGAAAGAGCTCGCCCAATGTTGCCGCCCGCCTCCGCGCGGAAGCCGCTCTCCAGCAGGAGGTGGTGGATCAGCGCAGTGGTCGTGGTTTTACCGTTGGTCCCGGTAACCACGATCAGCGGTGCATCGATCTGCTCGGCGGCGAGCTCCAGCTCGGGGATGATCGGCTTCCCCCGCAACGCCGGCTCGCGCAGGATCGACGCGGTGGGTGGAATGCCGGGACTGAGCACGATCCGATCGCACCCGGCCAGACGGTCGAGGTCGTGCCGTCCCACATCGGCCTCGCCTCCGAGAGAGCGGATTTCCTCCGCCGCGGCCTGCAACTCGGGAGAATCACCCGCGTCGCTCGCGTAGACCCGAGCCCCGCGGGCCAGCGCCAGCCGGGCGGCGGCGCGTCCGCTACGCGCCAGCCCCAGCACCCCGATCGTCTCGCCAGTCAGCGATCGCGTCATCGAATCTTGAGGGTGGCGAACGCGATGAAGGCGAAGATGACGCCCAGAATCCAGAAACGGATGATCACCTTGCTCTCGTGCCAGCCGATCTGCTCGAAGTGATGGTGCAGCGGCGCCATGCGGAAGATCCGCCGTCCGGTGCCGGTGCGGTGCTTGGTCCACTTGAAGTAGGCGGTCTGTGAGACCACCGAGAGCGCCTCGAGCACGAAAACACCGCCGATGATGGCCAGCAGGAACTCGATCTTGAGCAGCACGGCGACCGCTCCCAGCACACCGCCGATGGCGAGCGAGCCCGTATCCCCCATGAAGACTTCGGCCGGATGGGCGTTGTACCAGAGGAAGCCCATGCACCCCCCCGCGAGCGCGATACAGAAGATCGCCAGCTCGCCGGCGCCCGGGAAATAGAAGAGGTTCAGGTAGTCGGAGGAGTCGACTCGCCCCATCAGGTAGGCGAAGATGGCAAAGGTCAGGGCGGCAATCGCGGAGAGGCCGGCGGCCAGCCCGTCCAGGCCGTCCGTCAGGTTGACCGCGTTGGAGCTACCGGTGATGATGAAGACCACGAACAGGACATACGCCCAGGGCATGAAGAAGTCGACATGCCAGGTCTTGAAGAAGGGGATCTGCGTCCAGGTGGTCGGCACGTCCGAGAACGGTACGAGGAGCAGGGCGATGCCCAGCAGCATACCGATGGAGACCTGCCCGATGATCTTGTAACGACCGACCAGCCCCTCGGTCTTCTTGCGGACGACTTTGAGGTAATCGTCCATGAAGCCGAGCGCGCCCAGCCAGACCAGCACGATCATGGCGGTGATCGTGTAGGGGTTGGTCAGGTCGGCCCACAGGATCGTAGGGATCACCGTGGCGAGCACGATGAGCACCCCGCCCATGGTGGGCGTGCCCGATTTCCCCAGGTGCGTACGCGGCCCTTCCGTCCGCACCACCTGTCCCACCTTCAGCATGCGCAGGCGCCGGATGATCGGCGGTCCCAGGTAGAAGGCGACCAGGAAGGCCGTCACCACCGCTCCCGCCGCCCGAAAGGTCTGGTAGCGGAAGAGGTTGAAGACGATGTGGTACTCCGCCAGTGGAACCAGGAAGTGGTAGAGCAATGGTTTTCCGGCTCTAGCGTGTGACGATCGGCAACTCGCGAATCACTCCCACTCCTTCCTGAGCAGCGGCAACCAGCGCTCGAGCGCCTCGCCGCGGGAGGCTTTGAGCAGGATGGTCTCGTCGCCGTTGAGACGACCGGCCAGCGCGTGATAAGCTTCGACGGGGTCGATACAACGGATGATGCGCCCGTCTCCCGGCGCCACGCCGTCGAAGGCCGCGACAAACGCCCCGGTCGCCACCACCACGTCGATCCCCTTCCCCAGGCGGTCGAGGACCCGCTCCGCGACCTGCCGGTGGAGCGCTTCGGTGTGCACCCCCATTTCCCGCATCGTTCCCAGCACGGCCACCTTCGGTCCCTCCGCCGGAAGGGATGCCAGGAGCTCGATCGCCTCCCGCACGCTCGGGGGGTTCGAGTTGTAGCAGTCGGCGAGCACCCGCAGGCTCCCGATCCGCTGCCACTCCCCGCGGAGGCGCGCGGAGGTCACCTCACCGATGCCGCGCACCGCCTCAGCCTCCGACACCTTCAGCTCGACAGCCACGCCGAGGGCCAGGAGGGCGTTGCGCACGTTGAAACGACCGGGTATGGGGAGGTGCACCGCATGACCCCGCCAGCTCCAGCGGGTGGTGCCATCCGGTAGCACCTCAATGCCATCTGCCCCCCCGTCCGGTCGGAGCTGCGCGGTCGGACCGACTCCGGCGACGCGTACCCGATCGGGGGACAGTATCTCCCTCGCGCGGCGAGGCAGCGCTTCAGGCTCTTCTGCGACGAAGGCCATGCCCTCGGGGCCGAGACCGCGCAGCGCACTGAGCTCTTCCTCCAGGACTCCCTCCAGGCTCCCGAGCTTCTCCAGGTGCTCCTCGCCAATCGAAGTCACCACCACGTAGTCCGGACGGACGATGGAGCTGAGAATGGCGATCTCTCCCGGCTCGTTCGTGCCCATCTCCACCACCAGCACCTCGGCCTCCTCCGGAGCGGCCAGGAGCGTGAGCGGGACGCCGATCTGGTTGTTCAGGTTTCCCTGGGTGGCGTGCACCTCGTAGGTGCCAGAGAGGGCCGCCCGCAGGAGATCCTTTGTGGTCGTCTTGCCGTTGCTGCCCACCACGCCGACGACCCTCGCGGCGGTGCGGTCACGACGATGCCGGGCAAGTGCGCCCAGCGCATGCAACGTATCGGCAACGACGAAGTAGTGGAGGGAGCGGGGCGCGTCCGCCGGGATGTGGCTCACCACCGCCCCGGCCGCCCCCGCCGACGCGGCTTCTGAGAGCATGGTGTGGGCATCGAAGCGCGCCCCCTTCAGAGCCACGAAGAGGTCGCCGGCCTGCAGCGTCCGCGTGTCGGTCGAGACGCGCGGGAAGACGACCTCCTCTCCCGCCGGCGCGGGAAGGTTCAGCGCCGCGGCAACTTCCGAGGCCGGCCAGGAGAAGATACTCAACGTCGATCTCCGATCTCATTCAGGATCTCGCGGATCACTTCGCGCTCGTCGAAGGGAAGCTTTTCAGTGCCGCGGATCTGATAGGTTTCGTGTCCCTTGCCGGCGAGCAGAACGATATCGTCCTCGCCGGAGGTCTGCAGAGCATACCGGATGGCCTCGCGCCGATCGATGATGCGTTCGTGTGCCGCCCCCTCCATTCCCGCCTCGATGTCGTCGGCGATCCGCTCCGGGTCCTCGGTGCGCGGATTGTCGGAGGTAACGATGACGCGATCGGCCATCCGAACGGCCACCCCTCCCATTTCCGGGCGCTTGCCTCGGTCGCGGTCGCCGCCGGCACCGAACACTACGACCAGTCGCCCCCGGACCAGGGGGCGCACGGCACCGAGGGCGCGTTCCAGGGCGTCCGGCGTGTGGGCGAAGTCGATGAGTACGGTCGGGAACCCTTCGGGCAGCGGCACCCGCTCGAGCCGACCGGGCACCTGCGGCAGCGTGCGTAGGCCTCCGGCGATCTCATCGGCGGTCCAGCCCAGCGACCAGAGGACTGCCGCGCAACCGACAGCGTTTGCGACGTTGTACGCGCCATAGAGCGGTAGCACCACCTCGGCCTGCCCGTCGGGGAGGGTCAGGAGAAACTCCATGCCCCGCGCTCCCACCCGCACAGAAGCTGCACGCACCTCGGCTTCCCCCGCCTGCAGGCCGAAACGTACGGTGCGCACCCCGGACGGCGCGCGCACGTCGGCCCAAGCCGGATCGTCAGCGTTGACAACCACCGCTCCTCCCGGCTTCACCAGCGACGCCAGCAGCAGCTTGGCGGCGCGGTACTCCTCGAGCGTGCCGTGGTAATCCAGGTGGTCGCGGCTGAGATTGGTGAAGAGGGCGGCGTCGAACCGGACTGCAGCGGCACGCGCCTGGTGCAGCGCGTGGGAGGAGACTTCCATCGCCACTGCGTCTACGGGGGTCTCCCGCAAGCGGCGCAGCCAGCGCGCAACGTCGACCGGGCCTGGCGTGGTGAGACCCTCCGTTCCCGGCAGCACCCCTCCCTCGGGCCCCACCACGCCAAGCGTCCCGATCGACGCCGCCGGCCCTCGCGCCGAGAGCAGGTGGCGCAGGATCGAGACGCTGGTGGTCTTGCCATTGGTACCCGTAACGCCAACGAGCGTCAGCTCGGTCCACGGATCGCCGAAATGCTCCGCCGCCGCGAATGCCGCCGCCCTGCGCCCGTCGACCACCTGGACCTGAGTGAGCGGAACTGCGCCATTCACCTCCTCCACCAGGGCCGCTGCCGCGCCGGCGCGCTGAACCTCACCCAGGTACCGGTGCGCGTCCGCCGTGGTCCCGCGGATCGCGCAGAAGAGGACGTCGGGACCGGCCTGCCGGGAGTCGATGGTCACCTCCCGCACCGGCACGTCAGGGGTCGATTCCGCCTCCGATGGCACACGGAGCAGACCTTCCGCCGCCAACCTGCGGGCGATCTCGCGGAGGCGGCTCACCGGTTCCTCCCCACCAGCAGAATGGTGTCGCCGATGGCGACCGTCTCGCCCGCGGCCGGCTCGGTCCACTCCACCAGACCGGAACCTCGCAGGCGCACCAGGAGACCGGCCGCGTGACTCCGCCGGGCCGCTTCACGCAACGGCAAGCCGACCAGCTGGGGCACACGCACGCTGCGAGTCGTCGTATCGGGAGCCGTCTCTGGGATGTCGTCCAGGTCGAGCACGTACGCCGGCTCCGCGGGCCGCTCGGGCGGCGTGGTCCCCCGGATCAGCGCCGAAGCGCCGGGGGTGGCGAGTGCGGTCGTGCCAACCAGCCGGGCGAGGTGAACGGCCGAGGACCGGCTGGCGAGGATCCCCTGGAGCGTCTCGCGGGTCACGGGGGCGGCAGTGAGGCCGCCGTAATAGTCGCCGCGCGGCTCGTCGATCTTGACCAGGATCACGACCTGCGGGTCCTCCACGGGGAAGTACCCGACGAAGGAAGCGGTGTAGCTACCGGGCAGGTATCTCCCATTGGGTCCTGTGCGTCGCGATGTACCGGTTTTTCCGGCAACCTTGAAGTTGTCGATCGCGGCGCGCGTGGCGGTTCCGTCCTCCACCACTTTGGCCAGCATCTCGGTTACCTGCTCGGCGGCCCATTCGGGCAGCACGCGCCGGAGCGCCCGCGGCTCCCTGCGCTCGATCACCCGCCCGCTCGCGTCACGGATCTCTCGCACCAGGTAAGGCTCCATCAGCACCCCCCCGTTCGCTACCGCGGCGTAGGCCGCGGCGAGCTGCAGGGGGGTCACCGAGATCTCGTACCCCATGGCCAGGCTGGCGGGGCTCAGGCGCGACCACTGCTGCGGCCTGCGGAGCCGTCCCGACGATTCCGAGGGATAGGCCACGCCCGTGGGCGTGCCGAAGCCATAGTCGCGCAGATAGCGGTACTGCTCGCCGGGGGTGAGCCGCGTCGCGAACTTCACGATGCCGATGTTGCTCGACTCGCGGATCACCTCCTCGAGCGAGGCCCACTCCATCGCGTGCGTGTCTGTGATCGTTCGCCCTGCGAGCGTCCATCTTCCGTTCTCCGTGTAGACCGAATCGTGGCGCGTCGCACGGCCTTCCGCGAGGAGAGCTCCAGCGAACAGCGGCTTCAACGTGGATCCGGGTTCATACGGCTCTGTAATAGCGGTCAGGGTCCGGGCCCTTCCCCCGCGGCGAGAGGCGGCGGCGAGAATCTCGCCGGTATTCACGTCGAGCAGCACCAGGTCGCCGCCGGAGGCATTGGCCTGTTCGATGGCGGTACGCAGCGCGTCGTCCGCAATCTCCTGCAGGTCCAGATCGATCGTCAGCCGCACATCCGACCCGTCAACCGGCGGGACCACCGGCAGCGAGAGCGCGGGGTGGGTTCTGCCCCGGGCGTCGCGCCGGAGCACGGAATACCCCTGAACGCCGCTGAGCACGTCGTCGAAATACTGTTCCACCCCACCCAGCGCCCGGCCGTCCCGCGTGACCACGCCGACCAGCTCGCGCCCGACCTCACCCTGCGGGTAGAAGCGCTCGAGGTCGCGCTCGAAATAGATGCCGGCCACACGTCCGACTTTCACGCGCTGCTCGGCGGAGTAGCGACCGGGCAGCACCACCCAGCGGCGTTCCGGGTCCACCGCACGCTCCGCGACGCGGCGGGAAACCCCCAGCGCCTCCACCAGGAGGTCGCGCGCCGCCTCCGCGTCGCGAAGCTCCCGCGGTGCCACGGATACACGGTAAGTCTCGTAGCTGAGAGCGAGCGGTTCCCCATCCCGGTCGTAGATGCCGCCGCGCCGGGCAGGAAGCGGGACCCGCTCCTGCTGCTGCTCCAGCGCTTCCGCCGCCCATCTTTCGTGTTCGAGCGCCTGCAGCTGGAATGCGCGTCCCAGCACAGCACCGGCGGCGAGCAGAAAAGCGCCCAACAGGAGCCAGCGGCGCAGCCGGAAGCGTGGCCAGTTCGAGGGAGGCGCGTTGTTGCGGTGCGCGCTCATTCGGCCCCCTCCGCTGGATCGAGTTTCCTGGCGGGAGCCACCGCTCCCGCGGCGGGCAGGAAGACGATCTCGTCGCCGACCGCAAGCCTCATCCCGAGCCGCTCGCGAGCTACGCGAAGCACGCGTGCCCGGCTGCGCAGTCGCTGGATGTTTCGCTGGTGTTCGATTCGCTCCGTCTCGGCCAGCTCCCGCTGGGTGGCCAGATCGCGTAACGCTGCCTCCAGCTCCAGCCCTCGTGTCTGCCGCCAGGTAACCACGAAGAGCGCGCTCAGGAGGAGCGCTAGCCAGCCTGTCGCACGCAGCCAGGTCGGCAATCGTGGCGGCTGAACAGGACGGTGGAGCCCTCGCCGACCCGTCATGCTCGCCTCCACGCTCGCAGACGCACGCTACGCGCGCGAGGGTTGCGCTCCACCTCTTCCCGGCTCGCGACGATTGGCTTGCGCGTGATCAGCTTTCCCATCGCCTTGCCGCCGCAGACGCAGACCGGGAGCTGGGGTGGGCACACACAGTCTCGGCTCCATTCCCGGAAGGATTCCTTCACCAGTCGATCCTCCAGCGAATGGTAGGAGAGCACCACGAAGGCGCCGCCACTCGCCAGCGCGTCGCGGAGGGAGGGGAGGGCGCGCTCCAGCCCCTCGATCTCCTTGTTCACCGCGATGCGAAGCGCCTGGAAGATGCGGGCGCGATCCTGGGCGGTGGGCCGGATCAGCGATCGCTCGATCGCCTCGACCAGGTGCTCGCTGCGGGTGAGCGGCTCTCGCTCGCGCATCTCCACGATGGTGCGGGCGAGCCGGCGCGCGCGGCGCTCCTCGCCGTAGCGGAAGAAGATGTTCGCGAGCTCCTCCTCGGAGAGGCGCGCGAGCAGATCGGCGGCGGTCTCCTCGCCCCGACTCGCCGCGGCCATCCGCATGTCGAGCGGCGCCCCGGCGCGAAAGGTGAAGCCACGGGCCTCCTCGTCGACCTGGTGCGAGGAGACCCCCAGGTCCAGGAGGGCTCCCTGCAACGACCCGGGCGCAATCCCTGCAGCGGCCACCGCATCGGCATACACGGCGGAGACGAGCCTCACGCGGTCGCCGAAGCGTTCCAGCCGGCGGCTTGCAGCCGCGATGGCGTCGGGATCGCGATCGACCCCGATCAACCGCGCCTCGGGGCCACGAGTGAGCAGCGCTTCGGCGTGTCCACCGCCTCCCACGGTTCCATCCAGAAAGAGTCCGCCCGCTTCCGGCCGCAGAATCTCCATTACCTCCTCGACCAGGACCGGTACGTGGTAGGAGGTCGCGTCGCTCATCAGCTCACCCGAAGATCTGCGCCGTGAACCGATCGAACTGCTGGTCCCGCTCCGCCAGCGTCGCCTCGAAACGCTGCGGATCCCAGATCTCGATGCGGTCGATCACGCCGACGAGGAGTGCCGAGTCGGTCAACCCCGCAGCGGCAAGCAGGCGCTGCGGGACCAGGATGCGACCCTGTCGATCGGGGACGACTTCGACGGCGTTGGCGGTGATGGCGAGGACGTTGGCGCGGGCCGCAGGCTGACGTCGCAGGAGCTCGAGCAGGCGTTCCTCGACGCCCGACCAGGTGTCGGCCGGGTAGAGGGTCAGCGACTGGGCGTGGACCTGGACCAGTACCAGTGGGCGCTCGTCTGTATCGCGGCGAAATGGAGCGGGCAGGCTCAGCCTCCCCTTCTCATCGATCTGATGTCGATAGCTCCCCAGGAAGCCGCTCATCCCGCGCCCATTCGGAGTTGAACCACGTCGCCCCATTCTCCCCCACTTTTCCCCACCCGAAAGCTATGGGCCGCCTGCAAGAAGTCAACCCAAGCCTTTGCGGAGCAGGTGTGGCGGAGAGAGTGAGGCGCTGAGCGAAGAGTGGGCGACCTGAAGGCCGGATCGGGTGAAGAATTTGCACGTTCGCAACGTAACCCTCAGCACGGAGTCGCAGGTGCGCATCACCTTCATCATAAACGAGTCGAACACCGACACGCTCGAGCGGCTCAGGAACAGCATCCAGGCGCGTCGCCAGGCGGGAGACGAGGTTCGGGCGCGGCTCACCTTCGAGGGCGGCGATGCGATCTGGATGGCAAGAGAGGCGTGTGAGCAGAGCTGCGATCTGTTGATCGCGGCCGGCGGAGACGGGACCATCAACGAGGTGGTCAACGGGATCGACCAGTGGATGCGGGCAAGCGGTGCCGGCCGCGAGCCGCCCCGATTGGGCATCATTCCCCTGGGCACCGCCAACGATCTCGCCGGGGCGCTGGAGATTCCCGAGGAGGTGGAAGAAGCGGTGGAGGTCGCGGTCGGCGGAGGGGAGCGGCTGATGGACGTGGCCCGAGTGGAAGGAAGGTGCTTCCTGAACGTCTCCACCGGCGGGTTCGGTGCCGAGGCGACCGAGGAGGCCTCTACCGAGGCCAAGCGGGTTCTCGGTCCGCTCGCCTATCTGGTTACCGGTGTGCGCAAGTTCGTTGCGCTGGAACCGCTCACCGCTCGGGTGAGCACCGCCGAAGGAACGATCGCCGAGGGTCGCTTCCTGCTCTTCGCGGTCGGAAACGGGCGCCGCACGGGCGGAGGCAACGTCCTCACCCCGGTCGCCGATCCGTCCGACGGCTTGCTCGACCTCTGCCTCGTCCGGGAGATGTCGCGCGTGGAGTTCCTGCGGCTCCTGCCGCAGCTGCGCGCGGGAGAGCACCTCGGACACCCCGCGGTCGTCTACCTCCAACTCCCCGCCTTCACCCTGGAATCGGACGAGGAGCTGAGCGTGAACGCGGACGGCGAGCCGATCAGCGGACGGAAATTCAGCTACGGAGTGGCGGAGTGGAAGCTGGCAGTGAAATGCTGAGGGCGGAGGCGAAAAATTACGAATTACGAATTACGAATTACTTGTCCGGCTAGCATTCCCGCGAAGCGAAGGGTCGCGTCCGGCGACGACCGCCCCGATACGCGATCCTTCCCTCGGGCCCTGCGCGATTCAGTGACAGGTCGTAATTCGTAATTCGTAATCCGTAATCCCGGGCGCGTCAGCCGGCGGCGCGGATGATGGCTTCCTGGTTCGCGATGTACTGATCGATCGAGTTCAGGAGCTGCTCTTTCTGCGCGTTCGACCCCGCTTCGACGAGCGGACGGGCGCGCTGGAAGAGCTCGAGCGCCTGGCGCGCGGGGCCAGCCGCACCGGTGCCGTTCGCCCGGGCGATCTGGTTACCCTGCTGGAAGATCGCGTATCCCTGGAAGAACAGGATCTGGGCGCGCAGCTCGCCGGTAGCGTACTGTGCGGCCATCTCCAACAGCTGCTCGGCGTCCTCATAGCGGGTCGCCTGCATCGCCTCGTTCCCCTCGGCGAAGAGCACGCGCGCCACGTTATCGGTGTTGCCGCGCTGGGCCGCCTGCTGCAGGTCCGCCAGCGCCTCCTGCTGCTGTCCCGTCTCCAGGTAGGCCATGGCCCGACGGATGTAGACGTCCTCGTAGTCCGGATCGAGCTCGATGACCCGCGTGAACGCCGGAATGGCCTCCTGGTGGCGGCCGGCGTCGGCGAGTGCGGTCGCGTACTGGTTCCAGATCGAGGCCACCGTGTCGTACTGAACGGTCGCCTGCCGAGCCATCTCCAGCGCCTGGTCGGTGCGCCCGAGACCCATGTTCACCGCGATCGCCTGGCGGATCTGAGAGATGTCGGGCTTGACGCTGTCGCTCGAGAAAGCGCGCTCGTACGCCTGCAGCGCCGCCTCGAAGTACGGACGGGCCGCATCCTCACCGCCATCGTTCGACGCCTGCTGCCCGGCCGCGGTGGCGAGGCTGAACAGGAAGCGCTGGAACTCGAGATCGCTCTGGAACTGATCCGCGACGGGCTGCAGAACCTCATAGGCGGAGAGATAGTCCCCCGCCCCGGCGATGTCGGTCGCCGCCCTCATCCGCACCTGGGCGTTGCCAGGGTTGAGCTCGAGGTAACGGTTATAGTACCCGCGCGCATCCTCGGAGCGGCCGAGGTTGCTCGCCGCCAGACCCGCTCCGAGCAGCGCATCCTGGTGCGTATTCTCGCGCTGCAGCAGCTCCTCGTACGCCGCCAGCGCCTCCTCGTAGCGCTCCAGCTGAAGGAGTGCGGTCGCCTTGCCGTAGAGGGCCGAAGTGCTCGAAGGCACCACCGCGAGCGCGCTATCACACATCGCCAGCGCCCGCTCGTACTGCTCGCTGGCCAGCTGATCGTTGCAGGCCGCTGCCTGGCGGAGGCCCTCGATCGAGGATTCCAGCGCGCTGAAGATGGAGTCGGCCAGCTCGTTCGCGTTCGCACCGGAGACGTCATCGAGACGGATCACGTCGCCGCTGGCCACGTCGATGAACTGCGCATCGGCGGAGAGGCCCGATCCACCCTGACCCAGAACCAGGTAGAGTACGTTCTGCGCTCCGAGCTGCTGAGCAAGCTGGCGGGAGGTGGTGGAGTCCAGAGCCGCGACTCCGTACTGCTGCATTGCGGCACGGATTCGCTCCACGTCCAGGGCGACGTGCGTGGGCATCCCACTGACCTGCCGTCGAAGAAGCGCAGCGACGCGCTGGGCGTCTCGCTCCGAAACGCCACCCTGCGGCGTCGGATCGGGGATCATGACCTGGTAACGGCCCCCGGCATCCTCACTGGCGGGGCCGGAGGTCGCCGTCCCCGCCGCGCAGGCGGCCGCGCCGATCGCCAGCGCCGCGCCCAGTACGGCGCGAGGAACAAAACGTCGCATTAGCCGTTTCTCCGGTCTTGAGTGAACGAATCGGAATCAGACGGACCTCGAGGGGCATGGTGCCCCGGCATGCCTAAGCACCTTCCAACGCAGGAAAAAAGCTGCGCCCACGCCGAGGATAGTGCCCCGGCGCGCGACTGCTTCATTCAGGGGAAGCCGAACCCCGAAATCTCCCACCAAGACGAGGCCAGGACGGCGGCCTCTCGGGAGTCGCTGTGGGAATTCGCGGGCGCGAGGCCGCATCCACAGCATGTGTGGAAAGAGGTGCAGCGAGGTAATATTGAACGTAACCTCCGTCCGCGCAAGTTCGAGCGCGAGACCGTACCGCCCCGTCTTGCGCCAGGTTCCGTCTCGTGATCCTGCCTGGGGAACACCTCTTGCTCTGCCCCTCGCCACCTGAAGCAGCTACCCGCGCCGGCGCCGACGTCCAGGCGCCTCCCGACACGATGCACTCCAATGCCACGAAAGATCCTGCCTGGCCGGCGCGACCCGCTGGGCGCCACCTATGACGGAAACGGGGTCAACTTCGCCCTCTTCTCCCTGAATGCCACCAAGGTGGAGCTCTGCCTCTTCTCCGCCGGGAGGCGGCCCGCAGAGAAGGAGCGCATCCCCCTTCCCGAAGTCACGGGACACGTCTGGCACGGATACCTGAAGGGTATCAGGCCGGGCCAGCTCTATGGCTACCGGGTTGATGGCCCGTACGAGCCCGGATCCGGTCTCCGCTTCAATCCCAACAAGCTCCTGATCGATCCGTACGCTCGGGCCCTGTACGGCGAAGTCGACTGGAGCCAGCCGGTCTTCAGCTATCCCCTTGGCCACCCGGACGAAGACCTCGCTTTCGACGAGGGCGATGACGCCCCGGGTGTACCCAAGGGGGTGGTGATCGCGAACGACTTCGACTGGGAGGGAGACCGGCCCCCGCGTACCCCCTGGCACCGCACGATCATCTACGAGACACACGTGCGCGGACTCACCATGCGCCACCCCGACGTACCCCGTCGACTGCGCGGCACGTACGCAGGTCTGGCCTCGCCCCACATACTCGACTACCTCACGAGTCTCGGCGTCACCGCGGTCGAGCTTCTCCCCGTACACGCCTTTCCGGACGACAGCTACCTGCTCGAGAAGGGACTACGTAACTACTGGGGCTACAACACCATCAACTTCTTCGCCCCGCAGGCGCGCTACGCCAGCGCCAAGCGGCGCGGAGAAGAGGTGCGGGAGTTCAAGGAGATGGTGAAGGCGCTCCACCGCGCCGGGCTCGAGGTGATCCTCGACGTGGTCTACAACCACACCGCCGAAGGGAACCACCTCGGACCCACCCTCTCCTTCAAGGGGATCGACAATCCCGCCTACTACCGTCTGGTGGAGGACGATCCCCGCTACTACATGGACTACACAGGCACCGGCAACAGCCTCAACGCCCAGTCACCCGAGGTGCTGAAGCTCATCATGGATTCCCTGCGCTACTGGGTGCAGGAGATGCACGTGGACGGCTTCCGCTTCGACCTCGCTTCGGCGCTGGCCCGCGAGCTGCACGACGTGGATCGATTGGGATCGTTCTTCGACGTCATCCACCAGGACCCCGTGCTGGCGGACGTAAAGCTCATCGCGGAACCCTGGGACGTGGGACCGGGCGGTTACCAGGTCGGCAACTTCCCCGTGATCTGGACCGAATGGAACGGGAAGTACCGTGATTCGGCGCGGGCGTTCTGGAAGGGGGACAGCGGCGTGATGGGCGAGCTGGGCTACCGGCTCACGGGAAGCAGCGACCTCTACAGCGAAGACGGGCGACAGCCGCACGCCAGCATCAACTTCATCACCGCCCACGACGGCTTCACCCTGGCCGACCTCGTCTCCTACAACGAGAAGCACAACGAGGCCAACGGTGAGGACAACCGGGACGGGCACAGCGACAACCTGTCCTGGAACTGCGGGGTCGAGGGACCCACGGACGACCCGGAGACGAACGCGCTCCGCGCTCGGCAGCAGCGCAACCTGCTGGCAACCCTGCTGCTCTCCCAGGGAGTACCGATGATTCTGGGCGGAGATGAGATCGGGCGAACCCAGCAAGGAAACAACAACGCGTACTGCCAGGACAACGAGATCAGCTGGTACGATTGGGACCTCGACGACCGCCGACGCGAGCTGCTGGAGTTCACCCGGCGGCTCATACGGATCCGCCATTCCCATCCCGCGTTGCGTCGTCGCAAGTTCTTCCAGGGGCGACCGATCCACGGCTCCGAGATTCACGACATCAGCTGGCTCAAGCCGGACGGGACGGAGATGACCGAAGCGGAGTGGGATGCGGCCTGGACCCGCTCGATGGCGGTCCGTCTGGGCGGAGAGGCGCTCGGTGAGCTCGATCCGAACGGTGATCCGGTGGAGGACGACAACCTGCTCGTGCTGCTCAATGCTCACCACGAGCCGATCGATTTCACCCTTCCCAAGGCCGGAGCGGGCGCGGGCTGGCAGCCTCTCATCGACACGGCGCGGACGCGGCAGCCGGAGGATGAGGACCCGATTCCCGGTGGCGAAGTCTATCGACTGGAGGCGCGAGCGCTGGCGCTCTTCAGGGAGGTCGAGCGCCGGCAGAGCCCGAGGAAGCGCTGACGCGACGACCGCGCGGTGGTGCGGATGAGCTCGAGCGGGCGGGGGCTACCGCAGACCCACCAGCTTGGCGGAAAACATCATCATGAAGCCGCAGTTTCCGCACACCAGCGAAACGGCGGGAATGTGCTCGGCGGTCATGTCCGGACCCAGGCGGGTGCTCACCGGTTGAGAAACGATTTCTCCGAGCCCCCACTGCTTCCGGCTGCACGCGGGACAGGCGGCGTTGACTCCCTTCTCCTGGAGCCAGGCGGTCATCCTGTCGACTTCCGAGTTCGTGAGCGGCATCGAGATCTCTTCCGGTCTGAGCGTGACAACGGTCGCGGGAATGGCCCACAAGAGCCGCAAGAAAGAAGCCCCGCCCGGCTCGCGCGGGGCCAACGGGGATTCATTGGAATACCTGAGCTCCAACGCCATCCCCGAGTTACAACGCCGACCAATTCCCTTGTCAGGATTTCGAGAAACTACCCTGTCAGGATTCGTAGAGTCAAGTAAAGCAGCTTTGTGGGTATACGCCCTTGCGACGATCGTGATCGCGGGATGCTCACCCCGTACGTCGGCACGGGCGGTCGAAGCGGAGGGCTCCTACCAGCCGGCGTTCGCCTACGTGTACCGGTGTGAGGACGACATCCGTGTGGTCGTGCGTGTCGAGCCGGAGAGCGTACGGCTGGAGCGGGAACTGGACGTGCGCACGCTGCCCCAGGTGATCGCTGCCTCGGGCACGCGCTACAGTGACGGTGTGGTGACTTTCTGGAGCAAGGGCCTCAGTGCGCGCTACGAGACCCCGGACGAGAAGTTCGAGCGTTGCACTGGCACCCCCGCGCAGTCGCCGTGGGAGGTCTCTCGGCTGCTCGGTTACGATCTGCGTGCGATCGGGCAGGAGCCGGGATGGCTGGTGGAGGTGGCCACCGGTCGCCGGATGCACGTGCTGGCCGACTATGGCGAGGTCGAGTTCTTTGTGGACGGGCCGGTACGGAGCGACGGCCCGGAGCGGGAGAAGGTTTACACCGGCGCGATACAGACGGGAGAGGTGGTGCTGCGGGTGCGCGAGACTCCGTGCGAGGACGTGATGAGCGGCGAGCGCTTTCCACTCACGGCGACGCTGCAGCTCGAGGGGCGGAAGTACAGTGGGTGCGCCAGGTACCTGTAATGATGGTAGCCCTTCCTATCGCCGGCTGGGGATCGATTCGCGGGCCTCTAACCCTGCACGTCCACTACGATCGACTTCCACCGCCCTTGCCGGAAGCGCGCGACGCTGAGGACGCAGCGGACCGTGTGCCCCAGCAGGATCGCGATCCAGATATCGATCGGGTCGAGCCCCACCGTCTGCTGGATGATGAAGCAGAGACCAAGCGGCACCACCACCTGCGAGATGATCGAGATGTAGAGCGGGCTCTTCGTGTCGCCGGTTCCCTGAAGCCCGCCGGTGTAGGTGAGGGCGACGGCGATGAAGAGTCCCGACAGGCTCAGGATGCGCAGCAACTGAGTACCGATCTCGATCACCGCCGGTTCGGTCATGCCGAAGAGGCCGAGCAACGCCTCGGGCATGAGCAGGAACAGGGCGCCGATGGCCGCCGCACCGCCAACGGCGATCCGCGCCGCCACGTGCACCGCGGACACCGCGCGCTCAGGCTTCCCCGCCCCGAGACTCTGACCCGCGATCGCCGCCGCCGCCCCCATCAACCCCACCGAGGTCCAGGTCACCAGCGAGAAGAGCTGCGAATAGGAGATCGCAAAGGCCGCCTGGGCAGCCGCGCTCTGGGCGAGAGAACCGATGAACGAAAGCATCAGCACGCCGCCGACGTTCATCGCAATTCCCTGGATACCGGTCGGCAGGCCGAAGCGGAAGAGCGCGCGTATGATCCCCCAGTCCGGAGCGTATCCCTGCCCACGGGGGAAGGAGATGACCCAGCTTCCGTTCTGCAGCTTCCAGAGCGAATAGACCGCCACCAGCCCCGAAGCGATCACCGTTCCCATCGCCGCGCCGGTGGTGCCGAAGGCCGGGACCGGGCCAAGTCCGGCGATGAGGACGATGTTGAGCCCCATGTTCAGCACGGTCATGGCGATTCCCAGCACCATCGGGGTCCGCGCATCGCCGGCCGACCGCAGCGCCCCGCTCAGCATGAAGAAGATCATCATGCCGACGCTGAACAGAAACATCACCCGTAGAAACGGGAGGGCTTCGGCGCGAACGGCGGGGGCAGCGTTGACAAGGTCGAGCAGCGCCGGCGAGAGGAGGTAGCCCACCGGAGCCAGCACCAGAAGAGAAATCCCCACCGCGGTCAGGAATGCCTGGAAGACCACCCGGTCGACCTTCTCGGGCTCGTCGGCACCGGCAAAGCGGGCCACCAGGACGCTCATCCCGGTGAAGAGCGAGGTGATGAAGACGATAACGACGATGAAGATCTGCCAGGCGACCCCGATGGCAGCATTAGCCTGGAAGCCGACCAGGTGGCCGACCATCACGTGATCGACCATCCCCTGGATCCCGCCGATGATGTTGGTCAACATCGCGGGCCAGGCGAGCTTCCACACCGTTGGGGCCAGCGGGCCATCGACGATGGAGCGGTCGTAGCGCCTGCCTGGAGGCGGAGAAGCGGGGGGTACGGCCGCAAGCGGGGGCGTTACCGCCCCAGAACCGGCGGGAGCCCGACCCTCTTCGGGAGTGGTTGGGCGGTGCGAATCGGTCTCGCCGGAGCGGGATTCTTCCGGCAATTTGGCCCTGGAGGCGAGATCGGCGCGGAGGTCTGCCATCGGCATTGGCGCGGGCGAACGGCCCGCAGTCGGTGGTGGCTTTAGTGCGAGGAGCCGCCTCCGGGCCGCTCCGCCAGGATCGTCAGTCGCCGGTGCCGGTTCTCGCGGGAACCGGTAGACTCACCTCCGAGCCGGCACCGGCCTCAACGGCCGCATCCATCCTGGTGCGCAGGTCCGAAGCCAGCGCGGCGCCGAGGGCTTGCTCGATCCGCTCCTGCGCGCGCCTCCAGAGTGGAAGGGCACGAGCGACCCGGTCTCGTCCAGCGTGGGTGAGCCGGGCAATCCTGACCCGGCGATCGCGCGTCGAGCGCTCGATGCGAAGAAGCCCCTGACGCGCCAAGGGGCGCAGGTTGCGCGAGAGCGTGGTGGCGTCCATGGCGAGGATCTCCGCGAGGCGATTCATCCGGGCTCCTGCCTCCCCGCCGATCGCTACCGCGTTGAGCAGCGTGAGCTGGGTCGCCTGGATCCCCAGGGGACGCAATTCCTCATCATATATCCGGGTCAGGACCCGGGAAACTCTGCGGGCGCGGAAGCACAGGCACTCGGCGGCCATCTGCTCCGCAGCGAGTCGGTAATCCATGACCATGTATATGCACCGATCCCCGGGAGGGGGGCAAGGGCGGCCGTGGCTTCGCTCAGGATCACCGGGTCGCCCCCTCGAGCTCTGACCGTAGCTCCGGCAGTTGGTTGCGCGCTCGCACTCGGGATGATCGGGAGGCCATCGCAATGAGGGGAGGCCTCACAGCGGCTGCCCGAACCCGAGGTCGTGGCCATCCAGGTCCTGGACGCCGAACTCGCGGATGCCGTACGGCTTGTCGCTGAGCCCATAGTCGATCGTTGCGCCGCGACGCACGAACTCGTCGTGCAGGACATCCGCATCATCGACCCAGAAGTAGGCGCTCCAGAGCTGGTGCACGACCTTCCAGTGCGGCACCACCTGTGTCTGCGGCGGCACCTGGCTCAGCATGACGATGATGCCGTCCCGCTTGACCATGCAGAAGTCGGGCGGATCTCCCCAGAAGCGCTCGAAGGTGAAGCCCAGGCGGTCGCGATAGTGCTCCGCGGCAGCGACGACATCGCGCACGAGCAGAACCGGCGCGACGGAAGTGATATGTGCCATGATCGTGGAGGAGTGGGGGATCAGGTGAGGCTCTGGTACTGGCGGCGGTGGTAGAGGAGCGGCGGCGCTTCCGGCCCGAGCGTGACGGATTCCACTCGCCCGACGATGATGCGGTGATCGCCACCCGCGTATTCTTCCCACAGCGCACACTCGAGCGCCGCGGGGGCGTCGATCACCACGGGACGCTCCAGGCTCTGGAAGAGCTCCGTCATCCCCGGAAGTCGCTGGGCGACCGTCCCGGCGGCGTGTTGCTGCGCGGCGGAGAGGATGCTCACCACGAACCGCTGCTCCTCGCGGAGCATGGGCAGGATGGAGGCGTGCTCACCCACGCAGGCGAGCACGAGTGGAGGCTCGAGCGAGAGAGAGGCAAAGGCGCTGACCGTGATCGCATCGATCTCCTCCCCGTCGCTGGCGGCGAGCACCGCTACACCACTCGCCCAGTGCGACAGGGCTTCCCGCATCAGCCCGGCGAAATCCCCGCCGCTCTCCGCGGAGGAGGTACGGATCGAGGCCTGAATCGGTCGACGGTTGGGACGAACCATGGCGTTCTGGCGGAAACGAGGACGTGCTCCCGGTAAGGTGCCTCCGAGGGGCGGAGGAGTCCATAGCGGTCTGCCGCATGCCTCGTAGCCTGAGCCCCGGTCACCTTGTCACCCCGTCACGCCGCCCCTCCCCTCCGCACCCGCACCAGCGTCCCCCAGGGATCTCGCGTGACGACCTCGCCGGGAGCGGGGCGCTCGACCGGGTAGCCGGCTCGCACCAGGCTCTCGGCGGTGGCCTCGACTTGCTCCGTACGTGGGAGCTCGACCGTCCATTCGAGCAGGCGCGCATCACCCTCGCCCGCGGCGCGCTCCGAGGCCGCCCAGGTGTTCACCCCGAGGTGGTGGTGGTATCCGCCGGCGGAGAGAAAGAGCGCGCCGGGGTAGCTCCAGACGACCTTGTCGAACCCGAGCGCGTCGTGGTAGAAGCTCGACGCGGACCCGAGGTCGCCCACGTGCAGGTGCACGTGCCCGATGACCGTACCGTCGGGGAGGCCGGCCCAGGGAAGATCGCCGGCCGACGCCAGTAGCTCGTGGGCACGCAGCGGCTCGGTGCTCATCCGCAGCTCACGACCTTCAGCCCGCCATGCGGAGCGCGGCCGATCGGCGTAGACCTCGATGCCGAGCCCGTCGGGATCGTGCAGGTAGACGGCCTCGCTGACCAGGTGGTCAGAGGCGCCGATTCGCTGTCGCAGGTCGCCGACGTGGCGGAGAAAGCGGCCGAGATCTTCTCTCGTGGGCAGCAGGATGGCGAAGTGGTAGAGCCCGAGCCGCCCGCGGGGCGGCACGGGCGTACTTCCGGGCCGCTCCTTCAGCACCACCAATGGACGCTGATCCTCTGCCCCGAGGGTCGCACCACTGCCGTCCTTTTCCAGCAGACGCAGCCCGATCACCTGCTGATAGTAGCGAAGTGATCGCTCGAGATCGGCCACCTGCAGTTGCACCGGCCCGAGGCGCGTGTCTGCGGGAAGCCGGTGCCCCGCGGGCGCAATCCCCCAGCCGAAATCCGGCTGCGCCCCCCCGTTCGCTCCCGGCCGTGTAGCGTCGTTCATCGTGTCCCCCCGTTGCTTGTGGCCAGGCACAAATATGTGTTGTAACACATATATTGTCAACCCGCTCGATCGGGCTGGTCCGGATGGGAAATCGGCGTGAAGCCAGGAGAAGACTCGGCGCAGATGCAGGAGGCGTGTCGGCGCGGAGAGACCGGGAGAATCGGCGTGGAAACAGAGAGGAGTCAGATCGGACTAATTAAGGCAGCCGCTGTCAATCCGGGGGCAGCGCCGCCGGATTCCAGACGACTTCCCAGAGATGCCCGTCCGGATCGGCGAAGTACCCGGCGTAGCCTCCCCAGAAGGTCTCCCCCGCTTCCTTGACGATGCGCCCACCCGCCCGCCGTGCCTCCTCCATCACCGCATCTACCTGCTCGCGGCTGGCAACGTTGTGCCCGAGGGTGAGCTCCGTCGGAGACGGTGCCCCCTCGGACACACCACTGTCGTGCGCGATGCTCCGCCTCGGCCACAATGCGAGCTGCACCCCGCCTTCCAGCTCGAAGAAGGCCACGGCTCCGTGCTCGAACTCGGTACCCACGATGCCCGGCGTCTGCCACCCGAGACCATCGCGGTAGAAGGCCACGGCGCGCTCGAGGTCGTCCACCCCGAGGGTAAGAACTGTCACGCGGGGTTTCACCGGGGATCCTCGCGCGGCTTCCCGGACTCGTCGAAATGCCCCGGTTCCGGCGGAGACTCCGGCCCGATGCCATCCGGATCGAGATGCTTCTGGGCGCGAAGAATTCGCGAATAGGCCCAGGTGGCGAGCCCGAGCACAAAGGCCCAGCTCATCACCATGAAGACGATAGCCCCGGTGCTCATACCACCGCCTCCTTACCCGCGGGAACCGCCAGCGCCGCATCCTCGACCTCCACGAATCCGGCCCGCTCGTCGTAGTTGTTGCGCTTCCAGGCCAGCCGGATCAGGAAGAGGAAGACCACCGCAAAGAACAGGATCACGCCGCGCGACATCAGGATGTACGGCATCGCCTCCGGATCGACCGGCCCGCCCCCTGCCGAGCGCTCGAGACGAAGGATCGGAATCGCGTCCGCAATCCCCCACCACCCCAGGATCACCATCAGGTAGGCCGGGGTGATCCACGTCATCACGAACTTGAAGATGGAAGGAATGCGAATGTCAGCGCCCTGGTGGATGCTACGCCAGGCATTCTCCGGCTTGAAGACCCACATGAAAAGGACCACTTCCACCACCGCCATCAACACCAGGCCGAACGTTCCGCCCCAGTAGTCCCATTCGTCCAGGAAGCCGTGCTCGAGCCAGACGATGTGCATCAAGCCGAAGCACAGCGTGACCAAGCCCATCAGCCAGGCCACTGGCTCGCGGCTAAATCCGAACTCCTCACGGAAGAAGGCCACGATCGGGGTGAGCATCGCCACCGACGAGGTGATCCCGGCAAAGAAGAGAAGCCCGAACCACATCGCCCCGAGAATGTTGCCCAGCGGGAGCTGCTGGAAGACCACCGGCATCGAAGCGAAAGCCAGGTTGAAGGAGCCGGACTGCGCCACGGCAGTCGCGCCGCTCACACCGAAGAAGACCACCGCCGCCGGGATGGCGATCGTGCCGCCGAGGACGACCTCAGCGGTCTCGTTGGTGGCCGCGGTGGCGATGCCCGACAAAGCGATGTCGTCCTTCTTGGAGAGGTAGGAGGCGTAAGCCTGCAGCGTCCCCATGCCCACCGAGAGGGTGAAGAAGATCTGCCCCGCGGCCGCCAGCCAGACCCTCGGCTCGTCCAACCGCGAGAGGTCGGGAGCGTAGATGAACTCCAGCCCCTGGAAAGCGGTTTCCCCACCCGGACCCGCCGGGAGCAACAACACCGTCACTGCCAGGACGATGGCGAAGAGGAAGAGGATCGGCATCCCGATGCGGGCGAGCCGCTCGATCCCGCCGGAGATCCCCCGCGACAGGACCCAGATGTTGATTCCGAGAGTGACCAGGAAGAACGCGAACGGGGTGTACCACGCGTGCTGGCCGCTCCCTCCGATCCCCTGGAAGGACCGCAGGTAGTCGGTCATCGCCGCCTGCGTGGTGTTCCCCCAGTAGTCCCGCGACAGCGAGAACCAGGTGAAGGCCAGCGTCCAGCTCTCGATGTAGGTGTAGTAGATCATCACCACCAGCGGGATCACCATCCCGATGACGCCGACGTACTTGGCGGCAGGATGGTGCCAGAGGGCGGCGAACATGCCCGGAATATGTCCCTTGCGAAACCGGCCGCCGTTTCGCCCGATCCCCCACTCGATCCACATCAACGGAATGCCGAGCAGGAAGAGCGCGACGAAGTAGGCGATCATGAATGAGCCGCCGCCGTTGCTGGCGGCCTGGGTGGGGAATCGCAGGAAGTTCCCCAGCCCCACGGCGTTGCCCGCCATGGCGAGAATGAGCCCGATGCGGGTTCCCCAGGCTTCGTTGGGATTCGAAGGGTTGTGACTCACTATAGAGCGCTCCGGGTGAAGGTGAGCGAGGGGTGCGGAGTACCGAGGCGAGCCACGCGTTGGAGCGGAACGTGGCACGACGACGGGGGCACCGCCGCAGAACTCCCCCTTTGCGTACGGGCAATCGCGCCAGGGCGCCTCGGGCGGAGACGCTGGCGCCGTGGGTCAACACTCGACAGGGACATGCAACGCGAATGACTGCGGAGACCTAGTGCCAGGCCGGGACGGTGATCCCCGCCACGACTCGATCGTATCGGCAGCTGACCCTGCTTCCAACAACCCGGGGCATTCCTGGCAGCAACGGCATGATCAGCAGGGCGATCGAGGTTCGAGGCACCAGGCTCCAGGCGGGCCGATTGAGTCTAAGTGGAGAAACGACAGCGAGAAAAGATGTTCCGACCGCCCCCACGCGTCAAGGAACCCCCGCCGATTCCGGGCGAGCCACGGCGGATGCGGACGCCCCGATGTACCGTTCGGCCCAGTCCAGAAAGGTCGGCCAGTTCGGCCCGGTCGTATGCCCTCCCGCGTGCTGGCGGAAGGCAATCTCCCCGTCGACGAGAGGCGTTTCCATGGGCGGAAAGGTCGAGGTACCGAGGTCCTTCTTACCCAGGCGCCGATAGACCGGTCCAGCGTGCACCGCCGCCAGGAACATCCCGCGCCCATCGACCCACTGGCCCTCGACCTGAGGAGAGCCGACGCTGACGAACACCGGCCGGGGTGCGACCAATGCGATCAGCTCGTGAGCATCGACCGGCAGATCGTTCGCGGTAAGGGGACCGGCGTACTTGAGAAAGTTCCCCGCGAACCAGTGGTATTCGCCCGATGAGGCGAGGTTCTCCACCTGCTCACCGAAGATCCGGCGCAGGATCTTGGCGCCGCCAGCGCCGGAGGACCCGATGAAGCCGATCGCGAGACGGGGCTCGTACGCCATCGCCACCAACGCCGCCTTACCGTAGCGAGAGAGCCCCTCGATCCCCACCCGCTTCGCGTCTACCGCGGAATCGGTCTCCAGGTAGTCGAGGAGCCGGCTCACGCCCCATGCCCAGGCGCGCAACGCTCCCCAGTCGTCGGACCGTCTTGACTGTCCGCGATTCGTTAGCCCGATGATTCCTTTTGTCAACCCCGCGCCATTGTCGGCCTGGTAGCTGGTTGGCACCAGCACGGCATATCCCCAGCCGCGGTCGAGGAGCTGTTGCTGCCAGGTTGGGCCCTCCGGCGCGGTACCTGGCCGCGCCGGAGGGGGTGGCCGAAACCCCGGCGGGGGGGAGAAGCCGAAGTGGATCATCACCGGCACGGGACCCGTCGCACCGCTCGGGGTCGTGAGGGTGGCATCGATCGCCACCTCGATGTCGGGATACCCGGAGTTGTCGGCGCGGCCAACCAGCTTCTTTACCACCACCCGATGGTCGCCCACCGAATCCTCGGTGACGCTCGCCACCTCCCAGCGCACCGCCGGGACATCCTCGGGCACCCGACCGTAGACCTCCCGGTCAAACAGCTCGACGATCTCCGGCCGACGGAGCTCCCACCACTCCCGTGGTGTCGTGACGCGGCGGCCGTTCTCCAGCACGAGCGGATCGGGGAGGGTATACGGCGGAACCTTCGACTCGTCGCTGTTGGCCGCGTTCGGAGCTTCGGGATTGCCCGAGGGTCCGGGCCGCAGCGAGGTGATCCCCAGCAGATCCATCATCCGCCGGTGGTCTGCGGCGGTGGCGGCGGCTATGGCGGCCCGCTCGGCCGAATCCGGCCGCTGAGCAGCGGCGGACGAGGCGGTCGCGGCAGCCAGCAGGAAGACGGATCCGAGCCGCAGGACGCAGTGAGGGCGTATGGGAGGGATCATTGGTTGTCCAGGGCGTAGGGAGGGGAGCGTAGCGCTGCTTGCCGATGGGCGATTCCCTCACCGGCGAAGATGAGCAGGGCGACCCAGACGAAACAGAAGCCGATCAGCCGCTCGGTCGTCAGCTCTTCGTCGTAGACGAAGACGCCGAGCAGGAACTGCAGGGTGGGGGCGATGTACTGCAGCACGCCCAGGACCGTCATGGAGATGAGACGTGCGCCCGAGGCGAAGAGCAGCAGGGGGATGGCCGTCGCGGCGCCCGCCAGGGCAAGCAGGAGCGAGGTCGTCGCCCCCGCGTGGGCGAAGCTGGCGCGCCCCTCCAGCTCGAGATACAGGAGATAGAGGAGCGCCGGAAGGAAGAGGACCAGCGTCTCCAGCGCCAGCCCTTCCAACGAGCTCAGCGTCGCCGTCTTTCGCAGCAGGCCGTAGAGGCCGAAGGAGAAGGCGAGTCCCAGCGCGATCCACGGCAATCGTCCGTGGTTGACGGTCAGGTATAGCACCCCCGCGGCCGCCGTCAGAAGCGCCACCGTCTGCACAGGCCGCAGCCGCTCTCGCAGGAAGACCATCCCCAGTACCACGTTCACCAGCGGATTGATGAAGTAGCCGAGGCTGGTCTCCACCACGTGATCGGCGTTGACCGCCCAGATGTAGAGGAACCAGTTGGCCGAGAGCAGCAGCGCCGAGGCCGTGAAGGTCAGCAGCACCCGCCGATCGCCCAGCACCGATCGAAGCCACCCCCAGTGACCGCGCGCGGCGAGGAGGATGGCCACGAACCCCAGCGACCAGGTCATCCGGTGCGCCAGGATCTCGTCGGCGGGGACCTGCTGCAGGCTCTTCCAGTACACCGGCAGCAACCCCCAGGCGAGGTAGGCACCGGTCGCGAAGAGCATTCCGCGCTTTCCGTCGTTCATCGATCCCCCGGGAGGGCGCGGCTCGGTCCGGAGACCGTGAACCCCGGCAGCGATCCGCCTCGTTCCGCCCTTTGTCGGTCACCCACCGTTCGACGCCGCCGCGCGTGACGTGACCACTCCACCTGCCTGGTGAATCCGAGCCCAGGCAACCATGGCACGAGGCCGCGGGTCGCGGATCCCTCAGCCGCCGGCGGGCTGAGGGAGTGACACAAGCTGGGCGGGGCCGTCTCGAGCGACGGAAACCACGAACGCCGGCGCCATTATGGGCCGGCGTCTCTTCCGTGGAAGGTCGAACGGAATGGGCGCTGAGGGATTCGAACCCCCGACCCCCTCGGTGTAAACGAGGTGCTCTGGACCAGCTGAGCTAAGCGCCCGAAAACTTTCCTCGCACTACAGGATGATGCCCAGCGGCATCAGGATCACGTATCCGAGCACCAGCAGCAGCGGGGCCGCGATCGTCGAACCGCCCGAGAGCAGGAAGAATCCCGCCACGATGGCCACCACCGCCGCCGCGAGCAGCACCCAGTTCAGCAAGCTGAACTGAACCTGTCCTTCCCCGCCCTCCGCGGGCGCCACGGATGGATTCGAGCGTGCCATGGCTGGAAGTTAACGGGAGGATGGAGGAGCAGACAAGACAAGGAGACACGAGAAGAGGAGACAAGGAGTGACGGACAGTGGACAAGGAGACGGGGTGACGGGGCGACAAGGTGAGAAGGTGATCCGTGGCGCCGGCTCCGCGCGTGCAGGGAAGCTCTGAGCGTCGGCAGCCGACTCACCCGTTCACCCGTGATGGATCTCTCACTGGACGCACCGCGTCACAAGCTTCCTGTTGCCGGTCAATCCCGAAACTCCGATTCACCGGACGGACCTCGGGAGAGATTTCGTAGAGCTTTACGCAAACTACTTCGTAAGGGTGGATCCAGGTCTCGCTCGGAAGAACAACAAGAAGAGGTTGGAGGTGTGGACCCGGACCCTTCACTTCCCCTCAAGAGAAGAACTGAAAACGTTCAAAAACAGCGAGTTCTACAATGATTTCTGCATCCCTCAGCGATTTGAGGACGCGGCAGGGCTGACCTTCGAGCCGGGTGTCGGCATGGGAACGGCCGGGGTTTACCTCCAACGATCGACCTACGGGGCCGAGCGATTCTCCGACTTCGGAGCCACCCTGCTCAGCGTTCTTCTTCCAGCATTCAAGACAGGAGTCACAGGCTGGCTGCGCATCGGACGGCAAGGCGAAGCATTCTGGAAGGTTGATCGACGAGGTTTCACAGGGTGTTCTCATCATCACGTGCGAAGGCGTCATTGCGCACGTGAATGCCCATCTGCGCCGCATACTCGAGCGGGAGCCAGAGCGTCAACCCCTTGTTGACGCGGCAAAAGCTCTCGCGACACGAGTCGATACCCGTAGTCGTCGCCCAAAGCGATCAAAGGTTCCAGAGAATCCTGCCGAGGTCGTGACTACTTCAAGCGGAGCGTACCAATTGAGGGCAGTTTTGATCGGAGAGGCCATGATGCCTACTCCAGCGGTCCCTGTAGTGGTGGACCACCTGGCACACCAGAGTCCGTCAGTGAAACAACTTCAGGAGAAATTCGGGCTTACGAAGAGACAGGCGCAGGTTGCACTACATCTCGCGCGTGGCTCTACCAATAGAGAAATCGCCGAGTCTCTGGTAATCAGCGACCACACCGCAAAACGTCACACAGAGCAGGTTTTCCTCAAACTCGGTGTGAGCTCTCGTCGCGAGGTCGCGAAGGTGTTGCAGGAAGCGGCCCTGCGCCAGGGGCGGCGTGAGGGGATGACGAGGTGAGTAGGTGCTAGCGAGCGCCGGATACTAGCCGCGCGGGACTCTACGTCAGCGTTCGCCCGTTCACCCGCTCATTCCTTGTCCCCTTGTCTCCTTGTCCCCTTGTCACCCGTCACGCCTCCCTCACTCAACCACTCCTTGTCTCCTTGTCTCCTCTTCTCCTTGTCTGCCGTCCACCTCATCCGCCCACTCCTCCACCCACTCCTCGATCTGCATCTTCCGCAGCTTCTCGCGGTTGCGGCGGCGGCGGGGCCAGGTGAGCAGCACCAGCAGGAGGGCGACCAGGCCCCAGATCACGCCCATCTGGGAGAGGGCGAGCAGCCACCCATAGCGGCGCTTCACCATCCCGCGCCAGTCGCGCTCGAACTGGGTGAGGGTGAGACCGTAGGTGCCGCGCAGGGCGGTGTCGAAGTCGCCGCTCTGGCGCCAGGCCGCGAAGAAGGCGGCAAAGGAGTCCGGGCCGCCCCGCTGGGCCAGATAGCTCACTGCGCTGGCGGAAAGCAGGTACGCCAGCCGCGCGTCGGCCTCCTCCCCCGGCCAGCCCAGCCGCAGGCTGTCCAGCGGAGGCGCGCCACCAGCCAGCAGCGCCAGACGGATCTCCCACCCCCTACCCTGGTCCCACTCCCCGGATGCCCAGGTGGCATACCCCTCGTCGAACCAGCGCGGCACGCGGCCGGGCACCGCGGCGTTGAGTGCGAGGTGCACCAGCTCGTGCCGGAGCGCGATCAGGGGGTCACCGAGAGGCGTGCGCGCGGAGGAGAAGGCTGGAAGGACGATTCTCCGCTCTGCCGGAACCGCGACGCCGGCGCTCCAGTGAGGCGCCCCGTGCGTCAGCGAATCGAAGGCGGAAGGGGTGGGGGCCAGCACCACGGTTGCCCGCGGCGCGGGCGCAGCCGGGGTGATGCCGGGCAGCCGCAGGGGCGCCGCGGCCGCGCGGAGAGTGCGCTCGGCCAGGGGGCGGTGTCCCGGCCAGAACTGAACCTCTATGGGGCCGCTGCGTAGCGACTGCAGCGCTGGATCTCCCGACGAGAGCTGTGCGGCACCCGCATTCGCAGTGGTCGCCAGCACTACCAGCGAGGCGAGCCAGAGCCAACGCCGCGTTGACCCTACGGCCGCTCGGAGCGGGCCACGCCATCGGGTGACGATGCCGGGGCGGCCCGCTCGGCCTCCCATCCGAGCGGAAGCGGCGCACCCGCCTCCGCCCGCTCGACCGCTTCCTGGCATCGCTCTCCCCACGGGTCGAAGCGGTTCACCTCGGCGCCGCGGCGCCAAGTCTCCAACGCTTGCGTGAACTGGCCTTCAAGGTAGTACGATCGCCCCATCTCCCAGTAGGCCTCCACCAGCGAGGGCCCCAGCTCGAGCGCCCGTGCCAGGAAACCGCGGCCGTCGCGGTAGAGGGCACGGCGCGTGTAGAGCATCCCCAGATAGAGATGGGCATAGAGCACTGCCTTGCGATCCGTGGCGTCCCGCGCGGCGAGGGAGAGATGCTCCAGCGCCTCGGCGAATCGACCCTCCCGTAGAGCCACGTATCCGAGACTCGCCCGTGCCAGCGCCGCAGAGGAGTTCAGGCGGAGCACCGACTCGAGTGCCTGCCGCGCCTCCTCGAGCCGATCCAGCCGCATCAGAGCCCACCCGCGCAAAGTTGCGGCATCCTCGCTGCCCGGCACCCTCTCGAGCGCCCGGTTCACCTCGGCCAGGGCATCCTCGTACCGGCAGCTGGCCAACCGGTTCCAGGCACGGTCGAGATACGTCGACACGTCCAGATCGTCGGCCCGGGCGAGCGCGGAACCGTCCGCTGGTTGAGCGGCGTCGGTCGACCCGGATGCGGCAATCGTCACGATCGAGGCGACGGAGCTTCGGTAGCGCTCACCCAGCTCCTGCACGGACTCACGTAACTCGAGCAGGCGCGCGGCAGCAGCATCCACCTCGTGGTACAGGTCGATGATTCGTCGCCGGAGCTCGCTCCGCTGCTCGGCCGGGGTCGATCGATCGAGCCGTTCGACCTCGCGCACCAGCGTCTCGTAGCGGTCCCGCAGATAATCCGCGGCAGTCATGCCGGCTCCTCTCGGGCCGACCTCCAGGCCTCCTGAACCAGGGCCTCTCCGTCGAGCCACACCACCAGTCCACCCCCGTGCTCGATCACCCCCTTCAACAGGTGGCGCGGAAAGATCTCCGGCGGATCCCGGGCGGCGTCCGTAGCCACCTCGAGTACCTCACCGGATCGGTCGACCCGCATCAGCGCCCGTCGCCCGCCAGCCTGCAGCACCAGCACCGGGGCCCGCCCCTCCTGCCGATCCTCCTCTCCCCCATACCCGAGCCACCGCGCCAGGTCCAACAACGGCAGCCCGCGCCCCTCGACCTCCTCCCAACGCGCCACCCCCTCCACGGTGGACAGCTCCACCGCGTGGACGGTCTCCGCGAGCGAAAAGGTGAGCAGACGCATCGGCTGGAATTTAAAATTCTGAATTAGTGCGGCGGGCGGCAGGAATTACGAATTACGAATTACGGGTTATAGGTAGCGGATTATGAGTTGTAGATTACGCAACCGGAAGTTCGGCCGACTGAAAAACAGACAACGGAAGCGCGGCGACCGACTCAGGCTATGGCAAGACGACCGGGATGGCCGCTGCGTCATTCAAAATGCAAAATTGCCGCGACTAATTCGTAATTCGTAATTCGTAATTCGTAATTCGTAATTCGTAATTCGTAATTCGTAGTGCCTGCATTCTTGATTCGTCATCCCTACAGTATCACGTCTCCGCGTCGGTACGAGCTCACCACCACCCGTCCGTCGGCGGCGAAGAGGCGGACGGAGCGTCCGTGGTCGCTGCCGACCTCTTCGCCGGTGACGGGGACGCCAGCCCACTCCAGGGCATCGCGGGTCGCTTCGAGGTTGCGCGCTCCGGCCGAGGCTAGCGGGGAGCTGCGGGGGCCGGAGAACATCGAGGCACCCCCGACGATCCGCGCGGTGACCCGCCGCCGATCGGCACCGCGCGCCGACATCTCGCGCAGCAGGTGGGGGACCGCCGTGGTCGCGTACTTGGCGGCCTGGCTCTCCTCGAAGGCGCGGTGCGGAGCCGGCAACAAGACGTGCGCCATCCCCGCTACCCGGACGTCGGCATCGTAGAGCAGGATGGCCACGCACGACCCCAGTCCCACGGTAACCAGCACCTCCTCTCCGGCGGCTACCGCGGCCTCCGCGACCCCGACGAAGATGGAGGGACTGTTCACTCCGGTTTCCAGAATATCCGCTGGCGGTTGCTGACCGGGCGCAGGAGCGAGCGTGTTCGGCCCAGGAGGGTCTCCACCTTGCCCAATACCAGGAAACCGCCTGGAACCAGGGCTTCGTAGAAGCGGTCGAAGATCTTCTCCTGGATGCCGCGGTCGAAGTAGATGATCACGTTGCGGCACAAGATCAGATGCTGCTCCCGCTCGGGCTCGCCCGAGATGAGGTCGCGGTGCTCGAAGCGGACGCGCTCCTGGATGCGGGCATCGAGCTGGTAGGGCGGCCCGGGCGAGAACCAGCGCTCCCGGTAGGCGGCTGGCATCTCGCCCATGGAGAGCTCGGGAAAGCTGCCGCGCCGCGCCGCGTCCAGGCTGCGGCGGTCGATGTCGGTTCCGAGCAGGTCGAAGCGCTCCAGCTCCGCGGTGCGGCCGAATCGCGCCGCCCACTCGTGGAGGAGGATGGAAGCCGAGAAGATCTCCTCGCCGCTGGCGCACCCCGCGCTCCAGATCCGCCGCGGCTCCGGGGCACCCTCGAAGAGCCGGGGGATCACTTCCTCTTCCAGGACCGCCCACATCTCCTGGTTGCGGAAGAACTTGGTGACGTTGATGGTGAGCGCGTCCAGCAACTGCTCGTACTCTACCGCGTCCCGGTCCAGAAGGGCGGCGTACCCGGCGTACGTGCTCTCCCCACGCGCGCGCATCCGCACCGCGATGCGCCGCCGCAAGCACTTGTCCTTGTAGAGGTGGCAGTTGAAGCCTCGCTCGCGTTGGATCTTCCGCTTCAACTGCTCCAGCTCCGGATCATCGTCCTTGATCATGAGGGACTGCTCGCGAGCACACGCTGCACCAGCTCCAGGTTGGTGCGGGCGATCCCGTTCTCCGGATTGAGCTCCAACGCCCGCGTCCACAGCCCGACCGCCTCTCCGCGCTCCCCCTGCTTATAGGCGATGTTGCCGAGCTTCAGGTAGACGTCGTCGCCGAGCTCCGGTCTGAGCTCGATCGCGCGGCGGTACTGCTCGGTGGCCTCCTCGTACGCTCCCCGGCGATACAGGGCGTCGCCCAGCGCCTTCCGCGCCTGCGGGAGCTCCGGCGCCTCCTCCACGGCCCGCCGGTAGAAGACTTCGGCCTCCTCCGCCACACCCGCCCGCTCCCGCAGAGCTCCCAGGTGCAGAATCAGCTCCGGAATGTGCGGATAGAGGCGCATACCTTCCTCGGCGAGCTGTCGACCCAGCTCCGGACGCCCGACGGCCGCTTCCGCCAGGGCCGCGAAGGCGAAGAAGGAAGGGGCGGGACGATCGTGTTCACCCACCGACGCCCGGTACACGCGGAAGGCCTCTACGGCCTCCCCCAGCCGCTCCGCCTTGGCGAGTAGAATCGCTCGGGAGAGCAGTGCCGGCGGGTAGTCTGGCAGCAATCGCAATCCCTCGTCCACCGCCAGCAGCGCACCGTCCACCCGGCCGAGCATCTCCAGCGCGAGCGCCAGGTTGAAGAAGGCCGAGCCCCATCGCCCGCCCTGTTCGATCACCCCCTTGAGCTGACGGAAAGCGCTCCGCGCGTCACCCGAACGCAAGGAAATCAGCCCGATATAGAAGCGGGCCGGAAGGTCGTCGGGGAGTCTCTCGAGTACGCGCTCGAATTCCCGCCGCGCCTCCTCCAACATGCCCGTTCGGTAGAAGGCGATCCCGAGGTTGCGGTGCTCCTGGGTCCGGGTCGCTGCGGACGCCGGAGGCTTGCTCTGCTTTCGCCCGGTGGCCTGCACCAGGCCGGCCTGGATCAGCCCGAATACCGCCTTGCCGACGTCGAACTCCACCAGACCCGACTCGTCGACGATGTCCTGTACGCTGCGCGTACCGTCGAGCAGGGGCAGGATCGCGCGCTGTTCCGACGAGAAATCGATCTGGGCACTTTCCACGAGTCGGTCGGTGGGGGAGAAGATGATATCCAGTGAAGGGATCTTCTTCTCGATCAGCGACCACTCGTCGACCCGACGAGCCCCCTCCAGGAGTACGCTCTCGGGGTTGATCCAGACCCGCAGCGTCCACTCCTCTGGCTGCTGGTCCGGCTCGAAGGTGAACGCGCCCTGGGTCCAGGTGAACAGAGTGTACACCGCCTCTTCGATCTGCAGGCGGATGTAACGCTCGAGCTGCTCTCGGGTGATGGTACCGCGCTCGACCAGGATCTCGCCCAGCCGGACTCCGCTGCGCGTAGTCTGAATCTCGACTGCGGCGGCGAGCTCCTCCGGGTCCACCAGCCCATTCTTGACCAGCAGGTCTCCGAGGCGGTCCCGCCGGTTGACGATGGAGGCGTAGGTGATGTGCCCGCGCTCGAAGTAGATGTATCCGAGATTGGAGCGATCGGTTACCGACAGGCAGCCCGTCTTCTGCCCTAGCGCCAGGAGTTGCAGCACGTCCGGCAGCCCCACTTCGCGCAGGTTTCCCCGTATAGCCATCAGCGCTGCTCCTCCACGATCCGGTCATCCAGAGCGAGCCAGTCCCAGGCGAGCTTCTCGCGATCCAGGAACCAGCGATCGAAGGAATCGCGGGGCAATCCGGCCGCCGCGCGTCGGACCGCGCCGGGCCGATCGGATCCGGCTGCCGTCGGGGCGTTCTCGGCGAGCAGCCGCTCCGCCTCCTGGAGCCGATCCGGATCCCGTAAGAGGAGCGGATCTACCGCCACCCCGGGCGGGAGCTCGCGGGCGATGCGCCGGAGGCGCCCGACGTCGCGCCCGAAGGAGGTCAGCAGCGCCTCGACGTCCGGCGCGGAATCGGCATCGAGTGCGGCCTCGAGCCGGCGGGTGCAGATCCCCTCCCCCTCCCAACGGAGGATCGCTTCGGCAAGCCGGCGTCTCCACGGCGCCGTCTCCACCACCGCAGCCACTGCCGTGGAGATGTCCGCGAGGAAGTCGTCGAACTCGTCGGCCTGAACGACGTGCGGCGTCATGGTGGCCACGCGGGAGACGTCCTCCAGCCGAACCTCGCGTCCCTCGAGGTCTGCGACCGCCAGCAGGCGATCGACCGCCTCCTGAATTGCCGGCACGCTGGCGAGCGGGAGCTGCGTGAGGGCCGCGGTCACGGCCTCCGGAAATGGCTGGTCGCGATTGGCGACGAGGCGCGTGACGATGGCGCGGCGAGTCGCCGGATCGGGAGAAGCGATCTCGACATTGAGCCCGCCGCTGACCCGCTCCAGGAGGGAAGGGTGCAGGTGGGGGATCGCGGCGGGAGGGGCCTCCGAGGCGATCACCAGTTGTCGCCCACGCCCGAGCATCTCGCCCGCGAGGCGGAGGAGCTCTTCCTCAGTCCGCCCCTTACCGGCGACCTGATCGAGGCCGTCCAGGAGAAGCAGGTCCACGCTGGCCATGGCGGCGCGGAAGGCCTCGAGAGTGCCCGCCGCGAGGGCGGCGGTCACACGGTCGACGAACTCCTCACCCGTCTCGTAGTGGACCCGAAGCTCGGCGTCGAACATGCGCGCGCGCTGCCCGATCGCCATCAGCAGGTGGGTCTTGCCGAGCCCCGGAGCGCCGGCAATGACCAGAGGATTGTAGATCCGCCCAGGTGCCTCCGCTGCGCGAACTGCCGCCGCGGCCGCAACTCGATTCGCCGGGCCGACGATGAAGCGCTCGAAGCTGCAGCGAGGATCGAGAGGGGTCGGCATCGCTTGTCATCGCGCCAGGCTTTCCGGACTCTGGAACCTTGCGGCGAGCCCGGCCAGCACCAGCTCGGAAACGCACTTCAGCGTCTCGAGCACCCCTTCCCCCGTCGTAGCCGACGCCCCCAGTGACCGCACGCCCCGGTAGTTGATGGTTCGCTCCATGGTCGCGATCGGCATTGCATCGGGCAGATCGCGCTTGTTGTACTGGATGCAGACGGGCACCGCGCGCGGGTCGACTCCCTGCCGGAGCAGGTTCTCCTGCAGGTTGCGGAAGCTCTCCACATTGTCCTGCTGCCGCCCCGGCTGGCTATCCGCGACGAAGACTACCCCGTCCGCCCCCTGCAGCACCAGCCGCCGCGTGGCGTCGTAATAGACCTGGCCCGGAACGGTATAGAGCTGGAAGCGGACCTGAAATCCCGAGATCCTACCCAGATCGAGAGGGAGGAAGTCGAAGAAGAGGGTCCGGTCCATCTCCGTCGCCAGCGACACGATGCGGCCACGGGTCTCCTCCGGAAGGAGACTGTGGATGTGCTGCAGATTCGTGGTCTTGCCCGATCGACCCGGACCGTAGTAGACGATCTTGCAGGTGATTTCGCGGGTCGAATAGTTGACCAGGGACATGGTCTCAGGCGGAGTTAGGGGGCACGCCGCGGCCACCACCTGAGGCAGCCGCGTCCCGCTCTCCGTGCAACCCCAGGCCGGACGCGAGATGCGCCTCGAAGGCGGCCGCGTCTCGCGCCGAGCCCGATTGCGCAGACGTCCAGTCGTGCTCCGCGCATTCGCGCAGCATCTCGTCGAAGCGCACGCGCACGAGGCCCACGTTGGTGGATCGACCGAACAACGCCACCAGGATCAGTTCGCCGGTGGGCGTGGGTATCGGCGCCAGAAATAGCTGGCGATCCCCCTGCCCCTGGTACAGCTGCTCGAACTGTCGCTGCCCCAGCATGCGGGCAATCTCGCGTGAAGCCGACTGGATGCCGGCCCCGAGCGTGGTGAGCGCCGCCAGATCGATCCCCTCGGCGCTACCGTGCCGCGCCAGAATTCGGCCGTTGCTCTCCATCAACAGCGCCAGGCGAACACGCGCCCCCCGCGCGAAGCGATCGAGCGCCTCCTGGAGGGCGTGCGGGGCCGGCGCCGGTGGACCTTCCGCGGAAAGATTTCGCCGGGCCAGGGCTAACGCGCTGGCCAGCCGCGGATCGTGCCGGTCGTGCTCGGCGGCGATCTCCAGGTGCCGGACTGCCTCGGCCCACATCCTCCGTTCCAGGTAGAGATAGCCGAGCGCCCGGCGCGCCGAGCGATGCTCCGGATCGAGGCGCAACGCGATGTCCAGCTCGTCGCAGGCGGGCTCGGGCTCCCCCAACTCCCGATAGATGCGGCCGAGCAGGACGTGCCCCTCCACGTGATCGGGGTTGCGCTCGAGCCCGCGCACGCAGAGGCGCAGGGCCACGGCGAGGCGCCCTTCTTTCCGATAGACCTCCGCCAGGGGGAGAAAGGAGGGGCTGCCGGGGTCCCTGGCGACCTCTTCCTGCCAGCGTCGGACGCGCTGTGCCTCGATCTGTGATGTCATCGAATCTCCTCCAGCAGCGCGCTGAGCTCCGTCATGAGCTGCACCGCACGCATCGCGATCTCGACGTCCCTCGGCGGGGCATCGGGCAGGCGCGAGAAGGTGGTCAGGTTCTCCCGCCCGCGCCCGAAATCGCCCAGGCGAGCCGCGGCCATTCCCAGGTGGAAGTATCCCGCCGCAAGGAGCGGATCCAGTTGCACAGCCTCCTTCAGCGCTGCAACGCCCCGCTCGATCTCTCCAGAGGCGACCAGCGCGCGCCCGTACAGCAGCCTGGCGACGCCCGACGCCGGGTGGCTCTCGCGCAGTCCTTCTGCCCGCCGGAGCGCCTCGCCGATCCTTTCCGCACGTAGCTCCGCTTCCACGCCGTCGACGGC
Organism: Longimicrobiaceae bacterium; assembly: GCA_036375715.1. NCBI lineage: Bacteria > Pseudomonadati > Gemmatimonadota > Longimicrobiia > Longimicrobiales > Longimicrobiaceae > Longimicrobiaceae bacterium. The sequence continues at coordinate 154,054 of DASVBS010000060.1, read as the reverse complement.
TGCGCTCGAGGGGTCGCGCCTGGCGCCGGGGCGCGGAGCGGAGGGACGGGTCTTCAGCTCGACCACGCCTCCCGACGCCAGGCTGTACACAGCCTTGGCCACGTCGAACTCCGCGCGCCCGATCTCTCGGGCAATCTCGCGCAGTGTGCGCGAACCGTCGATCGCGGCCAGTACCTGCCATTCCCGCGGCTGCAGGTCGAGCACCCCGGCCGCTCCGGCAGCGCTGTCGACCAACGCGGGGACCAGCGATGCGTCGGGATCGCCGCTCGCCATCTCCGTCCACTCGTCGGCACGCCGCATGGATTCCATGAGCAGCGCTTCCGAGGGGATCCGAACGGGGATTCCCCCGTTCTGCGGCCGTTCGGTCTCCTCGAAGCGGAAGTGGCCGTCGCGCCAGCGGACCAGCTCGAAAACCGCCTCCTCCACCTGAAAGCGGAGCTGGCGCTGGATGTCACGTACCGGGATGCCCTGCGTCTCCGCCAGCAGAGTGCCGATTCGACGCCCCGGTTCCCGCCGCTGGGCCTCCAGGGCGGCTTCAACCTGGCGCATGGTGGCCTTTCCCGCCATCACCAGCAGGCGACCCAGCGGACTGATCTCTCCCGCCGATCGCGCGCCGACGACAAACCCCTCGTCGAAGTGGATCAGCCCCGGGCGTGGCGCTCCCTCGCCGGTAATCGACAGCGTTCCGGTCTTACGCGAGAGGTACAGGAGCTGGATGACGTCCGTGAGCGCGAGCTCACGCAGCGGACCCTCGAAGGCCATAGGTCAGTCCCGCGCGCAGCGCGCGTCGGACCCCGGGGTGGTCGAAGTCGCCGCGACCGGCTCCCTTCCTTCCCACGTGCCCGGTGCGTCTTCTCCCGCCAGCACCTCGAGCCGCTCCAGCTCCGCTACGGCCTCGCGGAAGTTCGGATCGAGGCGCACCGCGCGTCGCAGGGCGTGGATCGCATCGTCCCTTCGGCCCCACTCCTCCAGGATTCGCCCCAGCGCGAGCAGACCGGAGAGGTGGTAGGCGTCGCGGCTGAGCAGATCGACCATCAGGTCGACCGCCTCGGGATGACGGCCCTGCCGCCGACGAACCTCCGCCAGCAGCATGGCTGCGTCGGGGTAGCCCGGCAGTACCTCGAGCGCAGTCTCGCTCATTGCCGCAGCTTCCTCTTCGCGCCCCTGTTGCAGCAGGACCTCCGCCAACTCCACCCGCGCCGCCACGAAGTCGGGATCGAGCGTGAGGGCGCGGTCGAGCGCTTCCTCCGCGCCTCTCAGGTCGCCGGCGAGCCGCAGGGCGGCGCCGAGCTCGCGCCACGGCGTGGGATCCTCGGGCCGCAGAGTGGTGAGCTTACGGAACGCCTCCACTGCCGCACCCGCCTTCCGCTCGAGCAGGTACGCCTCGCCATGGCTGCGCAGTGCTTCAGCTTCGGCGCCCGCGTATGCCTCCGCCTGCCGTGCGGCCTGATGCGCATCGGCAGCACGACCCAGACGCAACAGGGCTTCGGCGCGCCCCAGCCAGATGCGGCCCAAGCGCGGGTCGCCGGGTCGGTCCTCGAGCCGCACCAGGGCAGAGTCGTAGCGCTCCAGCGCCTCGCCGAAGTACCCCTGCCCCATCAGAATCTCGGCCGCCAGCAGGGCTGCCTCCACCGGTTCGGCGCCCTGGGCCACGAGTCGGCGAACCTCTGCGGCAGCACGGGCCAGCAACCCCTTGCTCAGGTAGTCCCTCGCCAGGCGGAAGGGATCCTCCTCCGCGGCAGCGGGTGGAGGCTCCGCCGCTCTCGGAGACTGGAGCGCGCTGAAAGCGTGTGCCAGCTCCGCGGCGTCGAAGTCGAAGGTCGGAACCGCCTCTCCGGCTGCGACCCGAGAGGCGACGTCCAGCTCCGGCGCCAACACCTCGGTGAACTCGAACTGCAGGTCGATGGCGAGGCGGTAGCGCGGCGCGGGGTAATACGGATCGAGTGCGAGCGCACGCTCCGTCTCCCGGCGCGCCGCGTCGTACTCCCCCAACCGTGCCAGCACGAAGCCCAGGTGGTATCGGGCCGCCGCGGAATCGGGATCGATCTCCACCGCTCGCGCGAGGGCATTGCGAGCCTCGGCGAAGCGGTCCATCTCGCTCAGTACCCGTCCGATCCCGATCCACGCTGCCAGTGCGTTCGGATCGGCCTCGGTACCCGCGCGGTACGCCCGCAGCGCCTGCGGGAAACGGCGAGTCTGCTCCGCCAGCAACCCCAGATTGAACCAACCGTCCATCAGGCGGGGCCTGAGCTCGACCGTGCGGGCGAGACATTCCCCGGCGGCCGCCGCGTCACCGCGGTGCATCCGCACCACCGCGAGGTTGTTCCAGGCGAGCGCGTACTCGGGATCCGCCTCCAGGGCGCGGCGGTAGCAGCGTTCCGCCCCGGCGGTGTTGCCCTGGCGATGCAGAGCCACGCCGAGCTCGTTCAGCAGCTTCGGGCTGTGCGGATCTCCCTTCAGCAGCTCGCGATAGAGGGCGGCCGCCTCCTCGACCTCTCCGCGGACAAGGCGGACCTCCGCGATGGCCTGTCGCACCAGCCCCGTGTCCTCGCCCGCCGCCAGAGCCCGCTCCAGCTCGCGTAGCGCCTCCGCGTAGAGGCCACGCTGCCGATACGCGATGCCGAGGTGGTAGCCCGCCAGGTATCCGCTCTGCACCACGTCCGGGCGGGCATCGCGATTCCCCACCAGCTCGCCGTAGTGCGCGGGGTTGTAATGGTCGAGCGAGAGATTCGTTTCCGCCCGGCTGAGCGCTGGATTCAGCTGCCGCGCGCGTTCGGCGGCCTCCGCGGCGGCTCCGTCCTCTCCCAGGTCCCCCAGCACGAAAGCCAGGAGGTGATACGCATCCGCGAAGTCGGGGAGGATGCGAATGGCCTGCTCGAGGTGCTCACGGGCTTCCGCCAGCATGCCCCGGTGATACTCCAGCTCGCCGAGGTGAAATCGAAAAACGCCGCTTCCCGGATCGAGCTCGATCCCGCGGCGGAGCCACACCAGCGCGGCGTCATACCGGCCTGCCTCCTTTTCCACCCTGCCCAGCTCCAGGAGGGTCTGGAGGTCGTTCGGCGTCTCCGCCAGGATATAGCTCAGCTCCCTCGCCGCTGCGGCGTGGTCGCCGGTGCTCAGGTAGGCGCGGGCCAGCCGTCGGCGCGCGGCGGTGTCGTCCGGTGCCGTAGCGAGCCGTTCGGACAGCTCGCGGATCAGGCGGTGGTAGTATCCGGTGTTGAAATAGGCGATCTCCAGGTTCCGCTGCGCCACCTGCATCCGCGGGTCGATCTCGAGCGCGCGCTGGAACTGGATGACCGCCTCATCCAGCATTCCCTTGTTGAAGTAGAGGACACCCAGGTTGTTGTGAGCCCCCGAGTCCCCCGGGTCGATCCTCGCGGCGAGCCCGAGCAGGATCTTACGATCCCGCTCCGACAGAGGGGGCGGAGAGACCGGCGTCGGTACAGAAGGCGGCACGTCAGGCAAGCCGGATTGACTTCAAGATGACCTGGAGCGAGGGTAGATCAGGCAGGAGCAGGAAGTGACCGGCCACCGGATCACCCTCTCCCAGGGTGAACTGCGTCTCGATGCTGAACACGAAATCCTGTGCCTGGGCGAACTCGATGTAAGCGCTGGTAAGCACCGCGCCGCACTGGTCGATGACCAGGATCGGCACGGAGAGGAGCAGCATCAGCCCCATGAAATCCGACAGGGCATTCAGATAAGCCGCGCACAGGATATTGCCAGTTTCCTTCAGGGCGGACTGCTCCACCTCGCGGAACTCCTTCACCGTTCCGGTGGCACGGCGGAGAAGGCGCTCGGAGAGACGCTGCGCGGCGTTCTCGGGGAGCACCAGCAGCGTCCGCCCGGTGACATCGCCGAGCACGTGCATGAGCACGGTGGCCACCACCGCGTCGGCCGTGCCGATCAGCTCGGGGATCTCCTCGAGCCGGGCGATCTGCAGCCGCGGCACGCTGATCATGATACGCGAAGCGGTCATCTGCGACAGGGCGGTGGCGGCATGTCCGGCGCCGATGCTCGCCACTTCGCGCAGTGCGTCGAGCTGCAGCTCCTGAAGGTCCTGGATCTCGATCATCGTTCCGCGTCCTTGCGCGTGTTCAAGCCCTGGCAGAGAGATCCGCCCGCCCCGTCGCGAACGCGACGGTCCTGGCCGGATCGAGGATGAGCGAGGGGCGACCATCCGGCAGGATGGTCGCACCACCGAAGATGGGCAGAGCCCCTTCCGGGAGATCGACCGGCTTCACCACGGCCTGATGCTGTCCTTCCAGAGCCGCCACGATCAACCCTGCCTTTTCACCGCCGAACTCAACCACCACGACAGCCACATTCTCCCGACCTGGTGAACCCGAGCCGCCCGCGAAGAGGACGCGCAGGTCCAGGGCGGGGAGCGTCTCACCGCGCACCTGGAGCGAGTGCCCATCATAGTCGACCAGCTCCGCCACTTCCACCACCCCGGAGAGCGGGACGGAATAGTACGCTCCTCCGGCCTCGAAGCGCAGCGCCCGCACCAGCGTAAGTGAAAGCGGGATGCGCAGGGTGAAGGTCGCTCCCTTCCCGGCTTCGCTGCGCACCTCCAGGCTGCCACCGAGCGCCTGCGCCCTGGTCCGGACCATGTCGAGGCCCACCCCGCGCCCCGAGACATCGGTCACCCGCTCGCTGGTGGAGAATCCTGGCGTGGTGAGCAGCGCCCAGATCTCCTGGTCGCTGAGGTGTCGATCCGGCGCCTCGATGAGCCCGCGCTTCACGGCCGTGGCCAGTATCCGCTCGCGCTGCAGCCCCCGCCCGTCGTCCGCGACCTCGATCCGCACCATCGAAGCCTCCCGGATGGCGGAGAGCCGGATGCGGCCGACGCGTGGCTTGCCCGCTCTCTCCCGCTCTTCCGGTGGCTCAATGCCGTGGTCGACGGCGTTCCGAAGCAGGTGGACGAGCAGATCCGCCACCTCGTTGAGCAGCCCGCGGTCGACCTCCTCCTCCCGGCCGCTGATCTCCAGCTCGACCCGTCGATCAAGCCGCCGCGCAGCATCGCGCACCATGCGCGGGAAGCGGTCGAACACCTCCCCCACCGGGACCATGCGCAGGCGCATGATCTCCTCGCGGAGATCGTCGATGAGGCGGGAGACGCCCTCCAGCGACTCGGCCAGCTCCGGATCCGCCTCCGCCGGTTCAGCGACCGTCCTCCGCAGACGATCCCGCGCGATGATCAGCTCGCCGACCTGGTCCACCAGCGCGTCCAGACGGCTCTGGGGCACCCGAACGATCGGTCCGAGCCGCGGCGTCCGATCTTCGCGAGGTCGGGTGCGTTCCGGCTCGCCCTCGGTCGTGGCGAGGGGATTGACCTCCACCTCCGCCACCTCACCCGCCGAGCGCACCGCCGCCTCGATCTGCTCAGGCGTCGCCTCGCCGTGGATGACGAAGGCGAACGGGCCCTGCAGCTCGCCGGCCAGGATCGAGGCCTCCGGCGGCTGGATCTGCGACACCTCGCCGAGGGAGCGCGCGGCGCGCAGGACCAGCGTCGCCCGCACGGCGGGAAGCGCTGTGTCGCTCTCCAGCCGAACCTTGACCCGGTGAGCGGGTCCAGCCGACGTGGGAGCACCGGAATCCGGAGTGGCGGCTGGCCCCGCCGAGCTCGCTGGGGCCGCAGTCCGGCTTGGGGCGCCAGCCTCTACATATGCCGCGAGCCGGTCCAGCACCACCGCCGAGGCACCCTCCTCCGGGTGCTCGATGGCCCGCTCGAGAGCGTCGGCGCCCTGCAGGAGCAGGTCGATGGTGGTGGGGCCGATGGCGAGGGATCCCTGGCGCAGTCGGGCGAGCAGCTCCTCGAGCGCATGCGCCACCTCGCTCGCCGATTGGTACCCCATCGCCGCCGAGGAGCCCTTCAGCGTGTGGACCGACCGGAAGAGCTGCTCCACCACTCCCGGGCGCTCCGGGTCGCGCTCCAGCTCGAGCAGGAGCCGCGTCAGCGTTCCGAGGTGCTCTCGTGCCTCGGAATGGAAGAGCTCGCTGTACCGCGACGGGTCCATCGTCCCCGGATACCGGGCGGGAAGCTCAGGCGAGCACCCGTTGGACCGCCTCGAGCACCCGTGAAGGCTGGAACGGCTTGACCACGAAGTCGCGGGCGCCGGCCTGGATTGCTTCGATCACCAGCGCCTGCTGCCCCATCGCGCTGCACATCAGGATCTTGGCCTTGGGGTCGTCGCGAATGATCTCGCGCACGGCGTCGATCCCGCCCATGTCGGGCATCACGATGTCCATGGTGACGAGATCGGGCCGCAGCTCGCGGTACTTTTCGACTGCCTGCTGGCCGTTCTCGGCCTCGCCAACCACCTCGAAGCCTGCCTGGCGCAGGATGTCGCCGATCATCGTCCGCATGAAGATGGCGTCGTCACAGATGAGTACGGTCGAGCTCATGTTCTTCCTTCGCTTGGTTCCCCGACGCCGTGATCCTCGCCGCCAAAGAGAGGTGCGAGCACGGATTCTACTTCGATGACGCGGAGCTGCTCGTCTCCGCCACTTCCAGCCGCGAGATCGCCGCCCGCACCACTCCCCTCCTCGACGGCGGCCAACATGCCTTCGTCCTCCAGCGCCTCCGCCTGCGCCTGACTCCACCAGTCGGTGGCAAACTGCAGGACGTCACGCACCGCCAGGCCGATCTCCCTGCCCCGGAACGCGACGACCACGACCCGATGGCCCGCCGCCGTAGTGGGCGCTCCGCCCAGGGCAACTCCCAGATCCACCACGGTGAGCATCCTCCCCCGCCGGTTTGCCACCCCTGCGACAGGCCGCGGCGCGCCGGGAATGTGGGCGTAGATACGCTCCGGGAGCACCTCGACGACCAACTCGGCGGGCAGCGCTACAACTTCTTCCTGCAGCGAAACGAGCAGGAGGCGGCGCAGGGACTCGCCGGCAAGCGTATCCTCCGCGCCCTCGTCCCACGCGTCCGAAGGCGTCGTCGACAGCAGGTCGGCCCGCGCCTGCTGCGCTTCAGTCGACGGCACGAGTCCCCCCACGCGCCCATTCCGCGGCGCGAGCCAGTTCATCAGGAAGCTCGGAAACGAACCTCATCTCCTCTCCGCTTCGGGGGTGAACGAACCTCAGCTCGGTGGCGTGGAGAAACTGCCGTGGCACCCGACGAGCGAACTCCTGCGCCCAGGCACGGGCCGGTCCCGAAAATCCCCGTTCCCGCGCGGCGCCGTAAACCGGATCGCCGACAACGGGATGGCCCAGGTGCGCCAGGTGGACGCGGATCTGGTGGGTCCGCCCGGTCTCCAGGCGCGCGCGCACCAGATCCGCGGCGCGCCAGCGCTCCAGCACCCGGAAATGGGTCACAGCACGCCGTCCGCCCTCGACCACCGCCATCCGCTTCCGATCGGTCGGGTGACGTCCGATCGGAGCGTCCGTGGTCATCTCCTCCGCGGGAAGGTGGCCCCAGGCGGCTGCCACGTAGAGCCGGATTATCCGCCGCTGCCGAAGCTCGTCGGCGAGCCTCCGGTGCGCCTCGTCATTCTTGGCCACCAGCATCAACCCGGAGGTGTCCTTGTCCAGCCGGTGCACGATCCCGGGCCGGAGCACGCCCCCGATCCCGGAGAGGTCGCCCACCTCGTGGAGCAGGGCGTTGACCAGCGTACCGCCCCGGTGTCCGGGCGCGGGGTGCACGACGAGCCCCCCGGGCTTGTCGATCACGAGCAGGTCGGTGTCCTGGTAGAGAATATCGAACGGTATGGGCTCGGGCGTGAGCGGTGAGGGTTCGGGAGGGGGAATTCGGATGGAGATCCGGTCTCCCGGAGCGGGTATGTCCCGCTTGCGAGGGACATGTCCGTTGAGCAGAACCGCCCCCTCTTCGATCAGCTGTGCCACGCGCGAGCGCGAGAGGGGAAGCCGGCCGGCCAGGTACGCATCCAGGCGCGACTCGTTCTCCCCCTCAACGGTCAACTCCGTCCAGTCCTCCTCATTTGCCATGGGCTTCGTGGCGCTGCTCCTCCTTCCAGAGTGAAATGGCCAGCAGGATTGCGCCGGTGGTCACGGCGATGTCGGCGACGTTGAAGACGGGCCAGCGCAGGGCGCCGATCCCCACGTCCAGAAAGTCGACCACGCCCTGGTGGGAGCGCACACGATCGATGAGGTTCCCGATCGCTCCGCCGGTCACGCAGGCGATTGCCACCAGCCGCAACCGATCCTCCGCTGGGGTCGCCCGGTACCACAGGTACAGGACGACCACCGCCACCACCGTCAGCGCCAGGAAGATGAATCTCGAGTAGTTCCCCAGGTGCAGTCCGAACGCCGCTCCGGGATTGTAGATGTAGGTCAGTCGGAAGAAGTCCCCCAGGATAGGCACCGGGTGGTACAGCACCAGTGTCTGCTGCACCACCCACTTGGTCAATGCGTCGAGCGCGACGATGCTCCCCACCAGCGCCACGTAGAGGGTCAGCTTACCAGTGGCTTCCCGCTCCACGGTGCTCAGTGCCCCCTCCGAATCCGCCCCGTTCACCCGGCCACCCCGGCCTGCGCGCGGCTCAGCGCGATGACAGCCGGCTCACCGTCCAGGTCGATCTCCCTGGATTCGGCATGACCGAAGCTCTCGATGCCCGAGTCCACCACCTGTAGCTCGAGCGCGAGCGTTTCACCGCAGACAAAGGCGCGGTGGGTCTCCAGGGCGTGCCTCAGCTCCTCCCCGCCCTGCACCGCCAATCGGATCCGGTCCGCGACCTCCAACCCCGCATCCTTGCGCAGGCGCTGCACCCGATTCACTACCTCACGGGCCAGACCCTCCGCGCGCAGCTCGGGCGTGATAGTCGGATCGAGCGCGACCGTATACCCGCCCTCGGCCTCCACCACCAGCTCTCCCTTCGACTCCTGGACCAGCTCCACCTCCTCGCGGCTGAGTTGCACCTCCTCGCCGTCCACCTTCACGCGCAGCGTACCGCCCGCGTGGAACGCCGCCAGCGTGGAGGAGGGCAGCGCGCGGATCGCCGCGGCCACCTGCTGCGTCCGGCTGCCGAAGCGCGCCCCGATCGCTTTGAAGTTCGGACGCGCGGTGAAGGTCACCAGCTCTTCCGCCCGCCCCATGAACTCCACCCGGTGCACGTTCAGCTCGTCGCGCAGGATCGCGAGTAGATCCGGGGTCACCAGCCCGGAATCCGGTACCACGGCGTACAGAACCTCGAGCGGCTGGCGGACCCTGATGCGAACACGGTCCCGCGCCGCACGACCGAGCGTGGCGAGGGTGCGCACCGCCTCCATCCCCGCGTCGAGCTGGGGATCACGCAGTGCCTCGTCGGCCACCGGGTAGCGACAGAGGTGCGCGCTCTCTCCGGCGGCGAGGGATCGGTGCAGCCAGTCAGAGAGAAACGGGGCGAACGGCGCCGCCAGCCGCGCCACTTCCAGCAGACAGCGATGCAGCGTGGCGAAGGCGGCGCGGGTATCCTGGCTGTCGCCGCTCCCCCAGAAACGATCCCGTGAGCGTCGTACGTACCAGTTCGACAGCTCGTCGACAATGAAATCTCCCAGCGCTCGCACCGCGTGGGTGAGGTTGTAGCTCTCCAGTTGCTCCGTCATCGAGGCGGTCACCGCCGCCAGCCGAGAGAGCACCCACCGGTCCATGACCGGGCGCTGCGAGACCGGCACGTCCTTCCAGCTCGGTTGCCACCCCTCCAGGTCCGCGTACAGCGAGAAGAAGTGGTAGGTGCTGCGCAGGGTGTCGAATACCTTGCGCTGCACTTCTCGCACGGCCGCCGGATCGAAGCGCTTCGGCAACCACGGATTGGAAGAGGCGAGCAGGTACCAGCGGATGGCGTCCGCGCCGTACTGGGACAGCGCCTCCCACGGATCCACCACGTTGCCCCGTGACTTGGACATCTTCTGGCCGTCCGCGTCGAGCACGAGATCGTTCACGATCACGTTGCGGAAGGCAGGTCCACGTCCGAGCAGGGTGGAGATCGCCATCAGGGAATAGAACCACCCGCGCGTCTGATCCACCCCCTCGCAGATGAAGTCCGCGGGGAAGAAGCGCTCGGCGGTATCCCGATTCTCGAACGGATAGTGCCACTGCGCGAACGGCATGGCCCCGGAGTCGTACCAGACGTCGATCACTTCCGGGGTCCGGCGCATGGTGCCGCCGCAGTCCGGCTCGGTGCACGTCCAGGTGTACTCGTCGATGAAGGGGCGATGCGGATCGAACGGCTCCGGCAGTCCCCCGACCCGTTCGGCGAGCTGTGCGAAGGAGCCGACGAACTCCACGTGCTCAACGTTCCGGTCGCAGACCCAGGCGGGGAGCGGAGTGCCCCAGTAGCGGTTTCGCGACAGCGCCCAATCGACGTTGTTGGCGATCCATTCGCCGAAGCGCCCGGCACCCACCTCCGGCGGGTACCAGTTGACCCGCGAGTTGTTGGCGAGCAGGTCGTCGCGCACCTGGGTGGTACGGATGAACCAGGAGTCGCGCGCCATGTAGAGCAGCGGGCTGCCGCACCGCCAACAATGCGGATAGGAGTGCGATTCCCGGCCGAAGCGGAAAACGCGCCCCGCCTCCTTGAGGGCACGCACCAGCAGGTCGTCGGCCTCCTTCACGAACTTCCCGCCCACCAGCGGCAGATCCGCCTCGAACTGGCCACGATCGTCCACCGGCTGCAGGATGGGCAGCCCGTGCGCCTGGCCGACGGCGTAGTCGTCTGCCCCGAAGGCGGGGGCCAGATGCACGATGCCGGTACCGTCCTCGGCCGAAACGAAGTCCGCCCCGACCACGCGCCAGGCCCGCTCGCGGCTCTGCTCCGGAGCCGCCACCCAGTCGAAGGGTCGCACGTAGCGCAGCCCGATCAGCTCACTGCCGGGGAAGGTTCGTACGATCTCGGCGTCCTGGCCGAACAGGGCCGGCACGCGCGTGCGGGCCAGCACCAACCGCCTCCCGTCGTGCCGCACCTCGGCGTACTCCAGCTCCGGATCCACCGCGGCCGCGACATTGGAGACCAGGGTCCAGGGGGTGGTCGTCCAGACCAGCAGCGCCACCGGCTCACCCTCGGTCGCCTGGTCTTCCAGCGGGAAGGTGACGTACAGCGACGGATCGAGGACGTCCTGGTAGCCGAGCGCCACCTCGTGGCTGGACAGCCCCGTGCCACAGCGCGGGCAGTACGGGAGGATCTTGTGTCCCCGGTAGATCAGCCCGCGATCGGCGATCTGCTTCAGGCTCCACCAGATCGACTCGATGTACGAGGCGTGGTAGGTGACATACGGCCGGGAGTAGTCCAGCCAGTAGCCGATGCGCGCGGAGAAGCGCTCCCATTCCTCCGTGTAGGTGAGCACGCTCTCGCGGCAGACTTCGTTGAACCGCGCGATTCCGACCTTTTCGATCTCCGGCTTCCCGGAGATTCCCAGGCGCCTTTCCGCCTCGATCTCGACTGGCAGGCCGTGCGTATCCCAGCCGGCGATCCGTGGCACGTGGCGGCCCTGCATCGTCCAGAAACGCGCGACCACGTCCTTGATGGTGCGCGAGAACACATGGTGAATGCCCGGTCGGCCGTTGGCCGTGGGAGGTCCCTCGTAGAAAACGTACGGTTCCCCGCCCGCGTTCTGCTCCACGCTGCGGGCAAAAGTCCCCTCCTCGTTCCACGTGGCCAGGATCTCTGTCTCGAGCTCCTCGACCGACGACGGGAGGTCTCTGTATCGCTTCATTCTTTCTCTGAAGAAGCTAGGAGCTAGAAGCTAGGAGCTAGAATGCACCCTAGCTGCTGGCTCCCAGGCTGCCAAAAGTGTCTCCGAGGCGTCGATTGGTATTCTCAAAGGGTCGGAAGGAAAGCATGCCAGCTTCTAGCTTCCAGCGTCCAGCTTCCTCAACACCCCCTTCACCAGCGCCGTCAACTTGGGCTCGGCGCTTCGCGCGGTCTCCAGGATCTCCTGGAGGCTGGTCGGCCGCAGCGCGTCGGGAAGGCACGCGTCCGTGATGATCGAAAGGCCGAGCACGCGGAGCCCCGCGTGCACGGCCGCGATCACCTCGGGCACGGTAGACATCCCCACCACGTCCGCACCGATCGTCCGAAGCATACGGTACTCCGCGGCCGTCTCCAGGTTCGGACCGGGCACCGCGACGTAGACGCCGCGCCGCAGCGGTATGCGCTCTTCCAGCGCGACCTCCTGCGCCAGACGCTGCAGCTCGGGATCGTAGGCCGCCGACATGTCCGGGAACCGTGGTCCCAACTCGTCCAGGTTGGGTCCGATCAGCGGGTTGTCGCCGAGCAGGTTGATATGGTCGGCGATCAACATCACGTCGCCGGGGGACCAGAGCGGATTCATCCCCCCGCTGGCGTTCGACACGATCAACGTGTGCACGCCCAACAGCGCCATCACCCGAACCGGGAAAACGACCTGCCAGGCCGCGTACCCCTCGTAGAGGTGCAGCCGCCCCTGCATCGCCACGACCCGCTGCCCCTCCAGCCTTCCCAGCAGCAGTCGGCCGGAATGCGACTCGACGGTCGACGGCACGAAGTGGGGGATCTCCGAGTAAGGGATGGCGACGTCGACCTCGATCTCCTCGGCCAGAGCGCCCAGCCCGGTCCCGAGGACGATGCCGACCTGCGGTGAGTCGGGGCTCCTTCCCTGCACCGCGGCAACGGCCTCCCGGAGCCGGCCAAGGTGCGTCGCGGCGTCGATCATGGCTGAGCCAGATCTTCCGCCCCTCCCCGGCTGATCTCGAGCTCCGGGTCATCGGCGGCGGGGGCCGGCTCCAGAACCGTCCGCGCTGCCTCGATGCCCTCCTCCCGCGGGCGCAGCCCGTCTTTCACCCGATCTTCCTCGGCCGCCACCTCCTCGATCTGCCGCTCCAGAAAAGCTCGATAGCTGCGCAGAAAGCGGGCGCGGGCCGCGTACACCCTTCGGGTCGCCTCGGCCGCCTCCTGCGCCGTCCGGCGAGCATCCGCGACGATCCGCTCCGCCTCCACCCGGGCTTCCCGGAGCACCGCCTCCGACTCACGCGCGCTCTGCGTGCGCAGCTCCTCGCGGAGCTGCTGCGCCGCGACCAGCGCCTCGTTCATCGCCCGCTCGCGCTCCCGGTATGCGCTCAACGATTCGGAAAGCTGAGCTACCCGCTCAGAGAGGGCGGTGTTGTCCCGGAGTAGCTCCTCCATGCGGTCGGCGACCACCTCGAGGAACTGGTCAACCGTGGCGGGCTCGTAGCCGCGCAGTGCACGGGCGAAGTCACCCTTCTTCTTGCGAACGTCCAGCGGGGTCAGGTCGATCATCTCTCGCGCGCTCCAAATAGGACCGTGCCGAGTCGCACGATCGTGCTACCCTCCTCCACGGCGATCTCGTAGTCGCCGCTCATCCCCATCGAGAGGTGGAGAGGTCGATAGCCGGGCACCTGCCGGGCCGCTTCCTCGCTCAACCTCCGGGTGCGCTCGAACACCGACCGCAGAACCGCTTCAGGCGCCTCGAAGGGGGCCATCGTCATCATTCCCTCCAGGCGGATCGCTTCCATCTCCGCGATTCTGCCGATGGCGTCGACCGCCTCCTCGCTATCGAACCCGCCCTTGGTCTGTTCGCCGGAAGTGTTCACCTGCACCAGCGCACGCACGACGCGGCCCTCTTCGCGGGCGATCCGACTCAACTCCTCCGCCAGTCGCAGCGAGTCCAGGGAGTGAAGGAGATCGAAGAGAGGCAGCGCGCGCCGTACCTTGTTCCGCTGCAGGTGACCGATGAGATGCCAACGGACGCGGGGATCGTCGACGCCCCGCACCTTCTCCTCCAGCTCCTGGACACGATTCTCCGCCAGGTCGAAAATCCCGGCTGCGAGGGCCGCCCGGGCGGCCTCGACGGGATGGGTCTTGGTAACCGCGACAATGGTCACCTCCACGCCCTCCCGCCCGGATCGCGCCAACGCCGCGCCGATGCGCTCGCGAACCTCCTCCAGCCGCACCGCTAAGTCCGCATAATTCATGGCCGGATTGTAGACCTCCCCCCTAACCGACGCAAGCAGACCGGGGCCCCGGAAGGGCCCCGGTCCGGGGTACCTGAAAAGACGGCACGCCCGCGCCTCGCCGCCGTTCCCGGGCTGTCGTGGCGTGGTCGGGGAGGTCGCCAGGTTACCGCCTTGCTGCCGCGAGGCGCTGCTCGAAGTTCGTTGCGAAATTCACCCGCAATGCCCCCGCTTCGCGCAGCTCCTCGGTGATCTGGTGAATCGTCCCGTACTGCACCGACCGATCGGAGCGAATCGAGACCACCAGCCGTCCCCCCGACGCTGTGACCAGAGGAGCGACGACGTCCGCGATCTGAGGGATCGGCACGGGGGCGTCGTTGATCCATACCGCGCCGTCCGGCTCCACCCACAAGTGCAGGATGTCCTTCCGCTTCTCGTCCACCTGTTGCGTGGCGGTCGCCTCGGCCCAGTCGATCTCCCGCGGCTCCTCCTTCCGGAAGACGGTGGTCACCATGAAGAAGATCAACAGCAGGAAAGCGATATCGGCCAGGGAACTATCCGGGATCTCGCTGGCAACCTTGGACTTGCGCTTGAAGCCACCGTGGGAGATCGCCATTGCCCCTCAGTCCATCAGCTGGATGGAGTAGCGCGTCGCGCCAGCAGATCGGATTCCGTCGAGGACGTTGATCATGTCCTGGTAGGCGGCCTCGGGCGACGTCTGAATGACCGCGACGACGTTCGGGTTCCGCACGAGCTCCTGCCGCATGATCGGCTCCACCTGGCGTGCCGTGGCGGGCTGCGTCGTGGAACTGCTCCCGCGCCTGATCTGCAGGGTGCCATCCGGTTGGATCAGGAAGAAGAGCATATTGCTCACCGGGATGTCCGTCGCCGCCTCCGGACCCGGATCCGGCAAAACCACCTGCAGCCCTATGTCCTCGTCGAAGACGGTGGTCGTCAGGAAGAAGATCAGCAGGAGGAAGGCAATATCGGCCATCGAGGCGGTTGGGATCCCCTCGGTAGCCTTCACTCTTCTGCGGATGAGGGCCATGCGAGTTCCTCTCACTCCCGCTCCTTCGGAGCGGCACTGCCGCGCGACTCCCGCTCGACTCCCCGCACACCCCGATCATCTCCCTCGAGGCGCCGCCCTGCTGGTTTCGCGGTCGGCATGGCGACACCGGCCGGAGCCCCCGCAACCGCGGCGGCTCCGCCGGTGCCCGTGAGGTCCCAGACGAGATTCAGCACCGCGGCGGTGGCCTCGTCCATCTCCACGATCAACCGATCGATCCGGGTCACGAAGTAGTTATACGCCGTGTTGACCGGGATGGCGATGATGAGCCCCGCGGCGGTTGTGATCAGGGCGATCTTGATGCCCGAGGCCACCAGACTCGCCTCCACCTGGCCGGCCGCTTCGATGGCCGCGAACGCTTCGATCATCCCCCAGACCGTACCGAGGAAGCCCAGAAGCGGCGCCACCGACGCCACGGTTGCCAGCAACACCATCCCCCGCTCGAGAAACCCGAGCTCCAGCTTACCGGCGGCGTCCATTCCCTGCTCGACTTCTTCCGCAGGGCGGCCGGCGCGTAGCGGGTTCAACCCGGCGACCAGGATGGCAGCCACCGGGCCCGGCGTTCGTTCGGCTTGCTCGAGCACCTCGTCGACCCGCCCGCTCGCGGCCTTCTGCTCCATCGCTGCGAGGAGCTTCCCGGACCCCCTCTGCGCGACCCAGAGGACGTAGACCTTGGCGATCATCACGCCGAGCCCGAGGAGCGAGGCGAGCAGCAGCGGATACATCATCCAGCCGCCGTCCTTGAAAAGCTGAATCAGGCCGTACGACGTTTCCAAGGATTGCTCCAGGTGGGAGGCGACTCAGGCCGGTGCCGCGATCATCTCCGCTCCGCCCGTGGAAAGCAACTCCATCAACCGCTCGCGACCCACCCCTCGCTCCAGTCGACCCCGCACCGCGACCGAGACCGAGCTGGTCTCCTCGGATACCACGATCACCAGGGCGTCGGTCTCCTCGGAGAGGCCGAGCGCGGCCCGATGGCGCGTCCCGATCGATCGGTCGGAGACCGGGAACTGGGTCAGCGGCAGGATGGCACCAGCCGCCACGATCGTATCACCGCGGATGATGACCGCCCCGTCGTGAAGCGGCGTGTAAGGGGTGAAGATCGTCGTCAGCAGCGGCGCAGACACCCGTGCGCGCAACGGGCTCCCCGTCTCCGCGAACTCGTCCAGGCTGATTTCCCGCTCGATGGCGATGATCGCACCGACCTTGGCACGGGACAGCTCCTCGACCGCCGCCGCGATCTCCTCCGCCACCTCGCTCTCCTCCACCGGATTCAGTATCCGCAAGCGAAGAATCCGATTCTGCCCCAGCAGCGCCAGAGCGTTGCGGAGCTCGGGCTGGAAGACGATCAGAGCGGCGATGGCGCCGAATTCGAACAGGTTTTCCAGCAGGTACTGGACCAGATCGAACTGGAGGATGCGCGCGAGGAAGTAGGTTCCGACGAGGAGGAGCACACCCAGCAGGATCTGAATCGCCCGGGTGCCGGCGATGAGGACCAGGAGCCGATAGAAGACGGCCGCGACAACCAGGATCTCGATCAGATCCTGCCAGCCCGGTGCGAGGAAGCCGAAGCGCTCGAACACGTCGGTCATGCTGGGTGGGAAGCAACGCGGATGGCCTCCGCCACGGTCAGCGCCTCTCGCGCGACCCGCACATCGTGCACCCGAAAGATGCGCGCTCCCTTGAGAAGCGCCACCACACAGGCGGCCGCCGTGCCTACCGCACGTTCGGCGGGCGCGACGCCACCCAGCAGCCGCCCGATGAACGTCTTACGCGAGACCCCGACCACGATCGGGCGGCGGAGGGCATGCAGGCGCTCCAGTTGCGCAAGGAGCTGGAGATTGTGCTCCTGGTTCTTGGCGAAGCCAATCCCGGGGTCGACCACCACCGCCTCCTCCCTGATCCCCGCGTCGCGGGCCGCTTGCAGTGCGCGCTCCAGCTCTTGGCACACCTCGCCGGCAACATCGTCGTAGTGCGGATCGCGCTGCATCGTCTCCGGCGTCCCGCGCATGTGCATCAGCACCAGACCGGCACGCGACTTCGCGACCACGCCGCCCATCGCCGGATCCCGCAGGGCGGAGACGTCGTTCACCACGTCCGCGCCGGCCTCGAGCGCCGCTCCCGCCACCTCCGCCTTGCGAGTATCCACCGACACCGGCACGCTGAGCTCGGCTTTCAGCAAAGAAATGACCGGCACGACCCGCGCGATCTCCTCGCGCGGATCTACCGGTCGTGCTCCGGGTCGGGTGGACTCGCCGCCCACGTCGATCATCCCGGCGCCCTCCTCCACCATCTCCCGCGCCCGTTGCAGGGCAACCTGTGGGTCGAGATGCTGCCCACCGTCGCTGAAGGAGTCGGGGGTCACGTTGAGAACCCCCATCAGCAGCGGCTGGGTCAGGGCGATCCGCTCACGACGAATCGCCCAGATCCCCTCCTCGGGGCTCGTCGTCGCGGATACCTCCCCGGCCGGCGGCATCAG
This sequence comes from Longimicrobiaceae bacterium, assembly GCA_036375715.1. Taxonomy (NCBI): domain Bacteria; kingdom Pseudomonadati; phylum Gemmatimonadota; class Longimicrobiia; order Longimicrobiales; family Longimicrobiaceae; species Longimicrobiaceae bacterium. The sequence goes on along the minus strand of DASVBS010000060.1, from coordinate 136,615 downwards.
ATGTCGCGGTCGCTGCTTCCTTCCCGCGCGACCGAAGGAGAGAGATCCGAAAGCCCCGGACCGGTGCTCGGATCGCTCTTCGGAGCCGCAACGACGGGCCGCTCGGGAGCGGCGCTCGGACGATTCGTGCGCACCGGTGGCAGCGGCTTACCCTCCGCGAGCATCTCCACCTGCTCGCGGTCGAGCGACTCGCGCTCCAGGAGGGCCAGCGCGATACGCTCGAGCAGGTCGCGGTTCTCCTCGAGAATCTGTCGCGCCTGCTCGTACGCCTCGTGAAGGATGCGCTTCACTTCGGCGTCGACCTGCTGGGCGGTCTGCTCGCTGATCTGCCGGCGCTGGGCGATGTCCCGGCCAAGGAAGACCTCGGTCTCGGAGTCGCCGATTGCCATCGGCCCGATCACCTCGCTCATGCCGAACTGGGTGACCATCCGCCGCGCCATCGCGGTCGCGCGCTCGATGTCGTTCCCTGCACCGGTGGTGACCTTCTCCGGGCCAAAGATCATCTCCTCCGCGACGCGGCCACCGAACAGCATCACCAGCCGCCCGAGCAGGTAATCGCGACTGTACGAGTGGCGGTCCTCCTCCGGCAACGAGGCGGTGATGCCGAGCGCCCGACCCCGCGGGATGATGGTGACCTTGTGGACCGGATCGAGCCCCGGAAGACGAAGCGCCACCACCGCGTGACCGGCCTCATGATAGGCGGTCAGCTTACGCTCGGCCTCGGAGAGTACCAGGCTCTTCCGCTCGGCGCCGAGCATCACCTTGTCTTTGGCCTCCTCGAGGTCCGCCATGTAAACCTTGTCCTTCCCCTTCCTGGCGGCGAGGAGGGCGGCCTCGTTGACGAGGTTTGCCAGGTCGGCGCCGCTCATGCCCGGGGTGCCGCGCGCGAGGAGACCCACGTCGACATCGTCGGCGGTGGGGATCTTTCGCAGGTGGACGCGCAGGATTCCCTCGCGGCCGCGCACGTCCGGCGAATCGACCACCACTTGCCGGTCGAAGCGACCCGGGCGCAGGAGCGCCGGGTCGAGCACGTCGGGGCGGTTGGTCGCGGCCAGCAGGATCACTCCGTCGTTGGCCTCGAAGCCATCCATCTCCACCAGGAGTTGGTTGAGCGTCTGCTCGCGCTCGTCGTGGCCGCCGCCCAGACCGGCTCCGCGGTGCCGACCCACCGCATCGATCTCATCGATAAAAATGATGCACGGCGCATGGGCCTTCCCCTGCTCGAAGAGGTCGCGCACACGGGAGGCGCCGACGCCCACGAACATCTCCACGAAGTCCGAACCCGACATGGAGAAGAACGGCCGTCCGGCCTCCCCTGCCACCGCCCGGCCGAGCAGGGTCTTGCCCGTACCGGGCGGGCCGACCAGCAGCGCTCCCTTGGGAATGCGACCGCCCAGGCGGGAGAACTTCTTGGGATCCTTCAGGAACTCGACGATCTCCTGCAGCTCGTACTTCGCCTCGTCCGCGCCAGCGACGTCGTCGAAGGTCACCTTGGGTGTGTCGCCGGAGAGGAGCTTCGCCTTGGACTTTCCGAACTGGAAAGCCTTGGCGCCACCGGCCTGCATCTGCCGAGCGATGAAGATCCAGAACCCGATGATGAGCAGCCACGGCAGGATGCCCAGGAAGATCGTCCACCAATCGCGGTCCGGCAGGCGCGCGTCCACGGTGACCCCGGCGGCGGCGAGCATCTCCACCAGCTGCTCTGAGTCGCGTACCGGCAGGATGGTGCGGAAATCGGTGATGTTGCCGCGAGCGCCCGCCACAGGGGAGCGCAACTCGCCCTCCACCACCGCACCGTCCACGAACACCACACGCTCGACGTTGCCCCGCTCCACCTCGCGGACCAGCTGCGAATAAGACAGCTGCTGACCCGGCTCCTGTGTGTCCATCAACTGGAACAGGACCATCGGGATCAGGAACAGAAGCACCCAGAGGGAGGCTATCTTGGAGAAGCGTCCCCAGCGGGAGTTCTTGGATCGATTGGTGTCGCGATCAGCCATATTACTTCTTTCGTGGAACGGCCGGGCGTTGGCGCGGGCGCAGCTCGCGTCTCGAGATCAGAGGCTCGCGATGAAGGGCAGGTTTCGGAAATCCTCCGAATGATCCAACCCGTAGCCGATCAGGAACTCGTTAGGGGCGTCAAAGCCGACCCAACGTGGCTCCAGCTCCAACCGGTCCGCCAGACGCTTGTGCAGCAGGGCCACCATTTCGAGCGAGCGCGGACCTCGCTCACGCAGGAGTGGAATCAATCGGTTGAGGGTGTTGCCGCTGTCGATGATGTCCTCCACCAGCAGGACGTGACGGTCCCGGAGGTCGGCTTCGGGGTCGTAGAGCAGCTTCACCTCGCCCGAGCTGGTGGTGCCCGAGCCGTAGCTGGAGGCGACGAGGAAGTCGACCTGCAACGGCCGAGCGATCGCGCGGACCAGGTCGCCGACGAAGATGAAGGAACCCTTCAACAGGCCGACCAGCAGGAGACCCTCGTCCGCTGGATAATGGGCCGTGATGTCGGCCCCCATCTCCTCTACCCGGCGCCGGATCTCGTCCTCGTCGTAGACGACACGGCGCAGCTCGCGCCCACCCGTGCGGGCGAGGACCTGCGCCGAATCAAGCATGCAACACCCGGACGATGAAGGGATCGTGCGGTACCCCACCGCCACCCGGCCGATCCGGCGGCAACCCCGCCACCCAGAGCACTTCGCCCGAGGCATCGACGAGCAGAGGCAGGCGTCTGCGTCGCGACCTCGGTACTCGCCGCTCGAGAAAGATCTTCTTCAGACTGCGTCTCCCGCTCTGGGTCCGCATCCGGTCTCCGTCTTCCCACCCCCGAACCCGCAACGGGAAGGCCAGAGACGTGACGTCGGCACGAAAGGTCCAGGAGTCCTCAGGAAAATCGCCCCGCTCGCTCCGCCCATACCGGATGCGGTAGTCCACCCCTCCGATCCGGATCGACGCTTCGCCAGCCGCATCTGCCGAGTCGATCTGAAAGCCCCGGTCCGCGGGCCCGGGCGGCCGCGTTGTGCTCAGACGGGCCCGATCGAACTCGATCTCGATCTGCAGGCGGTCGGAAAGTGGCATCACCCGGCCACTTTCGGCCCCGGTAATAAACTGAAGCGCCCTTCGGGTTCCCATCCTTCCAGGGACCACGCCGAAGCGGCGCAACAGGTTGCGAAGCACGCGAGAAGTAACGGCGGAATCATAGAGATGAAGACGATCTCTCGCAAGCAAAGGTGCGCCGTCTTCCCAGGTCACGAGATCAGCCTCGGCAGCCTTTGCCATACGCTCGAGCGCCGCCTCCGCCTCGGCCGCGATCTCCGCCAGCGAGACCAGATTTCGCCGCGCGCCCGGCGCCACGCTCCGCTCCAGCATCGGCAGGATCTGATGCCGGATGCGATTCCGCGCCGGATCGAGGCTGCGATTGGTCACGTCGGTGCGCCAGGCCAATCCACGCTCTTCAGCGTACGCCGCCAGCTCCTCGCGCCACACGCCGAGCAGGGGCCGAACCAGGTCGCCTGCGCGAGTCCTCATTCCCGCCAGGCCTCGCAGTCCCGTTCCCCGGGCGATGCGGAAGAGCACCGTCTCCGCCTGATCATCGGCGTGATGAGCGGTGAGGATCACCTCGGCCCCCGCCTTCTCCGCGCACTGCCGCAGAAACGCGTAGCGAGCATCGCGCGCCTCCTGCTCGGAGCGAGGTGGCTGCTCCAGCCGACTGCTATGGATAGGCACGCCCCAGGCCCTGCAGAGACCGCGAACCCAGCACGCATCGGCGGCGCTGTCGGGACGCATGGCGTGGTCGAGGTGGGCTGCCTCCAGTACGAGCTGTAGTCCGGCGAGGGGAAAGCGCAGCAGGTAAAGGAGGGTCACCGAGTCGCAGCCCCCCGAAAGCGCGACCAAACACCGTCGGGGCCGCGCGCCGAACCCCAGGCTGGCGAGCTGGCGCCGCACCCGAGCCTCAACCGGGTGTTCGCCTGTCATCTTCGTGGCGATGCGGTGGGGGGCGGAATCGGAGGGGATCGGAGCTGGAAACCGAGCAGGGTGGGGTCTGCCTACTCACGCACCTCGAGCTCCGAGTGCACGCCGACGACGCCATCGACATCCCAGGCATCGTCGTTCGCATAGCGGATCTCGTCGTAGCTGGGCAGCGTTCCACGCAGGGTTACGATTCCTTCCCGCACCTCCACGCTGATCGCGTCGGCGTCCACCCAGGTGTCGTAGAAGAGGGCGTCCTTCACCTCCCGCTCGATCTCGTCATCGGGGCGGCGGCGACGGCGCAGGCGCTCGTAATAGGGACCCAGACCATAGCGCTCCGGGCCATACATCCGCTGGGGATATCCGCCGGCGAAGCCCCATCCGTCCTCGTGAGGCGTCTGGAACCGCGGACGTCGCCGGCGATATCCGGTCTCCCACTCCTCGCCGGGGAAGCCCCCTCGATCATCGTAGCGACCCATGGCCTTCCTCTTCAATGCCCTGCACGTTCGCGTCGATGGCGCGCGGCCAATCGAGCAACAACCGTTCCAGGTAGCGCTCCCTCTCCTCCGCCGACGGACCGGGCGGAAGAGGCCGCCCGCAGGTGTGATGGAGAACGAGTGCCAGACGATCCGGCCGGTCGGTGACGATGCCGTCGACGCCCGCGCGGAGCAGCCAGCGCATCTCCTCCACCTCGTCGACCGTCCATACGTGAACGGGGAGGTTGAGGCGGTGCGCATCGCGGACGAAGCGTGGTGTCGGAATTACCCGGTTGCGATGGCGGAAGGGGAGCTGCAAGGCGTCCACCTCGGGCCGGTACAACGCCGCGAGCCCCAACCGGTGCAGGAGATAGAAAGCCCGCAGCTCCTGCTCGGACGCGCTGGTGGGCGCACCGTGGGCGCCGGCGGCCAGCCGCGCGGCTCGATCCTCAGCCGCCACCAGCACCCTTCCCTCCGCCCCCGCCGCGGCGATCACCTCCCGCGCTCGCGGCCCCGCCCGGGCATCCTTGATCTCGATGTTGACGCGAACCGTTGGGAAGGCCTCCAGGACCTCTGCAAGGGTGGGGATGCGAACGCCCCGATCGCGCCACGGGTGCGTCCGCCCGCCGTCCGGCGAGTAGCGGTACCCCGCGTCCAGCTCGCGCAGGGCGTCCAGGGTGTGAGCGGCGGCCGGCCCGCGGCCGTCCGTGGTGCGGTCGACATTGGCGTCGTGCAGGACGACGACCTCCCCGTCCCGCGTCGGCTGCACGTCGATCTCCAGCACGTCGCATCCCCACCAGCGCACCGCCTGCCGGAAGGCTTCCAGCGTGTTCTCGGGCGCGAGCGCGGCGCCGCCGCGATGCGCGATCAGGAGCGGCGCGCCCGCCAGGTACGGGGCGCCCGGGCGCGGACGGATCATCGATGGCGGGGAACGGTCCGAACCGGGGTGGAAGACGGATCGAGCACGGAGCCAGGATGTGAAGCGAGCATGCGGCAAGATGTCGGCGAGCGAGGGCGCCAGGCAAGCCAGGGCGCAGGCGCGGCCGATCGTCACCCTCCGCTGGTCCGCGCGCTGGTATCGGACCTGCGGACATCACCTGCTCCCACACGCCGGCGCCGGAGCATCAGCGAAAGGAGGGCATTATGACGCGACGCTTCGATGGCCGCGGCTTCGACGAGGAAGAGACCATGGAGCAGGACCCGCTCGGCGAGGACGCGTTCGACGAGGCAGGGTTCGACGATGCGGAGGACGGCGGTCCGCGCTTCGAATCCTCCGAAACCGAGGATCAGACCCCCGAGCGGCGGCCGGGACGCCTCCCCCAGAAGGTCGCCGGTGTCCCGCGCCCGGAGCAGCACCGGACCAACACGCCGAGCGCCGATCGCCCCGATTCTTCAAGGATCGTCGTGCGTGAGCGCGGTGGTCTCGCCAAGGGCGATCCGGCGGTCGGGGGGACCCGCCCGGACTGACGTCGACGCGCGGGCGAGGGGCCCTTGACAGTCCCTGTCGCCCGCGCTAAGCTCAGCTTGAGCACGAATCGCGTTCCCGGCCGGGGGAGTTGCAATGCTCGACCTGACGGAGACAGAGAAGATCCTTGTCTTTGAGGAACGCCGCTGTGCCGAGGCGCCCACGCAGCCAAAACTGCGTGGGCGTTCGTATTTTCACTCACTGAGGGGAGGTCGGACATGCTCGATTCCGGGATGATCAACAAGATCCAGAAGGCCAAGATCTATGCCGACCAGCCTGAACGGATCCACATCCGCGAGCTGCGGGTGGAGTTCGACGGCAACCACAGCCCCCATACAGTAGAGTTCCGCAACGACCACTGGCAGTGCGACTGCAGCTACTTCCGCGGCCACCACACCTGCAGCCACGTCATGGCCCTCGACCGCGTCCTCGGCGTCATGGCGCCGCATGAGGCCTGAAGGCCTAATTTTGAATTCTTAATTTTGAATTTTGAATTGCGATCTGGCGGCTCGAGCGCCCCAATTCAAATCCAAAATTCAAAATTTGAGTGAAAGAATTTGCCTCCGCCGGCGCATTGGCCGACGGAGGCAAATAGCTGGGGGGGGATTCGAACCCCCGACCTCACGATTATGAGTCGGGCGCTCTCACCAACTGAGCTACCCAGCCGCGAAGCAAACGGCCGGCCCGCCGGGCCGGCCGTCACTATAGCGGGGGCGGGATTCGAACCCGCGACCTTCGGGTTATGAGCCCGACGAGCTACCAGGCTGCTCCACCCCGCGACAGAGCCTGAAAGGTAACTCTTTAGGGCCGGATGTCAAGGCGCGGAGGCCGAATCCATGTCGACGAAGCGGTAGAGCAGCTCCCCGTCGCGGATCATCCCGAACTGCTCCCGGGCCACCGCCTCGATCGTCTCCGGGTCGTTCTCCAGGGCCTCCTCCACCACGCGGAGGGAGTCGACCTGCCGGCGCAACTCCGCCAACTCGACCTCCGCCGCCTGCAGGCGCATGCTCAGGGTGCGGAGGTCGAACAGGGAGTACTCACCGCCCCAGACGGCGTAGTACACGGCGATCGCCACCAGCGTCGCCGGAACGGCCCGGCGGGCAATGGCGCCGCCGGGCCCGGCAGGAGGGGAGCGTCTCACCGCCACAGGGCGGCACCTGGATAACGGGCCGCCTCGCCCAGGCTCTCCTCGATGCGGAGAAGCTGGTTGTACTTCGCCACCCGATCGGTCCGGCTGGCGCTGCCCGTCTTGATCTGCCCCACGCCAGTGGCCACGGCGAGATCGGCGATGAAGGTGTCCTCGGTCTCACCGGAGCGGTGCGAGATTACCGCGTTGTACCCCGCCTGGCCCGCCAGCTCGATCGCCTCCAGGGTCTCGGTGAGGGTACCGATCTGGTTCACTTTGATCAGGATCGCGTTCGCGACGCCCCGCTCGATCCCCTCGGACAGTCGGCTGCTGTTGGTGACGAAGAGATCATCGCCGACGAGCTGCGTGCTGTCGCCGATCGCGTCGGTGAGCGCCTTCCATCCGTCCCAGTCGTTCTCGTCCAGAGCGTCCTCGATCGAGCGGATCGGGTACCGCTTCACCCAGTCGGCGTAGAACTGGACCATCTCGCTGGCGGACCGCTTCTCGCCAGACGACTTGTGGAAGACGTAAGCGCCATCGCGGTGCAGCTCGGAGGCGGCGACGTCCAGCGCGAGCACCACGTCCTCGCCCGGACGGTACCCCGCCTTCTCGATCGCCTGCAGGATCACACCCAGGGCCTCCTCGTTGGTGGCTAGATCGGGCGCAAAGCCGCCCTCGTCCCCCACCGAAGTGCTCTTCTTCTGGGAGGAGAGCACCTTCTTCAGCGAGTGGAAGACCTCCACCCCCATCCGCAGCCCCTCGGAGAAGGTGTCGGCACCGATGGGCATGATCATGAACTCCTGGAAATCGACGTTGTTGGCCGCGTGGGCGCCGCCGTTCAGGATGTTCATCATCGGAACCGGTAGCATGGTCGCCATTGGACCGCCCAGGTACCGATAGAGCGGGAGGCCGGCGTCGCGCGCGGCCGCCCGGGCATTCGCAAGGGAAACCGCGAGGATCGCGTTGGCCCCCAGACGCCGCTTGTTGGGGGTGCCATCGAGCTCGATCATCGCCCGGTCGATGAGCACCTGGTCGTACGGGTTCATGCCGCGGATGGCCGGCCCGATCGACTCCTCCACGTTGGCGACGGCATCGAGCACACCCTTGCCGCCGTAGCGCTCGTCGTCACCGTCGCGGAGCTCGACCGCTTCGTGCTCACCCGTCGAAGCGCCGCTGGGCACAGCGGCCCGACCCATGATGCCGTTGCTGAGGATGACTTCGGCCTCAACGGTCGGGTTGCCCCGCGAGTCGAGGATTTCTCGAGCGTGTACGTCGGCGATCGTGATCATTCGGCTGCGTTCAAATGCGTTGATAGAAGAGCCCGACAAACTGGCGGAAGGTAGCGGGCGCCAGTGCGGAGGGTCAAGCGGCTCTCGACCGGCGTCAGGACTTCACCTTGCCCCACCCTCAAACAGCCTCCTCCAGCTCGAGCAGGATCTCCGGAAAGTCGAGGCCACCAACCTCGACCGACTGCCCCAGCACGTTCGGCAGCATCTCGGCCACGTCTCGGGGCAGGATGGGACGGCCCCTGCCAAGCCGGTCGGCCGCAGCGCCGGCGTAGTAGATCCCGAGCCCGGCGGCGTCCGCGGGCGGTAGTCCTCGCGCCATCAGCGCCCCGATCAGCCCGGCCAGAGTGTCCCCCATGCCACCGACCCCCACCCCTGAATGGCCTGTGATGTTGGCGAGGACCGGCGCGCCCGGCGCCGCGACGAGCGTGGGAGCGCCCTTCAGGAGCACCGTGCACCCGAAGCGGTCGCGCGCGGCCTCGACCGCGCCGAAGGCGTCAGCGGTGACCTCGTGAGTCTGAATCCCCAGCAGACGCCCCATCTCTCCGGGGTGCGGCGTGAGCAAGGTGCGGTCCCGCAGGCGCTCGGGAAGCAGGGTCTGGTCACTGGCGAGCAGGGTCAGCGCATCGGCGTCGAGCAGCACAGGGCACTCGGCGGCTTCCAGCATCCTGGCGAGGATCACGCGCGCGGCCTCGTCGGTCCCGATGCCCGGCCCCGCCACCAGGGCCGAGGCAGTCCGGGCGAGCTCCGCGACGTCGTCCACCTCGCGGTCGGAGAAGAGGGCTTCGGGAATTGCCGCGGCCACGGCGACCCGGATGCCCGCATGAGAGACGATCCGCACCGTACCCGCTCCCGTCCTGAGGGCCGCGTGACCGCACATGATGGGCGCGCCGCCGACGGCGTTGTGTCCGGCGAGAACGATCAGCCGGCCGGCCACGCCCTTGTGCGCGTCGGGCGGCAGCCGCTTCCAGCGGCTCGCGGCCCACTCCGCCGTGATCACGCCCGCGCCGACCGCCTCCGCCCGCAACGGCGGGAACCCCGTCTCGACCACGAAGATGCGGCCGGCGTGTACCCTTCCCGGGTGGAGCAGCAATCCCCTTTTCGGTGCGCCGAAAGTGATCGTGCACTCTGCGCGAACCGCTTCTCCCTCGACCGTCCCCCGCGTCAGGTCCACGCCCGTCGGCCCGTCCAGCGCAACCACCGGTCGACCCGCGGCATGCATGGCCCGGATGCACTCGGCCTGTGGGGGCCGGGGAGGGCCGCTGGCGCCGGTCCCGAGCAACCCGTCGACCACCACCGCGCAATCGCGGAACACGGAGACCGCATCCGCCTCCTTCGCCACGGGGATCTCCCACCCGTGCAGCAGCTCCGCGGGCAGGGCGTCCGCTCCGACGGGCACGGCGATCGCTTCCCTCCCCCAGGAGCGCAGCGAACGAAGCAAGACCACCGCGTCCCCGCCGTTGTTGCCCCGCCCCACCGCGGCACCCACCCTTCCTCGTGGGAAGAGGGCGTGGACAATCCGAGCCGCGGCCCGCCCCGCCGACTCCATCAACACCCGCTCGGGCACCCCGAGCTCCGTGATCGCCCGGTGATCCCACTCCTGCATCTGCCGGGCGGTCACGAGGGGGAGTGGCGGAGCGGGAGAGTTGTCTCGATTCATGTCACGTTCGTCGCGGAGTGCGGCGGTTCTCCACGCGACGGTGCCCACGTCGCAGAAGCGCCGTGGGCACCGTGTTCTCCTTCCCGGGCGGTTGCCCGCTTACTTGTAACTCTGCCCGATGGAACGGCCGAAACTGATCTCTCCGTTGTCGATGCGGATGTTGAAGCCGCATTCGGGGTTCTGACAAACCCAGGCTTTGAACGTGATCGGTGCCCCGTCCCGCCCGTAGTCAGAGAGGGGTAACATTTTCCCCTCACCGCATTTCTTGCATTCCGGGAACTCGAGTTCGGGCATCGTTCATCCCCTCCCTTCCACGTTGGCGATCGGCGGAGCGCCCCCGGGCACTTCCGCGTCTGAACAGATCGCGCAACCGCAAACCCCGTTCCAGGGACAAGATCAATCCTTTCCGGAGTCAGGAGATGAGCTTCCGCAGGCCGGGCCAGGGGTAGTCGCGCTCGAAGGCGAGATGGAAGTCGAAAACGGAGTCGAAATCGTCGAGCACATCCGTTTCCTGCTTGACCAGCACGCCGCATTCGACCAGGGCGAAGACGATGGCCCCCAGGTCGCGGGTGGAACGGATCCCCCAGTACTCCAGTACGGTCCGCGCCATCAAGCCCCAGCGCTCGATGGCCAGGTCGCGGCATCCCTCGGCCAGCTCGCGCCCGGTGATGTGCCGCGGCTCGTCGAGGCGCTCGATGCTGTAGTGGAGCGCCGAGAGAATAAACAGGTAAGCGGTTTCGTGATAGCAGGGATACCGCTGTTTGAGGCGGTCCATCACGGCTTCCGCCAGCAGGATCTCGCTCATTCCTTCCTCCTCCTGGCGCAAGCCGCCGGCCCGCGGCGCGTGCCAGCAGCGCCAGATCGGAAAAGTCGCTGTACGGGGAAGGGATGGCTCATCACACGCGTACCGCTGGCGCGGAAAGAATCGCCCGGCCGCCCGGCCGCCGGGCACGTCCTGCTCGGTCCAACCTAGAGGAGTGCCGGGCGAGCGTCAAGCCGAAGTCGACCCCTGGTCCGGGGCCGCGCGGTAGATGATCGTCTCACCGATCGGCTCGGCGGCGACCTCGCCCGAAGTTTGCTCGCGGAGCAGGTCGGCGAGCGCCGCCAGCGAGCCCTCGGGCGCTACCGCGCGCACCTCCGCGGCAGCCGCGGCCTCCGAGTAGCCGTGCTCGATCCCGGTCGCCCGAGCGAATTCCAGCGCCCGCATCACCGCGGCGGTGTGGCTGTAGGGGTAGCGGATGAGGATCCGTACGGCGGGAATGGCGTGCCGGCGCGGACAGGCGGCCAGTGCCGCCTGCGCGGCCTCGCCGTAGGCGCGTACGAGGCCGCCCACGCCCAGCTTGGTGCCGCCGAAGTAGCGCACGACCACCACCGCAGCGTCGACCACGCCTGCCGCGTCGATCGCGGCGAGGATCGGCCCGCCGGCGCTGCCGCTCGGCTCCCCGGCGTCGTTTGCGCGCCAGACGCCATTGCGGAGCCGCCAGGCCGAGCAGTGATGGGTTGCGTCGAAGTAGCGGCGTTGCAGCTCGCCCAGGAGCTCGCGTGCCGCTTCCTCGGAGTCCGCCGGCGCGGCGACCCCGAGGAAGCGGGAGCCGCGGACGCGGAGCTCGGCTTCGCCGCGCTCCGCCAGCGTGAGGAAGGACCCGTCAGTCGCTGCCCACCTCCGTCGGCGTGAGGTAGTACTCGAGGCCGAGGTGGGTGATCTGCTCCTCCCCCATCATCCAGCGCAGTGTGTTCTTCAGCTTGGTGTGCTGGATGAAGAGGTCGTGCTCCGGGTAGATCCCCTCCGCGTGCATCGGGCTCTTGAGGTAGAAGGAGAGCCACTCCTGGATCCCCGACATCCCCGCACGGGCGGCAAGATCGAGGAAGAGCGCCAGATCGAGGACGATGGGCGCGGCCAGGATGCTATCCCGGCAGAGGAAATCGACCTTGATCTGCATCGGGTAGTCGAGCCACCCGCGGATGTCGATGTTGTCCCACCCCTCCTTGGCGTCGCCGCGGGGCGGATAGTAGTTGATCCGCACCTTGTGGTAGACGTCGCCGTAGAGCTCCGGATAGAGCTGCGGTTGGAGGATGTATTCCAGCACGCTGAGCTTCGACTCCTCCTTGGTCTTGAACGATTCCGGATCGTCCAGGACCGCGCCGTCGCGGTTCCCCAGGATGTTGGTGGAGAACCAGCCGTCGACGCCCAGCATGCGTGCCTTCAAGCCAGGTGCGATGATGGTCTTCATCAGCGTCTGGCCGGTCTTGAAGTCCTTGCCCGCGATCGGCACGCCGTTCCGCTCGGCGAGCTCGATCATCGCCGGGAAATCCAGCGTGAGGTTGGGCGCTCCGTTCGCGAACGGCACGCCCTCGGAGAGGGCGGCGTAGGCGTACAGCATGCTCGGCGAGACCCCGGGGTCGTCGGCGTCGATCGCGGCCTCGAACGCCTCCAGCGATTGGTGAATCGCGCTGGGCTTGATGTAGATCTCCGTCGAGCCGCACCACACGACCACCAGGCGCTCGCAGTTGTTCTCCGAGCGGAAGCGTCGGATGTCAGCGCGCAGCGCCTCGACCCACTCGCGCTTCGAATCTCCCGGGATGACGTTGGTTCCCTGCAGTCGCTTCACGTACCGCTGATCGAATGCGGCGGGCATCGGCTCGATGCGCTTGAGCTGCTCGGCGATCGGCTCGATGTGGGTGTAGCGGTCGAGGACCCCGGCCTTGAGAGCTGACTCGTAGGCGTTGTCCGGGATCGGGTCCCAGGCGCCGAATACGATGTCCCGCAGAGGGGTGAGGGGGACGAAATCCCGGATCTTCGGCGTGCGCCCCTCCGAGCGCTTGCCCAGCCGGATCGTACCGTACTCGGCCAGGCTGCCGATCGGTCGCCCAAGACTGCGGCGGGCGAGCTCTACACCGGCGATGAACGTCGTCGAAACCGCGCCAAGGCCCGGAAGGAGGATACCCAGCTTTCCGGTCGCTGGCCGCGGGGTTGGTCTGTTCATGCTCTGCGTTTGCTCTGTGTTTTGGGAGACCGCTGCAGCCGCGGTCCGGCCACCGCCACTCGATCGCGGGTGACCTCCCGGCGCGTGTGCCGATAGACCCAGACTATGCGCTGGAACGCGGTGAAGTTCGTGAGGACCGCCATCAGCAGCAAGACCCCAGTCAGCACCGCACCATTCCATGCCCCGCCGAACAGCATGGCGGCGACGCCGATCAGCACGACCCGTTCCGGCCGCTGCATCAGGCCCACTTTGCAGTCGAGCCCGAGGGCCTCGGCGCGAGCGCGAGTGTACGAGACCATCAGGGAGCCGGCCAGCGCCAGGGCAACGGGATAGACCATCCAGGGGAGCGGGAAGTCCGGGTGCCCACCCCCGTAGAGCGACAGGATCCCCAGGAAGACGACGATCTCGGAGATGCGGTCCAGAGTGGAGTCGTAGAAGGAGCCGAAGACCGAGGAGAGGCCGCTACCGCGGGCCACCTGGCCGTCGAGGATGTCGAAGATCCCCCCGATAAGGACCAGGAAGCCACCGATCCGGACGTGTCCGAGGAAGAAGGCGACACCAGCGGAAATGGTCACGGCGAACCCGACGGTGGTCACCGCGTTGGGGTGAATCCCCCGGTCGATCAGACGCTGAGGGACCGGCCGAAGGAGGTTCAGGAACCCGTTCCGCAACCACCCGGGGATGAAGCTGGTCACGCAGCGCTCCGGATCAGGGAAGGATGATCCGACTCTGATCGCCGGCCTGGATCCCCTGCGCAATCTCTTCATTGATCCGCTCCATGAGCCGATCGAAGTTGGATTGCGCCGCTACGACCCCCTGGTACACCGTCATCTGCTGCAGCGTCTCGACGAGGTCCTCGTATTCCTTCTGCTGTTCCTCGTCGGGCTGCCGTCCTGACCGTAACAGGTTGGTGAGCTCGACCTCGAGCTCGGAGAGGCGATTGATGGTCGAAACCGCCTCGCGGTCGTCGGACAGCCGCTCGTTTGCGCGTTTCAGTGCCTTGTACTCATCGGTCTGCGCGATGAGCCGCCCGACCTCACGTGCGCGCTCTCTGATCTGATCCACAATCGACTCCTCTCATGTACGGGAGCCAGAACCACTGCCCCGGTGCGCCAGAACGACACGATCACGCCCGGCCAGGTCCGGCTTCACTTCCACTGCTTCGAACCCGGACGTGGCGCGGAGCAGGTCCTGCACCGCCTCTCCCTGCCCGGCCCCGATCTCCAGCGCCAACAGACCGCCCGGACTCAGATGGCGAGGCGCTTCCTCGACCAGCCGGCGGATCACCTCGAGCCCGTCCGGACCCGAGAAGAGCGCCTCGGGCGGCTCCCAATCCGCCACTTCCGGGTCAAGCGTCGGCCGCTCGAGCTCGCCCACGTAGGGCGGATTGGAAACGACGACGTCGAAGCGCTCGCCCGGGACCGGTTCGAAGAAGGGACCCTGACGGAACTCCACCCGGGCCCCCACCGCCACGCGGTTCTGCTCAGCGACCTCCAGCGCACCGGGCGAGACGTCGGTGGCCACCACGCGGCGGAACACCTGCTCCCCCTCGGTGGCCAGAGCCAGGGCGATTGCGCCAGACCCCGTACCGATGTCCAGCACGCTCAGACCGTGCCTGCCCGACCCCCACGTCAGGACGAGGTCCACCAGCACCTCGGTTTCCGGCCGGGGGATCAATACCCGCCGGTCAACGGCGAGGGTCAGGTTCCTGAAAGCGGCGTGCCCAGCAATGTACTGCAAGGGTTCGCGGCGCGCACGCCTGCGCAGCCGCTGCTTGAACTCCGCCAGCTCCTCCGGCAAAAGCGGTCGGTCGAACTGCAGGTACAGGTCGAGACGCTTCAAGCCCAGCGCGTCCGCCAGGAGCAGCTCCGCATCGAGACGCGGCTCGGGCAATCCTTTCTCCTGGAGATACTTCGAGGTCCAGCGGAGCAGAGAGAGAATCGTCCAGGCTGCCCTCACGCCGCTCTTTCCTCCTGCGAGGCGAGGCGCAGGCGCTCGATGATCTCGTCGAGGCCGCCGTCGAGCACCTGTTGCAGGGCGTGGGTGGTGTAGCCGATCCGGTGGTCGGTGACGCGGCTCTGGGGGAAGTTGTAGGTGCGGATCTTCGCCGAGCGATCACCCGTCCCCACCTGGAGGCGCCGATCGCGCGCGCGCTCCGCCTCCTGCTCGGCAATGCGAAGGTCGAGCAGTCGCGAGCGCAGCACCGCGAGCGCCTTCTCGCGGTTCTTATGCTGCGACTTTTCGTCCTGGCAGGTCACCACCAAGCCGGTCGGAAGGTGGGTGATGCGAACGGCCGAATCGGTGGTGTTCACCGACTGCCCGCCGGGCCCGGAAGAACGGTAGACATCGATCTTCAGGTCGCCCTCGTTGATCTCCACGTCCACCTCTTCGGCCTCGGGAAGCACCGCGACCGTGGCGGCAGAGGTGTGGATTCGCCCCTGGCTCTCGGTGACCGGGACCCGCTGCACCCGGTGCACGCCGGATTCGTAGCGCAGGTCGCCGTAGGCGTCTGGACCCCGCACCACGAAGATCACTTCCTTCACGCCACCCTGCGAACCCTCCGAGAGGCTGACGAGCTCCACCTTCCAGCCCCGCGACTCGGCGTAGCGGCTGTACATGCGGAAGAGGTCGCCGGCGAAGAGAGCCGCCTCGTCGCCTCCCGTTCCAGCCCGGACCTCGACCACGGCATCCCGATTGTCGAGCGGATCACGCGGGGCGAGCAGTCGCTTCAGCTGCTCCTCCAGGCGCGCCACTTCCGGCTTGAGCCGCTCCAGCTCCCCTCGGGCCAGCTCGGCGAGCTCGGCGTCCGCCCCTGCTTCCTGCAACAGAGCCCGCGCGTCGCGCTCCTCGTCTCTCGCCTGACGCCAGCGCCGGCCCGCCTCCACCACCTCCGCCAGCCGGGCGTGCTCGCGCGATACCTCCCTCAGTCGCGGCGGATCCGCGATGGTGGCCGGATCGGCGAGCAGGCTGGAGAGCTCCTCGTAGCGCTGTTCGAGTTCGCGTAGGCGATCTTCCATGGGAGACAGCTGTGACCAGCGGGTGCTGTGATGCGAATCCTCCGCGGTCTCCTCCCGCTCGGGGCGAGAGGCACCAAGAAAAATGAGCCGGGGGCTCGCCCCGGCTCGCGATCACTTCGAGGCGGTGCCGCCGCCGTAACGCTGCCGGAATCGCTCCACCCGGCCGGCGGTGTCCACCAGCTTCTGCTTCCCCGTGAAAAACGGATGACAGACGGAACAGATCTCGACGTGAATATCCGGCAGCGTCGAGCGGGTCTCGAAGGTATTCCCGCACGCGCAGTGCACCGTCGCCTTCTGATACGTGGGATGAATGTCCGGCTTCATTCCGAGCCTCCCGTTGCAGAGGTCCCGGACGGCACGCCGGGACAGACGAAGATTTCCGATCGAAGCTATTGAATATAGTGGAAAGGGCAGCGGGATGGAAGCGCCGACGGGCCTTGCGGAGAAGACCGCAAGCGAGTCGCTCCGACGGGCATCGGCTGGTCAGAACCTGACTTCTTCTCCCCGCTCCGCGGAGGTGTAAGCCGCCTCGATCAGGCGGAGCAGGACCTCCTGCTCCCTGGGAGCCGGCAGGGTCGCTTCGCCACGCACCGCCTCGGCGAAGCGGGTCAGCTCGTTGCGATAAGAGACTGTGAAGAGGTTCTCCCGTTCAGGAGGCGCATCGGGTGTGACGTCCACCACACCGCTATCGGTCTCGCGCAGTACCCTGAGCGGGGGGAGCGAACCCGAGCCCGAAGAAGCCTGCACGTTCAGGTAGAGCCGGTCGCGATCCGAAACCAGGTCCCAGGTGACCTCGAGGTTCACCACCACCCCACCCTGCAACTCGAGGACGACCATGGCGGTATGCTCCACTTCGCTGCCCTGCTCGCGGAGCATGTGCGCCACCAATCGCCGCGGTTGAGGGTAGTCGACCAGCCAGAGGCAGAGATCGAGCAGTTGAATCCCCAGGTCCATCAATGCCCCGCCACCCGCCCTGGCCCGGCGATGCCGCCAGGTCCTGCGGATCGGCCCAGCCCGCCGGTTCAGCCATCCCGCCCGCAGGTAGCCAACCGACCCGATCCGCCCGGCCGCGACCTCGTGGCGCAGGGTACTCGCGTCGGGGCGAAAACGCTGGTTCATCCCCACCATCAACCGTCCATCGGCGCCCGGGGTGGCCAGCACGCTGCGCGCTTCCTCGGCGGTGAGGGCAAGCGGCTTCTCACAGAAGACGAACTTCCCGGCGCTGAGCGCCGCTCGGACCTGCTCCCCGTGCAGGTTGCTGGGGGTGGCGATGATCACCGCCTGCACGTCATCGTCCTCCCAGACTGCTTCCACGGAGTCGAAGACCCGCGGGACGTCCAGACGCTCGGCGAGGGTGAGCGCTTTCTGCCGGTCGGCGTCAAAGAGACCGGTCAGGGTTACCCCGGGCATGCGAGAGAGGATGGGAAGATGGGCCACCTGAGCGATGGCCCCGGTGCCCACCACGGCGATCCGGATCCCCGCGGGCGGAAGCGTCACCGCGCACCTCTTCGCGCGATCGCCGCGGGCGGTGGCGGGAAGTTCCAGACACCCCCCACGAGTAGGGTCCCGTACTGCACGTCACTGGTCAACGCCAGCCGTGCCTCCGCCGAGAACTGCACCACGAAGCCCAGGTCGAGCATCACCCCACCCAGCAGATTGATGCCCGGCGCCACGGTATCGAGCAGGTCCTCGACGAAGGTGCCGTCGATCGCCTCGCCCCCCCCATTCAGCAGATGAAGACCGACGCCGGCGCCCGCATAGGGTACGAGCACCGTGGGGACGTCGGGCACCACGTGAGCGTCGAGGCTCAGCTCGAGGTCGCTCCGACGAACCTCTCCGAGATCCAGGGAGCCGGGGCAGCTACCGGGGGCGCGCCGCGAGCAGATCTCGATGAATTGAGTGGCGAGGCGGTCGACTTCTTCGTCGCGTAGCTCCGACGTCCAGTAGCGGATCGCGGGAACGATGCGAACGTGCGGGCCCGCGAAGCCCATGTCGCCGCGCAGCCCGTAGGAAACGGTGGGCTCGATGTTCCACGGAAGCACGTAGCCCACCTCCGCGCCGATGCCCCGAAACCGCAGGTTCTCGTAGTCGTAGTCCTCCAGTCTCTGAGCCGCCGCCCGGAGAGGTACCAGCAGCAGAAGCAGACCGATCAGACCCCGTCCCATCACACGCCCCCGTATCTTCGTTTTCATGGTCTTCGGGTAAGCTCCGGGTGCGGGCCTCAGTACAGGTCCAGCAACTCTACCCCGGAGTAGTAAGCTTGAAGAATGGTGCGGTAATCCTGCCCCGCCTCCGCGCGTCCCATCGCTCCCACCTGGCACATTCCGATGCCGTGCCCCCAGCCACCTCCCGTCGCGATCACTTCGACCGGGTTGCCGCTGCCGTCGCGGACGATCTCCACATCGAAGCGCGAGCTGTTGAGAATCGCGCCTTCCGGGGTTCGGAAGATCCAGCGGATGCGGTCACCACCCACGTAGAAATCGCCGGTGGTCGTGGTGATGCGCATCCGGCGAATGCGGTCGGACTCGGTCCGCTCCAGGATGCGGATATCGCGCAGCTCGCCCACCCCGCTCACGCCGGCAGGTACCGAGTCCGCCAGGGTTTGCGCGAGGATCCGGTTGAGCTCGGCGGCGCTCCAGCGCTGCGTCCAGCGGAAGCGGCTCGAAAAGTGGTCGTATGCCTGCCCGGTGCGGGGATCGACGTCGCGCACCGCTCGCAAGTACGGGACCGGATCGGCGTCCCAGACCTCGTCGATCGCGGCGGTATGCCCGCCGCAGGTGGAGTGGTAGTACGCCTCGATAGGCTGGCCTCCGTACACCAGGATCTCGCCCTCTGTCTCTCGCACGGCGCGGGACACCAGGTCGTACTCGTCCGACATCCCTCCGTAGACCTGATCCTCGACGGAGGCGAACACATCGAATCCCAGCGATTCGCGACGCCCGAGGTAGCGGACGGCGTACGTCCGCGCAGCGACCGCCTGTGCCTTGGCGGCTTCGAAGCGCTCCGGACCCACGCGACCGATCTCCCGCGGCACCACGCCCAGGAGGTAGGCCTCGAGGTCGACCCGGTTGACGACCGCCAATCGACCCGGACCGTCCGCTCGCAGGAGGAGCTCACCGCGGTACGGTCGTCCGTTGACGGATACGGCGCCACCGTCCGCAGCTCGGGCAATCAGCATCCCTTCCGGAGCCGCCACCGGCTCGCCTCCCACCCGGAGCCGCCCCACACCATCCGCGCTCACGGTAACCGAGCCGCCCGCCTGAACGCGTCGCAGCCTGCCCCCCGACGGCGTCGACAACTCCACTCCCCGCGTTCCGCCGATCTCCGCCGCGGATGTATCCACCAGCAGTCCCACCCGCACCGTCGGCTCGGCCCGCGGGAGGGCGCGGCCAGCTTCCGGCGCGGGAGCAAGGGGAGGCTCACGCCGCACGCAGGCAGCCGACGCTAACAGGAGTAGTAAGGTAGCACCCCTAACCGAGACTCTCCCGCAACGCCTCGCGAGCCCGATCGATGGTGTCGTCGACATCCGCTTCGCGGTGTTCGGTGGACAGGAAACCGGCCTCGAAGGCGGAGGGCGCGAAGAAGACGCCCCGCCTGAGCGATGCGTGGAAATAGCGTCTGAAAAGGTCGACGTCACTGGTCCGGGCCTCAGCGTAATTGCGCACCGGGCCGCGGGTGAAGAACAGCCCCCACATCGAGCCGAGGCTGCCGCCGGAGCAGTCGACCCCCAGCTCGGCCGCGTTGGCCAGCAGGCCATCCACCAGGCGCCGGGTACGTCGCTCCAGCTCGGCGTGCGGACGAAGCTCCTGAATCAGCTCGAGCTGCGCGATCCCCGCCGCCATCGCGACCGGGTTGCCCGAGAGCGTTCCCGCCTGGTACACCGGCCCCGAAGGAGCCACCTGTTGCATGATGTCGCGCCGCCCGCCGTAGGCCCCCACCGGCAGCCCGCCACCGATGACCTTGCCGAGGGTGGTGAGGTCCGGCGCGACGCCGAAACGCTCCTGCGCGCCGCCCGGCGCCACCCGGAACCCCGTCATCACCTCATCAAAGATCAGCAATGCCCCGTGGCGCTCGGTGATCGCCCGCAACCCCTCCAGAAACCCTTCGACTGGCGGAATGAAGCCGGCGTTGCCCACCACCGGCTCGACGATCACCGCGGCGATGCGATCGCCGTGGAAGGCGAAGGCGTCCTCCACCGCGTCGAGGTCGTTGAACGGAGCCGTCAGTGTAAGGCGAGAGAGCTCAGCCGGGACACCGGGCGAGTCCGGGAGGCCGAGCGTAGCCACTCCGGAGCCCGCTTTCACCAGGAAGGAGTCGCCGTGACCGTGGTAGCAACCCTCGAACTTCAACAGGAGCGGCCGACCCGTGAATCCGCGCGCCAGGCGCACGGCGGACATGGTCGCCTCCGTCCCGCTGTTGACGAAGCGGAGGAGCTCCATGGAGGGGAAGAAGGCTCGCACCAGCTCGGCCAGCCGGATCTCGGCGGGAATCGGCGTGCCATACGAGGTCCCTCGCGCCGCGGCCTCGGTCACCGCACCCACGACACGGGGATGGGCGTGCCCGAAGAGCAGCGGGCCCCAGGATAGCACGTAATCGATGTACTCGTTGCCGTCCACGTCCCACAGGCGCGCGCCCTTCCCCCGATCGACGAAAAAGGGTTCGCCCCCCACCGCGCGAAAGGCGCGCACGGGAGAGCTGACGCCACCTGGAAAGAGCTGCTGTGCCCGGTCGAAGAGGTCGTGCGAGTTGCGCTGGCTCATTCGCTCGGCCCCCGATCAGGAGCGGAAGTTCCCGAACTGCAGCTCGATGCCGAAATCCTCCTTCTTCAGCGCGGCGATCACCGCCTGCAGCTCGTCGATGGAGGGCGATTGCACCCGCACCTGATCGTCCTGGATCTGCGCCTGGACCTTCTTGAAGCCCCCGCTCTTGATCGCCTTCACGATCTCTTTCGCCTTCTCCGACGAGATGCCCTGCTGGAGGGTGATCAACTGCCGGGCCTTTCCGGCCGCCGCGGTCTCTACCTTACCGTAGTCGAGGTTACGGATGGGCACTCCACGCTTGATCAGCTTCGACTGGAGCACGTCGATCACCGCCTTGAGTCGGTATTCGTCGTCAGCGGTGAGGGTGAGCGTGCCGGCACTCCGATCGAAGTCGATCTCCGCCGTGGCACCCTTGAAGTCGTAGCGCTGAGAGATCTCCTTGCGCGCCTGGTTGACGGCGTTGTCGACCTCCTGCAGGTCGACGGACGAAGTGATATCGAAGGTGGCGTTCTTGGCCATGGCCCTGTGTTGATGGTGATCACGCCCTCATTGATCGAAGATCTCCGCGCCCGGCGGGGGCGTGAAGCGGAACAGATCAGCCGAGAGCTCCACATTCACCCTCAGATTGCGGAGCTCGACCGTCCGCACGTTTCCGTTGTCCTCGCTGATCTCGAAGCGGCGGGCGAGTCCGTCCTGGTCGTCGATCCAGATGCGCACGCGGCTATAGCCGCGCGGCTCGCGGGGGATCAGCGTGAGCACCTGCGCCGGACGACCCGCGACGGTTTCGGCCCCCTCGAGTGTGGCGTCGAACTTCTCGGTCGGGTTGCTGAGGAACTCCCGCTGCAGATCCAGTCGACCGGCCTGCCCCATGGAGGTCCGGATCACCTGCCCGGGATCGGTGCTCGGATAGTAGAGCCAGAGGTAGCTCCCGTCGGCCACCACGACATCCCCCTGTGGGTCACTGAAGCGCATCAGGAAGAGGTCGGGCTTGCGGTGGAAGAGCTCGCCGCGGCTGCGTTGGGTGTCGTCGAGTAGCGGGACGGTGAGGTCCTGAACGAAGTCGGCGCGCAGGGTACGCACCGATTCGTACGCCCGCTCCGCCCGGAGCAGGATCTCCTCGGCGGTGGGATCTGTAGTGGAGGGGTCAGCGGCCTCGATGTCGGCCTCGGCCACCGGATCCGACGTAGTCGGGGCGGTTGCTGTGGCTGGAGGATCGGCTGTAGTGGGGGTGTCCTGCGACGGCTCCGCGTCGGCGACGGCCACCACCGGCGCCGGCTCGGCGGAATCCGGCGCCGACGGCTGGTCGGCTGCAGCTACCCGCGGGGAGTCGCTGCGCCAGACTGGCACCCTCTGATTCTCAGCAACTCGCGCGTCGTCACCGCCGCGGCACGCGGAAGCGACGACGAGCGCGGCAATCGTCAACAGGCGTGTTCTCCGCATGCTTCATCGGCTCAGGTGAGCCCGCTCGTACCCGGGCGTGCACGACGCGTTCCGGGCATCGGCGCTGCTCCGGACGATGCGCACACGGGTCGACTATCATTCGGGGGCGATCTGATCGAGCTGGATCAGATCGACCAGCACCTCGCGCGGCTTGGAGCCATCCGGGGGCCCGAGCACGCCGGCGTGATGGAGCTGATCGATGATGCGGGCCGCCCGCCCGTAGCCGATTCGCAAACGCCGCTGCAGAAGCGAAGTGGACCCTCCCTGGTGCTGGATGCACAGCTCTGCCGCCTCCCGGAAGAGCTTGTCGCGCTCGGCGATGTCGTCCTCCGCTTCGAGGCGCTCCGACTCCCCTTCCGCCGCCCGAACGATCTCCAGGATGTCGACTTCCTGGGAATCAGCGACTTCCCCGGCCGCCGCCTTCCGTAGCGCGGCTTGCTCCCGGTACCAGTCCATCAACCGCTCCGTCTCCTCGGTCGACAGGAAGGCACCCTGGATCCGCAGCGGATCACTCTGTCCGGGCGGGAGGAAAAGCATGTCGCCGTTGCCGAGCAGACTGTCGGCGCCGTTCTGATCGAGGATGGTGCGCGAATCGACCTTGGAGGAGACCCGGAATCCGATTCGGCTCGGGAAATTCGCCTTGATGAGGCCGGTCAGCACGTTCACCGAAGGGCGCTGTGTGGCCAGGATCAGGTGGATGCCGATCGCGCGCGCTTTCTGGGCGAGGAGCGCCAGCGGTTTCTCCACCTCTCCCTGCACCGTCATCATCAGGTCGGCCAGCTCGTCGATGATCAAGACGATGTAAGGCAGGGGCCCCGAGCGGTAGATCCAGCGATCCGGGTCGCCGTCCTCCCCCTCCGGGTCTGGCGACCGCATCATCTGCCCGCGCTCGAGCCGCTGGTTGAAGTCCTGGATGTTCCGCACACCGTTGTGCGAGAGTAGCGCGTATCGCCGCTCCATCTCCAGGACCGCCCATTTGAGCACCCCCGCCGCCTCGCTGTTGTCGGTCACCACCGGGTGCCGAAGATGGGGGAGGTCGTTGTACATGCTGAGCTCCACCATCTTCGGGTCCACCATCAGCAAGCGCAGGCTGCGGGGGGAGTGCCGGTAAATGAGCGAGGTGACGATGGTGTTGACGCAGACCGACTTCCCCGAGCCGGTGGCGCCGGCGATGAGCAGGTGCGGCATGCGGGCGAGATCGGCGACGTACGGCCGGCCCGCGATGTCCTTCCCCAGCGCGAGCGGGAGCTGCGCCCGGCTCGAGCGGAATGCCGGCGACTCCAACACCTCGCGGAAGTAGACCATCTGCGGCTCGGGGTTCGGCACCTCGACGCCGACCGCCCCCTTACCGGGGATCGGCGCCACGATCCGCACCGACGGCGCACGCAGGGCCAGCGCCAGATCCGCATCGAGATTGGCGATCCGGGCCACCTTCACTCCAGGCGCCGGCGCCAGCTCGAACTGCGTCACCACCGGGCCGACCGTCATCCCCACGATCTCGCTCTCGATGCGGAAGGTGGCGAGCTTGGCCACCAGCGCCTGGCCGAGCTCGTCGAGCGCCTGCCGGTTGCGAGCGTCGTCGCCAGGGGGTGGTGGGGTCAGCAGGGTGGTGGGCGGCAGATCAAGCGCATCCGGATCCCCCGCATCCTCGGCCAGCAGCTCCGACCGCGCATCGCGAGCCTTGCTCCTCGAAGCCGCGGGGGGTGCGGACGGGGCGTCGCTGGATGTAGCGGCCCTCGCGGCAGAGTCGATTGGTGGCGGAAGCGGGAGGGTGTCCTCGTCGTCGAGCCAGGTGTCCTGTGAGTCCGCCCAGCTCGGATACGCGTCCTGCTCGTTCTCGAAGGCTTCGGTGCGCTCCGGGTCTCCGTGCCGCGCGGAAATGCCCGGCCGTGGAAGGATGGCCACCCCGGCGGCCACTCCGCGCCGGGCGCCTCCCAGCGCGTTGAGCCCGCCGCGAAAGGCCGCGCGCAGCGGATTCCACCCCACGGTCACGACGGAAACAGCGGCCAGAGCAAAGGTCAGCAGCAGTCCCGCCCCGAGCCAGCCGAATATCGCGGCCAGCGGGGCTCCGAGCGCCACGCCGAACCACCCGGCGGAGGCGGGTACTCGGCCGGAGGGTGAGGAGAAGGCGAACAGCAGCGTCGGGAGCAGCAGGATCACCCCCGCCAGCAGTCCCGTTCCCCGCCAGGCGGTGGCGCGTTCCACGCGCCCGAGCACGTGCGCCGCCCAGACCGCCGGGAGGAACGGGAGCAGGAACCCGGTCACTCCAAAAAATCCCCACGCACCCGCGGCGATCGCGCGCCCCACGCGGCCGACGATGTTCCCCTCCGGGAAGAGGCGCGTCCCGGTGGAGCCCATCCAGGATGGCGGCACGAAAGAGAGGAAGAGGAGGATCGCCAGGGCGAGCAGCGCCAGCGCCCAGAGCTCCCGCTCCAGGCTGTGCGAGCCGGCGTTGGACGACTTCTTACGTGCCATCGAACTTCGGGGAGGAAGAGCCGGATCCCGAGCTGCATCCGGCCGGTTCGAGCGCCTGGCTACGAGCCGACCGGTGTCTGGGAGAGCGTGATGGTCCGGTCGTGCAGGATCGGCACGATGTCGTGGGTGTCTACCCGCGCGCAGAAGGCGAGGTCCTCCGACATTCCGGCCATCTCCACCGCCCGACCGGAGCGGGTCATGCGGAAGAGGGTCTCGTCAGGCGGGAACTCGCGAGCGAGCGCGAGCGCCGCCCGCGCGCCGTCGTTCAGGACCCAGTCGCCTGGACGGGCTTCCATCAACCGTGAGGCGAGCAGCCCCGCGCAGGAAGCATCTTCCAGCGCGAAGTGCTTCTCCCGGCCCGAGCAGACGAGCACAGGCTCGGCTTCGGCGCGCACGAGGTCCTCCACTACCGCGCGCAGGTTCAGCATCGCGGCGATGAGCACGCGCGCAGCGCCGCCCGTCATGGACATCAGGTGGGTGCCGTTGGTGGTGCTCATCACCAGGGTCTTGCCGGCCACCCGATCGGGCGAGAACTCCCGGGGTGAGTTGCCGAGATCGAAGCCCTCGATCGGCAGGCACTTGCGCTCACCGCACAGCAGAACGTCGTCGCGGCCGAAGGTGTTCGCCAGCCGCAGTGCCTCTTCGATCGAGGACACCGGGTAGATCGACTTCGCGCCGGCACTCAGCGCCTGCACGATGCAGGTCGTCGCGCGCAGGATGTCGATCACGACCACCGGCCGGTCGAGGATGTCCGCGGGAGAAAGCTCCCCGGGCGTCAGAAACACGTCCAGTCTCATGCAACTCCTGGCAGGCTATAGACCCATTCGCTCGAGGAACTTCGTATCAACGTCCCCGGCAATGAAGTCCGGGTGATCCAGCACCCGGAGCAGGAAGGGGATGGTCGTATGGACCCCCTCCACGACGAAAGAGGAGAGGGCGATGCGCATGCGCGCCAGCGCCTCCTCCCGGCTGGAGCCGTGCACGATCAGCTTCGCCAGCAGCGAATCATAGAACGGCGGTACCCGGTAGCCGGCATAGACGTGCGTGTCCAGGCGCACGCCCGGTCCGCCGGGCGGATGAAAAGTCTGGATGGTTCCCGGCGACGGAGCAAAGTTCCGGTCCGGATCCTCCGCGTTGACGCGGCACTCGATGGCGTGCCCCCGGAACTCGATTGGGTCGGACACCGAGAGCGGCAGGCCAGCGGCGGCACGGATCTGCTCCTTCACCAGATCGTACCCGGTGATCATCTCCGTGACGGGATGCTCCACCTGGATCCGGGTGTTCATCTCCATGAAGTAGAAGGAGCCATCCTCGTCGAGCAGAAACTCGATCGTACCCGCGCCCACGTACTCGATAGCGGACGCGCCGCGAACCGCCGCCTCCCCCATCTTCTGGCGCAATTCCGGGGTGAGCGCCGGGGAGGGAGCCTCCTCGATCAGCTTCTGGTGCCGTCGCTGGATCGAGCAGTCGCGCTCGCCGAGATGGACCACCCGTCCGTGCTGGTCGCCCAGAATCTGAAACTCGATGTGCCTCGGCCGGGCAAGGAACTTCTCGATATAGACGCTCTCGTCCCCGAAGGCGGCCGCTGCCTCGTTGCGGGCCATGGCGAACTGGCGGAGGAAATCCTCCGCATCCCGAGCCACCCGCATCCCTTTCCCCCCGCCACCGGCCGCGGCCTTGATCAGCACCGGGAATCCGATGTCCCGGGCTGCCTTGAGGGCCTCCTCGGGGTCGGTCAACACGTCGGTGCCCGGCACGATCGGCACGCCCACCTCCTTCATCGCCCGCCGGGCGGCGGCCTTGTCACCCATCTGCCTGATCTGCTCGGGCGTGGGTCCGATGAAGGTGATGTCGCTACGCTGGCAGATCTCCGAGAATTCGGCGTTCTCCGCGAGGAAACCGTACCCGGGGTGGATGGCGTCAGCGCCGGTGATCTCGGCGGCGGCCAGTATCCGTGGGATGTTCAGGTAGCTCTCGCGCGCCGACGGCGGACCGATGCAGACATCTTCGTCGGCGAAGCGCACGTGCAGCGACTCACGGTCTGCCTCCGAAAACACCGCCACCGTGCGTACACCGAGCTCCTTGCAGGCGCGAATTACCCGCAGGGCGATCTCGCCACGGTTGGCGATGAGGATCTTCCGGAACATATCAGATATCCCCCCGACCGGCTCCAGGCTCGAAGGTCAGGTCGGAGGAGGCTTCGATGCCCGAGGCGCGCAGAGCGAACTCGGACGGGCTGGTGGCGTAATGGAGGGCCATCTCCTGAGTGATCAACCCGTTACGGTAGAGGTCCATCAGGCTCTGGTCGAACGACTGCATCCCGTATTGGGTTCGCCCCTCGGCGATGAGATCCAGCAGCATGTGGATCCCCTCGCCGGAGCGGATGCGGTCGGATACCGCGGCGGTATTGATGAGGATCTCGGCCGCGGGGACGCGCCCACTCCCGTCCGCCCGTGGGATCAGTCGCAGCGATATGACCGCCCGCAGCGCATCGGCCAGCAGGTTCCGGATCTCCCCGTGCTGGTGCGGCGGGAAGAACGACATGACCCGGGTGATGGTCTGGCTGGTGTCGGTCGTATGAAGGGTGGAGAACACGGCGTGGCCGGTGTTCGCCGCCTTCAGCACCGTCTCCATGGAGATCCGGTCACGGATCTCTCCCAGCATGACGACGTCCGGATCCTGACGAAGAACGTGCCGCAGCGCCTCATTGAAGGACAGGGTGTCGTTCCCCACCTCGCGCTGGCTGATCATCGCCTTCACGTCACGGTGGAGGAACTCGATGGGGTCCTCGATCGTGACGATGTTGACCGCTCGCCGCTCGTTGAGGTAGCGGAGCATGGTGGCGAGGGTGGTCGATTTGCCGCTTCCCGTCGCCCCGGTCACGAGAACCAATCCGCGCGACGAGAGGGCGATCTCCTTCAGCACCGGGGGCAGAAGGAGGTCCTCGATCGATGGGATCTCGAAGGGCACGGCGCGGAAAGCGAAAGCGAGGGTTCCCCGCTGCTGGAAGAGGTTGACCCGGAAGCGACCGAGACCCTGCACGCCCACCGCGAAATCGATCTCCTTCCGCTCCGCGAATTCCTCGCGCTGCCGCGGGGTGAGAAGCTGTTCCGCGGCACGCCGCAGGTCTTCGGTGCGCAGCGGGGGGAGCGGGGTCTGGATGAGCTCGCCGTGCACGCGCACGACAGGTGGACGCCCGACCTTCAGGTGCAGGTCCGAGCCCCGGCGCCGGATCATCTCCTCCAGCGCGCGGCGGAGGCTGAACTCGCTACCGTCCGCCGGGGCGACCGGGCGAGGGTCGGCCTCGGTCCGCAGCGGGCCAGCGTTCTCGCTCACGCGTCAGGCTCGATGCGATAAAGGACCTGCCCGTACTCGACCGGCTGTCCGTTCTCGACGAGGATCTCCCGCACCACGCCGGCGACGTCCGATTCGAGCTCGTTCATGAGCTTCATCGCCTCGAGGATGCAGAGGGTCTGCCCCCGGACCACGCGCGAGCCGACCTCGACGTACGGGGGGGCCTCCGGGGAAGGAGCGCGGTAGAAGGTGCCCACCATGGGAGACTTGATCTCCACCCAGTTGTTCGGGGGCGTGGTGGGTGGAGCCGGCACCGGCGGTTCAGCTGCGGCGCCCGGCGCGGGTGGCGGCGCAGGCGGATTGGCCGGGGCCGGCGGGGGCGGATGCGCCTCCGCGGCCGGCGCGACGGAGTGGGCCGCGGTCGCGGCGCCGCCCGGCGTCTTGGAGATGCGGATACGGGTGCCGCCGCGTGAGATCTCGAGCGAGTCGATACCGCTGTCGTCCACCGCCGCGATCAACCCCCTCAGGAAATCCAGGTCGGCGATCGGCTGCGGCGCAGCGCGCAGCTGCTCCTCGCCGGACCCGGACCCGCTCCCCTCCCCCTGCGAAGTCGGACGCTGCCTTTCCGGACGATTCATCGGTTCGCGCGCTCGAGATACTTGTCCTCGCGCCGGTCGACGCGAATCACGTCTCCCTCGTTGAGGAAGAGGGGGACCTGAACCACGGCCCCGGTTTCGAGTTTCGCCGGCTTGGTCCCGCCCTGGGCGGTGTCACCGCGCACGCCGGGGTCGGTCTGGACAATCTCCAGCTCAACGAAATAAGGCAGCTCCACGGAGATGATCCGGTCGTTGTGGACCAGCCCCTCGCATTCCATGTTCTCCTTCAGGTACAGCAGCTGGTCCTCCCCGATCACGTCTTCGCTGAGGGGAATCATCTCGAAGGTCTGTTGGTCCATGAAATAGTACAGCTGCCCGTCGGTGTAGCTGTACTGGACCGGTCTGCGCTCCAGGCGCACCTCCTCGACCTTCTCACCCGCCCGGAAGGTCCGCTCGAGGACCGCACCCGTCAGCACGTTCTTCAGCTTGGTCCGGACGAACGCGCCACCCTTACCCGGCTTCACGTGCTGGAAGTAGATCAGGGTGTACAGCGTGCCGTCCAACTGGAGGGTCATTCCGTTGCGAAAATCGGCGGTCGTCGCCACGACGTCTCCCTTTGAATTACGCCGGTGGCAGTGCCCCCGGCGTGGTCCATGTTATCGCTTCAGTTCGCGCTGTTCGCGATCCGTCGCAGATACCCGACGAGACCGCGCAGCCCTAGAAGGTAACTCTCCACGCCAAATCCTGCGACCACTCCCACCGCGCGATCGCTGAGGTAGGAGTGGTGCCGGAAGGGTTCACGTGCGTGCACGTTGGAGAGATGCACCTCCACGTAGGGGCGCGCGACGCCCACGAGCGCGTCCCGCAGGGCGATGCTCGTATGCGTGTACGCCCCGGCGTTGACGAGGAAGCCGTCGACCTCCCCCGCCAGGGCGTGCACATAGTCGATCAGCGTGCCCTCTCCGTTCGCCTGGAAGTGCTTCACCTGTACCCCCAGCTCGGAGCCGAGGCTCACCAGGCGCGCATCGACCTCGGCCAGCGTGTCCGCACCGTAAATCGAGGGTTCGCGCTGGCCGAGGAGATTCAGGTTGGGGCCGTGAAGGACGGCGATGATCATCTCTTCAGGCTCCGCAACCAGGCCTGGAACGACTCGAGGTCCTCGTCGTCCGTGGCGTCGCCCGCGGCCTCCGCGCGTTCATCACGGGCCGCGGGCGACGGCTCCGCGGGCTCGGGGTGATCCGCACCGTCTTCAGCGGGAGCCGATTCGGCTTCCTCCAACCCGTACTCGGAGTGGGTGCTCGACTCCGATTCCGCAATCGGCTCCGCCTGCTCGAACGTATCGCCCTCCGGCAGCTCCCACGGGAAGGGCTCGTCGTCCGCAGAACCCGTTCCGGTGGATGACCACGGCCGCTCGACCTGCTCGAGGTAGGGAAGGTCGTCACCCTGCGGTTCGTCTCCTCCAGCCGCGGCTCCCCACGGCTCCGACTCGGCTCCGGCGTACGGCGCCGACTCACTCGAGGAGTCGATGGTGGCCGAGGTCTCCGGTGCCGGCTCCGTCTCCCCGGGGTCTGCCGTGGACGGCGGGGCGGTGGCCACTTCCCCGGCGGTGAATTCCTCCTCGGGCGCCGTGGCCTCCGGCGTTGCCGAGCCCGTGGCCGTCCTGCCCTGGCCCGGCCTCCACGCCGCCAGCCCGGCGAGGAAATCGACGATGGTCGCGCCCCCTCCGGCGCTTGCCGAAGCGGCCAAGAGCTCCGGCGAAGCCCCTTCCGCAGTGCTCACCCCGACCTCCTCGTCGCTTTCCAGCCACGACTCCTCACCCAGAGCGGTGGCAAAGCCCTCGGAGACGCTGTCGGCGAACGCATCCTCCTCTGCATCCGATTCTGCATCCAGCGATGGGGTCTCCAGTGCCTCGTCGTCCCGGAGCGTGAGCTCGGGGAGTTCCTCCTCGCCCCCTGCCTCGCCCACCAGCCGCTCCAACTCGGCGAGTCGACGCTCCAGCGTGGAATCCCCCCCACGCCGGCGGATCAGCTCGCGGTAGACGTAGATCGCCCGATCGTGCAGTCCCTGGCGCGCATACAGCTCGGCGATCGTTTCCGTGACCACCTCGCCCGCCCCCGTGCCGCCATAGCTTTCCGCATCCGGCTCCTCGTCCGAGGGCTCGAGCTCCGATTCCAGCCCCGACGGGGCGGCGACGGGCTCATCCACATCGAAGGCTCCTTCAGGCACTGGAGAGGGGGCGATGGTGGCGTCTTCGAGAGAGATGTCGCCGTAGAACAGGGGATCGTCGGCGCCTGCTTCAGCGGCTTCGCTCCCGGCGTCAGCCGGGACCTCGGCACCGGTCGGCTCGACATCGCCGGCCTGCCACCAGTCGCCGCCCGCGTGGAACTCTTCCTCCGATTCGTCCGCCGAAGCCGGGCTACCGAGCCGCTCCAGCGCCTGCCGCGCCTCCTCGTTCATGGGGTCTACGGCCAGCAGCTCATTGTACCATTCGACCGCCTCGTTGGTCCGTCCCGCGGCCGCCGCCAGCTCGCCCAGAGTGCGTAGGGCGATGAGGTTCTGGGGATCCTGGGAGAGCACGAAGCGGAACTCCTCCTCGGCCTCCTGCACCGCTCCTCGATCGGCCAGGCAGCGACCCAGCACGATGCGCGCGCTCAGGTAGTCGGGATGTCGCTCGATACCCGCGTGCAGCAGGGCTTCGGCCGTCTCCAGATCGCCGAGCTTCCGGTATGCGTTGGCAAGTGGCACGAAGAAGCGACCCTCGGGATTCTCCGCGTGCTTGCGCTCGAGCTTTTCGATCTCGAGCTGGAGCTCGGAGGGGGACTCAGCCATGGTCGGGCCCGCGCGGGGAATTGAAAAGTGACGGATTGAGGGCGTTCAAGTTACACGCTCGCTCCAGGGTGGTCAATTGAGGGAGGACGGAATCCGGGAAGCCAGGAGCCAGGAGCCAGAAGCCAGAATTTTCTTGTTCGGGGGTTCCTTGACCAAGGGGGCGATAGTTCCCGAAAGAGGCTGCCGCCTTCGCCGAGAACCCACCCCAAAGTACCGGAAGCAGCTAGTTCTGGCTTGAGTTTTCCCGTCCGACGGCCGGCGGCTGTGCGCGGGCCATGAGCCACGGCTCAAGCTTGACGTTCTGGGCTGGTGTCGACGTGAGCCAGGACGCCAGGAAGCCCGAGGAAGGGGAATTCTGGCTTCTGGCTCCTGGCTTCTGGCTTCCGAACTTGCGTCTCGCTCTTCGGATCCGCTAAATTCCGCTGTTTCCGATACATCGTGCATGCTGAACCGCCCCATCTGAGCTGGAGCCTGATCCGACCATGATGCAAGATCTGCGGGAGAAAACGAAGATCATCATGATCATCGTAGCCCTCGCATTCGTGGGCTTGATGGTCTTCGAATGGGGGATGGACATCTCCGGTCGGAGCGCGGGCATGCAGACGGGCGAGCTGGGGCGCGTCAACGGTCAGTCCATCTCCTATCAGGCATATTCGGCTGCTTACCAGGAACTCTACAACCAGGCGCGGGCGCAGGCCGGGGGTGAGCTCACCGCCGAACAGATCCGCCAGCTCGAGGATGCGGCCTTCAATCAGGTGGTGAACGACATCCTGATACAGCAGGAGATGGAGCGGCGGCAGCTGGGGGTTACCGACGAGGAGATCCGCCAGGCGGCGCTCTGGAACCCGCATCCGCAGCTGATGCAGAACGAGCTGTTCATGACCGATGGACAGTTCGACATCCAGAAGTGGCAGCAGTTCCTGACCGGGCCCACGGCGAACGAGCAGATGCTCCTCCAGCTCGAGGCCTATTACCGCAGCATCATCCCGCGCGAGAAGCTGCTGCGTCAGGTGACGGCGGGGATGTACATCTCGGACGCCGAGCTGTGGCAGCTCTGGAAGGATCGCAACGAGACGGTCACGGCGGACTACGTCGCGCTGAACGTGGCGAAGCTCGTCCCCGGCGACGTGGAGGTCACCGACGCCGAGATCCGTGCCTACTACGAGCGGAACCGCGATTCCTTCCGCCGTCCCGCGACCGCGCGGTTCACCATCGCGATGCTCTCCAAAATTCCTACGGCGGAGGACACGGCCGCCTCGCTGCAGCGAGCGCAGGCCGTGCGACAGGAGATCCTGGACGGGGCGGACTTCGCCGCGGTGGCGCAGCGGGAGTCGGCCGATCCGGGTACCCGTGATCGCGGCGGCGACCTGGGGCAGTTCACGCGCGGGCAGATGACCGAGGTCTTCGACGAGGCCGCGTTCTCCCTGCCTATCGGGGAGCTCTCCGAGCCGATCCTCTCCCCCTTCGGTTATCACCTGATCCGGGTGGAGGAACGGGAGGGGGATACGGCCCGTGCACGGCACATCCTGATCCCGATCGAGCCCACCGAGGCGGCGCTGGACCGGCTCTATGCCCGTGCAGACTCGCTGGAGACGCTGGCCGAGCAGGTCGGGGTACAACGCGCGGCGCGGGCCACCAACGCGATCGTGCGCCAGAGCGTACTGGTCTCCGCCGAGCAGTCGCTGGTCCCGGGCATCGGCTCCACGCTCGAGGCGATCGAGTGGGCCGAGGAGGAATCCGCCGCGGAGGACGGAGAGACCGTCAGCCCGCTCTTCGAGACTCCCCAGGCGTTCTACGTGGTGGAGCGAGAGGCCTTTACGCCGGCGGGGCAGATGTCGCTGCAGGAGGCCACGCCTGAGATTCGCCGGCGCCTCATCCAGGAGAAGAAGCGGGCCCAGGCGCGCGAGATCGGAAGTCAGATCGTGGCCGAGGTTCGGGGCGGCAAGACCCTGGAAGCCGCGGCGAGCGAACGCGGGCTAGAGGTGCAGTCGATCGGACCGGTGACGCGCCTCAGCCCGAACCCGGCGTTCGGTCAGGCGAATGCCGCCGTGGGTGCCGCCTTCGGTACTCCCGTGGGCCAGGTGAGCGACGTCGTCGAGACGCCCGCCGGCCTCTTCATCGTCCGTCCCACCGAGCGCACCGAAGCAGACCCCGAGGAATTCCAGAAGCAGAAGGGCTCGCTCCGCATGCTGGTGCAGCTCCAACAGGGCCAGCAGGAGATCGCCCGGTTCGTCCAGAGCCTGCGCGAAGAGGCGGAGATTGTGGACAATCGGGAGGAGGTGTTGAGGAGGACGGTGGCGAGCTAGGGGAGGAGCTAGGAGCTAGAAGCTAGAATATTCTGGGGCCGGCCTCGATGTGAGAGCGCCGGCCCCGGAGCATTCTACCTATCCTCCTTCTGCCCCCTCAGGTGCCAGACGTCTCTATCTCGGGCGTGCCGGAGCCTCACGTAATCCGAGGTTGGCGCCTGGAGCCACGGACTGCAGCCGGCCCGACGAAGTGGCTCGGGGAACAAGGGTCAGAATGCAGAATCCAGAACACGGCAATGGGCCGGCCCTAAACCTCGAGGCCGGCCCAAAGAATTCTTGCTTCTAGCTTCTGGCTCCTAGCTTCTTTCCCTTACAGCCACGCCCTCGCCGCCAGCGCCACGATCAGTATTCCCGCCACGCTGAGGGCGTTGAGGTGGAAGACCAGGGGGCCGATGGTCACGCCGACCGCGACGAGGTCGATCACCAGAGGGCCGAAGGCGGCGGCGACCGAGGTGGTGAAGAACTCCCTGGCCGCGCTCTCCGGGAGAAAACGAACGGTCAGCTCCGTCAGCAATGCGCCGAGCACCAACCCCACCAGCACGACCATCGACAAGCGACCCACCCTTCGGCGGATTGCAACGTTCATCAACCCTCCAACCGAGGCAACGGTTTATTCCCGTCAGTGGCGGCGTTCCACGACGTAGGCGATGCTCTCCCGCAGCGCCTGGAGAGCCGGGCTCATGGGCAGGCCTTCCAGCGACTCACGCGCCCTCTGGGCGAACATGAGCGCCTGCGACTTCGCATAATCCAAGCCGCCACGATCGCGCACCATCTGCACGATCGCCGCGATCTCGGCGTCGTCGGGGATCGGCTCGGCGAAGAAGGCCTCCACCCGCTCCCGCTCGCTCCTGCTCATCCGCGGGAGCGCGTACAGCAAGGGAAGGGTCACCTTGTGCTCCCGCAGGTCCAGCCCGGCCGGCTTGCCCAGCGCGGCCTCGTCGGAGGTGTAGTCGAGCAGGTCATCCACGATCTGGAAGGCCATCCCCAGATCGTGCCCGAAGCGGGCCAGGGGCACCCGGTAGGTCGGATCGCCGTAGAGGGCGCCGAGCTCGCACGCGGCCGCGATGAGCGACGCAGTCTTGCACTCGATCAGCAGGTGATAGTCCTGCTCGGTGAAGTCGAGGGCATCGCAGGAGGCGAGCTGCCGCAGCTCGCCCACCGACATGGCGTTGGCCGCCGCAGCGAGGATGCGCACCGGCTCGATGTCTCCCAGCCGGGCCAGCTCGCTGACCGAGCGGGAGTAGAGATAGTCGCCCATGATGATGGCGACCTGGTGGCTCCACATGGCGTTGACGGTCGGCATCCCCCGCCGCAGAACGGAGTGGTCGACGGCGTCGTCGTGGACCAGAGTGGAGAGATGGATCAGCTCGACCACCGCGGCGAGCGATTCCGCCTCGGGGCGCGAACGGCCGCCGATCTCGCTGCAGAGAAGGAGGAGGCTGGGACGGAAGAGCTTGCCCCGCACCTGCAGCAGGTAGTCGTTGATCTCGGTGACCCGATCGAAATCGGCCGCGACGATGCGACGGAACTCGTCGACGACCCGGTCCAGCCGATCGACGATGGGATCCTGGATCTGGGACAGCTTCGGAGGCGCGGTGCGAAGCATCTGCTCGTAGCGCGGGAAAGTTGAACGCGGGCGGGCGGGAAGCTAACCGCCGCGCGGACGACTGTCAAAACCCGGCTGTCAGCGGGATTGCAGTCGTTCGAGTCGCTGTGCCGCGTCGCGAAACGAGAGATCGACCGCCACGATGCGCTCGTACGTTCCCCGGGCTTGCTCCCGCTGACCCAGTTCTTCCTGGCAGCGCGCGAGACCATAGAGCACCCCCACCAGATCGCTTTCGCCCACTCCCTCCAGGCGGGTCGCACGCTCGAAAACGCGCGCCGCGAGGGAGGTCTGCCCCTTCAGAACGAAGCACTCACCCAGGACCTCCAGCGTGGCCAGGGGATTGGCTCCACCCCTCAACCCGCTCTGCAGGTGGATAATGGCGTCGTCCAGCAGCCCCATCTCCTTGAATGCCAGACCAAGATCATAGTGGCTGGCGGAATCCTTCGGGTCGAGACTGCGCGCGATCTTCTGGCGGAAGAGGTTCAGGATCTCCTCGAAATCGGATTCCTCGTCTCCCGTCGGCTCCAGGGCCGCCACCTGGAAACGGGTCGCCTCCTGCTGCACCCCCGACAGGATCAGCTCCCCCAGGTCCACGTACTCCCGTGCTGGTGAAAGGCTCGTGGGCGCTCCCACCACGGCTCGCGCCCGCTCGTTGTCGGGCTCGAGCTCGAGCACTCGCCGGAGCGCGTCGCGTGCGGCGTCCACCCTCCGCTCCGCTTCGAGCGCATCCGCGAGGGCGAGGTACGCATCGAGGAGAGCCTGCCGATCTCCCGCGCGCAGCGCCCGCTCGACGCGCCGCTGCTGCAGAGCCGTATCGCGCGGCTCTAGCCGAGCGAGCTCCTCCACGAAGCGCAGCGCCTCGGCCATGCGCCCGGCCTCGGCGAAGTGACGCTCGGCGTCAGCCAGGGCCTCAGCAAGTTCCGGAGCTCCGTGCGCTCGCAGCAGGGCGATCAGTTCCCGGCGCGCCGTCAGGTCACCCGGGTTGTCGGCTACGCGCGCTCGTGCGGCGGCAATCTCCTCCGCCGGGGTCGGCGCAACGGTGCCCGGCTCGACGCCGAGAAGCGGCAGGGGTTCGACCTCGGCCGCGTCGGGCTCTTCTTCCTCGGAAACCTCGCCCCCTTCCAGATCGAGCGATGCGAACACCGCCGGATCAGACGCGCCCTCGGCGGCGTCGCTCTCCAGCTCCACCTCCGGTGAGGCGTCGAAGGGCCCTTCGACGCGTGTAGGCTCGAAGCCTTCGAGTGGCTCCACCTGCGGCGCAGCGTCGGGTGCACCCGCTGATGTTTCTACCAGCTCCTCTACCCCTACCTCGTCTACCTCCGCCGGCGCGGCCCCGACGTCGGGGTCGGCCTCCAGGACAGCCGCCGGCCCGGCTTCCGTTTCCGTCGGAGCGATGCGCTCGCGCACGGACACCTCCGGCAACGACACGGGCGGGTACGGCGGCGCCTCACCCGCGAGCTCTACCAGCCGCGCGCGAACGGCCTCGTCTTCCGGGAAGAAGGAGAGACACTCCCGTAGGGCGGCAACCGCGGCGGCCTCCTCGTTCGTGGCGATCGCGCGATCGGCATACGCCAGAAAGCTGCTCCGCGCGTCGCGAGCATATCCCAGCGACGCCGCCAGGCGGGCGCTGCGCAGGAAGCCCTCCGGCCGCGATGAATCCACCTGCTCCGCACGCTGACTCTGCGCCAGGGCCAGATTTGCCAGCCCCATGCTCTGGTAGCGCTCCGCTGCGGTGGCGTAGCTCTCCGCGGCCTCCGTCTGCTGCGACAGGGCGAGGTGGAGGCGCGCCTTCCGCACCCACACACCGCCGTCACGCTGCCCCGCGGGCTCCTCCAGAATGCGCTCGTACAGCTTGAGCGCCGCAGCGTGCTGGCCGGCACTTTCCAGGCTTCGCGCCTGCACCTGCAGATCTCGCAGATTATTCATCCGTTTCCACCGTAAAACCGCTTTCGAAGGCGTACGCGGGAAGCGTGTTGCCGCCCCCGAACGAAAGTCGATCTATCCGGAAAATCCAATGGCGCCTTCGCCCGACGGGTGGCAACCAGCGGGGCTGCGAGCCGTTCGAGCGCAGGACGACCGCGGCGCCTGGCGGCATACTTGCGAATTCGCGACCGCGGCCGGAGCTTGCGCCCCCAATTGCAGAGTATCGACACACGTCCGCAATTCATGGTTCACGTTCCCACGATCCCACCCTCGGAGCGATATCCCGGCCGGCCGACGGGAGGGCGTCTGGTGGTCATCGCGCCGACACGCGCGGCGTGCGAGACGATCGAGCTCGGAGTGGGTCTCACCGGGATCCGGACGGTGCTGGAGGAGGAGCACGGGGACGACATCCGGCGGCTTGCCGCCAGCGGCCAAGGCTTCGGGATCGTTGCCGGAACGGGAACCGGCAAGACGCTGGCGATCCGGCCGATCGCCGAGGAGATCGTCGGTACGCCGTTGCGGGTGGGGGTGGTGAATCGCGAACGGGAGGCGACGCCGGAGACACCTACCTGGAACGTGGTCATCGTTACCACGGGGATCGCGCGACGCTGGCTCCAGGACGATCTCATCGTAGGCGATGACACGATCGTGGTGGACGAGATCCATCAGACCTCGGCCGAGCTGGAACTCTGCCTGGCATTGGGAAAGCGCGCCGGGTGCCGGTTCATCTGGCTCTCCGCAACGGTCGACCCCACCTTCTACGCCGAATACCTCGATTCCGCGGAGGTCATCGAGACCAGCGCCTTCGATCCGCAGAAGGCCGCCCGGGTGCGCATTTCCCGGACCACGCAGCCGCTGGAGTTTCTCAGCGACCGGTTCCTGCGGCACGTCATCAAGGAAGACCGCGGAGTCGCGGTCTTCGTACCCACCAGGGCTTCGACGGAGGAGATCGCGACCACCGTGGCCGGGCGGTGGCCGAAGATCTTCACCGCCTACTATCACGGCGGTGAGCCCATCACCAAGCTCCGCCCCTTTCTCGAAGGCGACGCTCCCCACCCCTACCTGCTGTCGATGACGGCGGCGGGACAGTCCGCGCTCAACATTCAGGGGTTGGACACCGTGGTGATCGAGGACGCGCAGTTCACCACGCTGGTCGAACGGGGCAAGGGCGTTCTGACCCGCCTGCCTCTGGGCGCCAACGAGATCCTGCAGATGGCGGGGCGAGTCCACGGCCGGGTCGAAGGGGGAGAAGTGTGGATCCTGTCGGAGCGAGACATCGATTTCGACTCGCTGCAGCCGACGGCGCCCAACTTCCAGCTCGCGGGGGATCCGGAGCGTGTGGCGATGACCTGCGCCGACATGGGGGTGAGGGCCGACGAGCTGGACCTGCCGGTTCCTCTCGACAGGATCGCGTACCGGAGGGCGGTCGAGCTGCTCGAGCGGCGCGGCCTCATCGAAGGGGATCGGCTGACGCGCTACGGGCGAGAGGTGGAGGTGCTCCCGGTCGATCGTCCCTGGGGTGAGCTGCTGGTCCAGGGTCCGTCGGAGCTCGTGCCTGTCGTCGCCACCTGCGCGTCGATCGAGTCCCTTCATCGGATGACCCGGGCCGACCGGTACATCGGGGCCTATGTCGTGCCCGGCAGCGACCATCTCACCGCGTATCAGCTCTATCAGGACGCGCTGGAGCAGTGCGGCTCGCTGGGAACCGTGTACGGACTGCCGCGGCATCTGTTCGACGAGACCGCGCTCACCGAGTGGGCCGACGAGCGGGGCGTGCTGGTCCGCTCGATCGAAGACGCGGCGCTGGGGATCGCCTCCATCTACCGGTCCATGGACCTGGAACTGCCGGCGCGCTTCCCGCGACTGACCCGCAAACTGGAGCGAGAGTGGCAGCGGCTCCTCGCGCGGGTTGCCCCTTTCGCCCTGGTGATCGACGAGGAAACGAGCTGGGGAGAGCAGGTGCGGGTGTCGCCCACCAGCGTCTGCGGCCGCTGGGGCGCGGTGATGGGAGACCTGCGCTACTTTTCCGATCGCTTTGGCCGCGCACGCGGGTCCATCGAGGGCACCCAGATCCCGTACGAGCTGCTGTGGGAGTTCGCCGAACGCGGGGAGGTCGAGGTTGTTTACGATCCCGGGCATCGTCGCGCTCCGCTGCGCGCCCGATCGGTCCGCAGCTACCAGGGCTTCGAGCTGGACTCCGAAGAGCAGCCGATCACGGAGTTCCCCGAGAATCTCGCGGAGGCGGCCCGGGGGGCGCTCGCTACGGCCATGGCGGCGGGGGTGGCATACCACCGCGACGTGCGAGAGAATCGGGAGCGGGTGCGAGAGCTCCGCGAGGTTTACCGGCGCTCCGGAGGAGCCACCCGGGAGGTGTCCGAGGAAGCGCTCCGCCAGTACTTCCTGGCGAAGCTGCAGGGGGTCGGCTCCTACGCGGAGTTCCTCGAAGCGGACCTGAAGATCGACCCGGACGAATGGGCCACGCCCGAAGAACGGCAGCGCTGGCTCGCCCTCCCCGATACCCTGGAGCTCAGCGGCGAGGAATGGCCGCTGGACTATGCAATCGAGGAAGGAACGGCGGTTGTCCGGGTGCGCGTACCCGAGAAACTGCTCCAGCGGATCGACAACGACGACGTTCCGCAGCTCGACCGGCCGCTGCACTGGACCGTTCTCCGCGGCAAGCGTGAAGCGCTGCGGGCAACCTCTCTGCAGGAGGCCAGAGAGCTCGCCGCCCGCCCACGCGTGGATCTGCGCCAGGAGGGGCTGCTCGTGCGTGAACGACCGGAGCGACGCGGGCGGGGCGGCGCGGAGGAGGGGCGCGGACCGCGCCGTGGGAAGCGATCAGGACGACGGGAGCGAGCGGGTCCGCGGCCAACAGGCCCAGCGACCGGGCGGAAGGGCACCTCGCGGGACGAGCAGGGCGAGCACGACGAGAAGGGACGCACCGAATCGAGAGGACGCAGGAGAAGGGAGCGTGGCCAAGGGAATCGCCGCCGACGCTGATCACCGGGCTAGCGAGCAGTTCCACCCCTGAACCGGGAAGAGAGATGACAAACGATCAACACCTTCATCACGAACACCATCACGACGAAGAGGGGGAAGGAACACTCGGCATGGCGTTCGGCTTCCGCACGGTCCAGCAGGGCAATCAACTCTACCTGGTCGAAGCGGAGGTCGCTCCCTACGTGGACGAACCCTCCGAGCTGGGCGCGACGCTGGTCTTCCACTCGCTGGAATGGATCGACCCGACCGGCGACGTGGAGCTCCCCGCCTGGACGATCGACATCGACCCGGACCTCGTGCGCAAAGGCTCCGACCCGATCCCGACCCAGTTCGCCTCCATCGCGCGACAACTGCACCAGCTCACCAGCGAGCAACTGCTCGAATACCTGGCGATTGCGCAGGAAGCGGAATAGGACTGCAATTATGAATTACGAATTATGAATTACGAATTACGGCAAACCGCAGAGCTCACAATAGAGGAAAGGGCGGTGTTCCGCGCGTCCGCTGGGCTTACCTTTGTGACCTCTGCCGTTCGCAACGGCTCCGTAATTCGTAATTCGTAATTCGTAATTCGTAATTCGTAATTCGTAATTCGTAATTCATAATCACACCCCGAAGATGCGCTTGTGCGCCTTCGCGTACGTGGACGCGATCCTCACCCAGGGGCCGGCGAGGGTGCGGCGGCCGATCTCGCCCCGGGCGAGGGCGGCAAGGAAGCTTTCGCGGGTGGGTTCGAAGGGGGGCATCTCGACGAAGCCGTTGCCGAGCTCGGCGGCGGTGTGGGCGTCTGAGCCAGCGCCCGGCAGCTTCCCTTTCGCGGTCGCCCAGGCGAGGGCCCGGGCGTTGGTCGCGGCGCGGAAGCAGCGGGCGTTGTGGACCTCGACCACATCGATGAGGTCGGCCAGGCGATCGGCGTGCGCCTCCCCGGCGCCCGAGCGGCCCACGTCGAAGGGGTGGGGAAGGTAGACGACTCCGCCCTGATCCCGGATCCGCTCGGCGACCTCACGGGCGGGCGTACCGCGGGGGATCAGCTCGCGGAGGAAGAGGCCGATCAGGTCGAACCCCTCGCGGGTCTTCACCTCCTCGCCGACCAGGATGAGGTCCGGCGCCCGGGCGTACATCTCCAGGGCGCCGTCAATGGCGTTGTGATCGGTGACGAAGGCGCGATGGATCCCGCGAGCTCGGAGGGCGTCGAGGTAGCGTTCGGGGGTAGTGAGGCAGTCGAAGGAGCGGCGCGTGTGGGTGTGCATGTCCACCCGGATGCGGGCCTCCCCCACGTTCACTTCCCCTCCCCTGCCCGACGCAGGATCTCGCTCCAGGCCTCGCGTGCGCGGTTTCGTAGCGCTTCCAGCGATCCGGCGTTGTCGATGATGATATCCGCGCGGGGGCGCTTCTCGGTGGCGGGCATCTGTGCCGCGATCATGCGGTCGGCCTCCACCGGGTCGAGTCCGCGGTCGCGCACCAGCCGCTCTCGGCGGACCGCCTCCGGGGCGTCGACCAGGACCACGAGGTCGAACTCCTTTTCTCGCCCCACCTCGAAGAGCAGAGGGATATCGGCGACCACCACCGGGTCGCCCTCGCGTTCCGCCGCGGCGAACTCGGCGTCGCGCGCCGCGGCGACGAAGGGGTGAATGATGGATTCCAACTCGCTGCGCGCCGCCGGGTCGGAGAACACACGGGCGCGCATCGCGGCCCGATCCAGCTCACCGGCGGCGTTCAGCACGCCTGTCCCCCAACGCTCGACGATCCGTCGCAGCCCCGGACTGCCCGGTTCCACCGCCCGGCGCGCGAGCTCGTCCGCGTCGACCACCCTGGCTCCCAGCTCTCGCCAGACATCCACCACCGTCGACTTGCCGGCCGCGATGTTCCCCGTCAGCCCGACCTTGAGCATGTCTCCTCCGTTGCAGTTGCGAGCAGCGAAGGTAGGGCGGGGCGTGAGGGGGTGACAAGGTGACAAGGTGACAGGGTGAACGGCTGAAGCGGGCTGGCAGGCGAAAGGCCTCTGGTTGGCAAACCGTCAGCATGCGGGCTGTCGGAACGCTCGCCTTCGGGCTGGGCGCTTCTAGGTGCAACCACCCCTGACTCAGATCGCCGCCCTGCCACGCCCTCCACCTTGTCACCCGTTCCGTCACCCCGTCACCTTGTCACCTTGTCTCCCCCAACCTCCCCGCCGCCTCCTCCTTCCCCACCGGGGGCGACAGGATATCGTCCTCCGTCCCGATCTGACGGTCGGGGCCGGCGGAAGCCACCTGGAGGCCGTCCGCGGTCTGGAGCAGGTGGTACGGGGTACCCCAGGGATCCAGATGGCTGTCCTTCTGGAAATAGTGGCGGCGCACGAAGTCGGGAATCGGCCCCACCATCGGAATTTCGTGGTTGGCCGCCCTCTCCGCCTCGATCGTTCGCGCGATCTCACTCACCCTGGAACGCACGGACCACTCGTAGGCCGGATTCAGGATGGGAGCGAGGTGAGGACGGATCCATGCCCGCGCGGTGGGACTCGCCACCACGACGAGCAGACCGCAGACGAGAAGGAGTCTGAGCATAGCCCCTCCCGAGGCACTGCCGAGGGAACACTGACGCGCCTTGAAGCGCGCGAAACACATACACTTCCACCCGCGGAGCGGTGGCCCGGACCTTTCGGCTCCAGGCCGTTCCGCGCACCGGGGCAGCCTGGCCGGGCCCCGCCGGCGCTGGTATACTAACCACAGCAGCCCTGACGGGACGGGAGAAAGAAACGCCTCCCGATCCCCCATGCCAGGAAAGCGAAATGGCGACTCAAACCGAGCCTCAGACCGAGCCGACCCTCGATCGGGAGACCCTTCTGGGGTACTACCGCT
The DNA here is from genome assembly GCA_036375715.1 of Longimicrobiaceae bacterium. Taxonomy (NCBI): domain Bacteria; kingdom Pseudomonadati; phylum Gemmatimonadota; class Longimicrobiia; order Longimicrobiales; family Longimicrobiaceae; species Longimicrobiaceae bacterium. The sequence goes on along the minus strand of DASVBS010000060.1, from coordinate 93,569 downwards.
GCATGGTCCTGTCGCGCCGCCTGGACGACAAGGAGATCCAGCTCAAGCGGCAGAACCGCATCTTCTTCCAGATCTCCGGCGCCGGCCACGAAGCGATCCAGGTCGCGGCCGGGGGCCAGGCCATCCCGGGAGTCGACTGGTTCTATTTCTATTATCGGGACCGCGCGTTTTCTCTACAGGTGGGAATGACGGCGCTCGACCACCTGCTCCAAGCGGTGGCGGCGGCTTCGGACCCCTCCTCGGGTGGTCGTCAGATGCCCTCACACTGGGGGCGGCCCGACCTGAACATCGTCTCCACCTCTTCTCCGACCGGCACCCAGTTCCTCCAGGCCGTGGGCACGGCCGAAGCGGGCGTCAGGGCCGGCTCGCTGGGGGACGAGGAGCTGGTCCGGGCGACCCGCGCGCGCGACGACGAGGTGGTCTTCGTGAGCGGGGGCGACGGCACCACCTCGGAGGGGGAGTTCTGGGAGAGCCTGAACACCGCCTGCAACCTTTCGCTTCCCGTTGTCTACGTCATCCAGGACAACGGGTACGCGATCTCTGTCCCCGTGGAGGTCAACACGGCGGGCGGCAGCATCTCCCGGCTGGTGCGTAGCTTCCCCAACCTGCTGGTGATGGAGTGCGACGGCACCGATATCGTCGAGAGCCATCAGACGATGAAACGTGCGGTCGAATGGGCCCGCGGCAGGCGGGGGCCCGCCTTCGTCCACGCCCACGTGATCCGTCCGTACTCACACTCGCTCTCCGACGACGAGCGCTTCTACAAGACGGCCGAGATGCGTGAGGCCGAGGCGGCTCGCGACCCGATCGTGCGGACCGCCACGCTCCTGATGGAGGAGTACGGGGTCTCGCGCGAGGAGCTCGACGCGATCGAACGGGAGGTGCGCGAGGAGGTCAACGCCGCGACGGACCAGGCGCTCGCGGCCGAACAACCCGATCCCTCCACGGCGCTGGACTTCCTCTACTCACCCGACCGCCCCCCCACCGCACCCGAGTTCGACACGGAAGACGAGCCTCGCTTCCAGGGGAGCGAGACCACGATGGTCGATCTCATCAATGCGACGTTGCGGGACGAGATGCGTCGCGACCCGCGGGTAGTGATCTTCGGCCAGGACGTCGCCGACTGCTCGCACGAGGAGATCCTCGATCGAGTACAGGGTAAGGGGGGCGTTTTCAAGGTGACGGCGGGTCTGCAACGCGAGTTCGGATCGACGCGCGTCTTCAACTCGCCGCTGGCCGAGGCGAACATCGTGGGACGCGCCTACGGCATGGCGGTGCGCGGCTTCAAACCCGTAGTCGAGATCCAGTTCTTCGACTACATCTGGCCCGCCATGATGCAGATCCGGGACGAGGTCGCGACGCTCCGCTACCGCTCCAACAACCTCTGGAGCAGCCCGATGGTGATCCGCGTCACCTACGGGGGCTACCTCAAGGGCGGGGCGATCTACCACTCGCAGACGGGCGAGTCGATCTTTGCGCACTGCCCGGGGCTACGGGTGGTGCTCCCGGCCACCGCGCTGGACGCGGCGGGCCTGCTCCGCACCGCGATCCGCTGCGACGATCCGGTCATCTTCCTGGAGCACAAGCACCTCTATCGCCAGGTCTACAACAAGAGCCCTTATCCGGGGCCCGAGTACATGATTCCCTTCGGCAAGGCGAAGGTGGTGCGGGAGGGAAGCGACGTGACCGTCGTGACCTGCGGCGCCCTGGTGCAGCGCTCGTTGCAGGCCGCCCGGATGGTCGAGGAGCGTTCGGGGATATCGACAGAAGTGATCGACCTGCGCTCGCTCAACCCCTTCGACATGGAGACCATCGCGGCCTCCGTGAGGAAGACCAACCGGGTGATGATCGTGCACGAGGACGCTCTGTCGTGGGGCATCGGGGCCGAGTTTGCGGCGCGCATCGCCGACGAGCTCTTCCCCTGGCTGGACGCCCCCGTGCGCCGGGTGGCCTCTCTCGACACCTGGGTCGCCTACGCCCCCCGCCTCGAGCGAGCGATTCTGCCCGAGGCGGAGGAGGTGGCAACGGTCATCGAGGAGCTGCGCCGATACTGAGGCCCCACCTCACATCACGTGCTCTTCCACCTGGCCACAGACCATCGGCGTTCCGCCCGGGTCGTGGTAGACGACGATGTAGTTCCCGGCGAAGAGGCTATCGGCACCGAGCTCCACCGTCGTCGTCATGCTTCCGGTACCAGAGGCGTCGGCGGTGATCTCCGAGAGCGGCGCGACTACCGAGCCGACGGAGTCACAGGTACCCTGGTGAATGTGGCCGGGGTGCGTGGAGTTCGCCTCCAGCCCGTTGAGCGTCACGTTCACCTCGGTACCGGACCCGCTCGGAGTCAGGATCGCCTCGCCGGTGGCCGTACCGCCACCCAAGGCCGTCATCGCCACGGCGGTGGCCATCGCGCCCATCTGGTCCTCCGTTGTCGGGGTCGGCGCCATCCCTTCCTCCACCTGCGCGCTGTCGGCCCCAGCCATTTCGGTGTCCGCCGCGTCGCCGCCGCACGCACCCAGGAGCAATGCCAGAGCCGGTACCATCCAGGGTTTCCCGTTCAACCTTGCCTCCTTGCTCGAGGGTAAAAGGACGCCTCAACTCCGTCCGTAGACCGGAATTGCGGCGCCGTTGATCGCCGCCGAGGTTGGCGACGCCAGGAAGACGATCACGTCTGCGATCTGCTCGGGTGGCGTCCAGCGAGAGTGGTCGGCGTCGGGCATGGCGCGGCGGTTCTGCGGAGTGTCGACGGTCCCGGGAAGCACGACGTTCGCGCGCACGCCCTCCATCCCGTACTCCTCCGCGATCGCCTCCGCCAGGGTGATCAGCGCCGACTTCGCCACCGCGTACGCACCGTGATTCGCGCGGCCTCGGACCGCTGCGCGTGAGGACACGAATACGAGCGATCCCCCACCCTGCTCGACCACGCGCGGGAGCACGAAGCGCGAGACCAACCAGGCCGACTTCACATTCAGGTCCATCATCCGGTCCCACTCTTCGACCGGCGTCTCCGCCAGCCGGACTCCGCCGCTATACCCGCCAATCATGTGCGCGACGGCGTCGATGCGCCCGCCCCACTCCAACACCTGCCGTACGGCCTGCTCCGCCCCGCGTTCGGTGGTCAGATCGATCCCGAACGTGTGCAGTCTACCTGCATGCTCACGGGCCAACCGCTCGAGCGTGCCCTCCTGATCGGTTCGATAGAGCGGCACGGCCACGCGCGCACCCGCGTGCAGGAACGCGCTGGTCACGGCCCTCCCAACGTTGCCGGCGCCGCCGGTCACCAGAACCACTCGATCGTTCACGTGGGTACGCCTCCCTTACATTGTGTTCGCCGGGCGTTCCCCGACCCCGGTGCCTCAGCGATCGCGACAGCGACCCGCATCACAGGTCAGCCTGCGGAGCCGCTCGGCATCCTCGGGTCCCGGCTGTCCTTCGCGCAGGCGCCACGTCCAGTTGTTCTCGCTCGTGCCGGGCGTATTCATGCGGGCTTCGCTGCCCAGCCCGAGAACGTCCTGCAAAGGCACGATCGCGATCCGCGCCGGAGAACGAAAAACGAGGTCGATGAAAGCTTCGTGCACGGGCAGCTCGGACGATCTCCACCTCTGCCTCGCCACTTCCCGCTCGGCCGGGGAGGCGGTCGACCACCACCCGACAATGGTGTCGTTGTCGTGCGTCCCCGTATACGCGACCGTGTGCTCGGGGTAGTTCTCCGGCAAGTGAGGGTTCCGGGGATCGCCGTCGAAGGCGAACTGTACCACCCGCATTCCCGGATATCCCAGCTCCGTTCGCAGCGCGTCGACCTCTGGAGTGATGAGGCCGAGGTCCTCGGCGATCACGGGCACCGCGCCCAGCCGCTGCTGCATCGCTCGGAAGAACTCAGCGCCCGGGCCCTCCTTCCACGCACCGTGCACGGCGGTTTCTTCCTCCGCCGGGATCTCCCAGTAGGCCTGGAAGCCTCGAAAATGGTCGATCCGCACCACGTCGACCCACTCCAGCGTACGCCGGAAGCGCTCGATCCACCAGGCATATCCACTCCCCCTCATCACGTCCCAGTTGAACAGCGGGTTTCCCCAGCGCTGGCCCGTCTTGCTGAAATAGTCCGGCGGCACTCCCGACACCACCGTGGGATGGCCGTCGGAATCCAGCCGGAAGAGGTCCTGGTGCGCCCAGACATCGGCGCTGTCGTGCGCGACGAAGATGGGAATGTCGCCGATGATGGCGATGCCGTTCTCGTGGGCGTGCGTACGGACGGCCGCCCACTGGCGATCAAAGAGGAACTGCTGGAAGACGCAGCGCGCGATCTCCTCCTCGAGCTCCTCCCGCGCGGCTCGCAGCGCGTCGGCCTGGCGCCCCCTGAGCTCGGGGCGCCAGCCGGTCCACGGCGCGCCGTCGCGGTCGCGTAACGAGCGAAAGAGGGCGTAGTCCTCGATCCAGTGCGCCTGCCGCGCGCGATACTCCCGCAGCGGAAGGTGCAGCCGGTGCCAGGGCAGTGACCGCAGGCGCCGAAAGGCGAGCCCCAGCAGCTTGCCCTTCTGGCGCATGACTGCCGGGTAATCGACGGTATCCGAAGCAGGGTGATCTTCTTCCAACTCCCCCGGATCGAGAAGGCCCTCGATGACCAGCTCCTGCAGGTCGATGAGCACCGTGTTTCCCGCAACCGCCGAAAGGCCGTTGTAGGGGGAGCCCCCTTCGTCAGTATCCACGAGTGGCAGAATCTGCCAGAACGATTGGCCGGCGGCGGCGAGCCACTCTATGAAGCGATGTGCCGCGGCTCCGATGTTTCCCACTCCGCCCGGCGCGGGTAGCGAGGTCGGATGCAGCAGCACGCCGCTCAGACGGCCGTCGTCGAGCAGCGGCAAGCCGGATCGCCGGGCGCCGGAGGAGTTCATGGGCTTGCCGGAATCGTATGGAGCTCAGGCAGGGAGGACATACACGACCTCCGCGCCGGCGAGATGCACGCTCTCCGGCAGGGCCTCTCCCTCGGTCGGTCCGTCGTCCCGACATACCCGGTGCAGCCGGTGAGAAGGCCCGGCCACATCGGCGAGGCGCACGTCGAATTCCGCATCCACGCGCTTGTTCACCAGAATCCAGGCAGTGAGTGGCTCCTGGCCGGCTCCTTCCACAGTTCGCTCGAGCAGGAGCACGTCTCCGATCAGTCCCCAGGGGGTGCGCAGCGCCGGCTCTCCTTGCAGTGCGGGAGTCGACAGCTTCAGGCGGTTCACCCGGGCGATGAAGGAGCGCAGGTCGAAGCGGGGAACTTCCCAGTCCGATGGCATCGTGTGCACCACGTTCACCTGGCGCCGGAAGCCGAACTCATAGCCTACCGGCATCATTACGCCCGCGGAGAACCCTGCGGCGAAGGCGTACCGCTGCCGCTGCACGGCCTCACTTCCGCCGCTCTCCGCAGCCAGTCGCGGGGTGTCGTGGGTTTCCGGGAAGGAGATGGAGGGCGCCACGCCGCGGAAGCGCTCGTGCTGCTCGATCGCCCACCGATCGCTGAAGTTCCACCATTTGGTGGAGTTGAAGATGAAGTCGAAGCCGGCCTGACGCAGCGCGAGTACGTCTTCCACGGGAGCTCCGAGCGTCTCGGCGAAGAACCGTACGCCGGGATCGACGTCGCGCGCGGCCTCGATGAGGAAGCGCCAGAGCTCGGCGGGCACCTTGTAGGCCGCGTCGCAGCGGAATCCGCCAAAGCCGAGGCGGATCGACTCGCGCACGAGGTTCGCCCAGTACTCCCACAGCGCCTTTCGATCCGGCGAGCCGGCGTTGTCGATCTCGGCGAGATCGCCCCAGACGGTCACCTTGGATGGATCGTCCGGGTCGACCACGAACGGGCTGACCAGCTCCCCGGACTCGTCGCGGACGTACCAGGTGGGGTGCTGCTCCGCGAGCAGGGCGTCCTTGGAGGTGTGATTCACCACCAGGTCCATCATGGGCACGAGCCCGAGTGCCTGTACCGCCGCCAGCGCCTCGCGTAGCGGCGTGAGATCATACCCGTCGGATCCGGGCGGCGTGAAGAGCGGGTTGAGGCGAAAGAACTCTTTCGGCGCGTACAGGCTTCCGGAAAAGCCGGGGTAGTGCCACGGGTTCAGGTACAGCCAGTTAAAACCCATCGCCGCGGCGCGCCCGGCGTGCTCGGCCCAGCGGGTGGTGGGCCCCACGAGCCGCTGGAAGAGGTTGTAGATGACGGGCGTCAAACCATTCCTCCGGTCAGCTCGCGAATGCCCGCCACCGGGACCCAGATCCAATCGGGCCGATTGTTCATCTCGTAGCCGAGCTCGTAGATCGCCTTCTCCAGCTCAAAGACGCGGAGGATCCGACGGAGATGCTCGGAATCCTCGGGCACGAAGGGCGCCCCCTCCGTTTCCTGCCGATAGGCCGCCAGGAAGGTCGCGCGTACCTCCCGCAGCCATGCCTCGGCCCAGTTCTCCAGTGTAGACCGGACGAGAATGCTGTCGGTGAGATGATCGACGATCGCCGTCCGCACGGCGTAGTCGAAGGAGCGAAGCATTCCTGCGACGTCGCGCAGCGGGGAGTGTTTGGACCGACGGGTGGCCAGCGGTCTCCCTGGCTCTCCCTCGAAGTCCGTCACCACCCAACGCAGCGGAGATTCCCCGGCCACGCGGAGAAGCTGCCCGAGATGGAAATCGCCGTGATACCGGGTCTTCACCAATCCCGCCGCGTGGAGAAGCTCGATATCTCTGCCCAGCTCTCGGTAGTTCGGAGCCTCGTTCACCACCGCCGCGAGGGCGTTGAGGACGTGCGGCGGGAAGACACCGGGAATCGCCTCGAGCCGTCTGCCGACTGCCGAGAGGATGTCGTCGACGTGCCGGACGAACTCTTCGCTCCAGCGCGCGACATCATCCGGTCCGATCGGCTCAGGATCGAAATCGGGATCTCCTCCCTCACCCGAGGCGAGCGCCTGGTGCATCTCACCGGTCAACTCTCCCAGGTTGCGGGCCGCATCGAGGTATTCCCCACTCATTCGGCGGAGCGCCTCGCGGCCCAGCGGAGAGAGCGGGTCGGCAGCGCTCCGGCTCGCGGCCTGGAAGAAGCGATCGAGGTTCTTGCGCGTGTATGCCCAGGCATCTCCCGTGTTCTCCACGAATTCGAAGAGGCCCGCCAGCGGGGCGTTCTGCTCCCCTTCGTATCCGATCCATCCGGCCAGCGTGGGGTGCGCCTGGAAGCCTGTATGCTCCTGCAGGTAGGTCGAGATCTCGAGGTCGGGGTTGATGCCGTCCTCGAGCTTCCGGAAGACCTTGAGCAGTAGGCGCTCACCCAGGATCACCGACGTGTTGCTCTGCTCCGCCGACATGAGGCGGACGGGGAGCCGCGAGCCGACCAGGCGGTTGAGCGCCTCGGTGGGGGTACCCTGCAGCGAGCCCTTGGAGGTGGCGAGCTTGCCGGTCGACTCGACCAGATCCACCAGCATCAGGACCGAATCGGGATCCTGCAGCGCGTCATAGAATTTCACCTCCCGACTGCCCACGGAGATGGTGAGAAGCGGCTCGATGCCCGCGGCGGGAGCGCGGATGCTCAGCGCGAGCGTGTAGATCTCCGGATCCTCTTCCGCGTAGCGCACGCGGATGAAGGCGAGCAGCGTGGGAGGGCCGTTGTCGGGGCGCAAAAGCACGTGGTCGGCGAGCTCGATTCCCACGACTTCGCGCGCCTTACCGCGGAACCACCGCTGCGCACGGAGCCACTCGATGGGAATCGACCCCACGATCCCGGCAACGGAGGCGGTGTGCTCCAGCAGCTCCGCATCCTGCTCAGACCACGTCCGCGCGATGACCTCTTCTTCCTTCTCGCCGGGCGCGGGAACCCGGCGCAGCGAGAACCAGAAGAAGCCGTAGGGGCTCAGGGTGAGGGCGTAGGGCGACTCGTCGATCTGCAGGAACTCGGTGTGGCCCAGCATCTCCACGGGAACACAGCCGCGGAAGCGCGGGAGCTCCAGCTGCACCATCTGCGCGGTCCCGGCGAGGTTGTTCACCACCAGGATCGCGTCGCCTTCGTACTCGCGAACGTAGGCGAGAACGTGGGGATTGCTGGGCTCCAGGAACTCGATGGAGCCTCGCCCGAAAGCCTGGTGTTGCTTCCTGACCTGGATGAGCCGCTTCATCCAGTTCAACAGCGAGAACGGTGAGCGCTGCTGCGCCTCGACATTGATCGCCTGATATCCGTAGACGGAGTCGATGATGACTGGCAGGTAGAGCCGCGCTGCCTCGGCCCGGGAGAAGCCGGCGTTCCGGTCGGGAGACCACTGCATCGGCGTCCGCACCCCGTCGCGGTCACCGACGTAGATGTTGTCTCCCATGCCCAGCTCGTCTCCGTAGTAGATGATGGGCGAGCCCGGCATGGTGAACAGGATCGAGTTCAGTAGCTCGATCTTGCGGCGATCGTTGTCCATCAGGGGCGCGAGACGCCGACGGATCCCCAGGTTGATGCGCATCCTGGGGTCGGCGGCGTACTCGCGGTACATGTAGTCTCGCTCCTCGTCCGTCACCATCTCGAGCGTGAGCTCGTCGTGGTTGCGGAGGAACATGCACCACTGGCACTGCGGAGGGATCTCGGGCGTGCGCTCGATGATCTCCACGATCGGTCGCCGCAGCCCCTGGCGAACGGCCATGAAGATCCGCGGCATGAGCGGGAAGTGGAACGCCATGTGAAACTCGTCGCCGTCGCCGAAATAGGGGCGCACGTCGTCGGGCCACTGGTTCGCCTCCGCCAGCAGGATCCTATTCGGATACTTCGCGTCCATCCGGGCGCGAAATTCCTTCAGGATCTGGTGCGTCTCCGGCAGGTTCTCGCAGTTGGTCCCTTCCCGCTCGATCAGGTAGGGAACGGCGTCACAGCGAAATCCGTCGAGCCCGCGATCCAGCCAGTACTCCATCACCTCGAACATCCGCTCCTTCACCACCGGATTGTCCCAGTTCAGATCCGGCTGGTGGGCAAAGAACCGGTGCCAGTAGTACTGCTCTGCCACTGGATCCCAGGTCCAGTTGGACGGCTCGGAATCGGTGAAGATGATGCGGGCGCCGGAGTATCTGGTGTCGTCGTCGCTCCAGACATAGAAGTTCCGCTCTGGAGAGCCGCGGGGGGAGCGACGCGCCCGTTGAAACCAGGGGTGCTGGTCGGAGGTGTGGTTGAGGACGAGGTCGGCGATGACCTTCAGATCCCGCTGATGCGCCTCGTCGAGGAAGCGCTGGAAGTCGTCGATCGTGCCGTACTGCGGGTTGACCCCGTAGTAGTCCGCGATGTCGTAACCGTCGTCGCGAAGCGGAGAAGGATAGAAAGGGAGCAGCCAGATGACGTCGATGCCGAGGTCCTGCAGGTAATCGAGTCTGTCGATGAGCCCGCGGAAGTCCCCGATCCCGTCGCCGTTCGAGTCCTGGAATGCCTTGACGTGCAGCTCGTAGAAGACGGCATCCTTGTACCACAGGCTGTCCGAACCCGGCATGTTGGAGTCCTTGCGCGCAATCAGATCAAAAGGTGAAATCGAGTGCCGCGCGAGGGTGCAGGAAGCGTTCCCTGCCAAGCCGGGTCCGACAGCCCGGGAAAGATCAGAACACTAGTCCGCCCTGGAGGCCGAAGACCCCGTCGGCGTCACCCACTTTGGTAAAAAGCGCTCCGAAAAAGAGATTGGTAACGATCAGATTGGCGCCGGCCGTGATGCCAACGTCGTTCTCCCAGTCGCTCTCAGCTCCGTCGGCATCCAGCTTGGAAAACACGAGGCTGGGGTTCACGTACGGAGACAGCCGCGTGGAGCCGTCGCCGAGGTCGAAGGCCGTGCCGAAGCCGACGCCGAGAGGGATCGCGTAGACATTGATCTCTTCCCAGTCGGTGTATCGAACGCCGGCATTGGGGCAGATTCCGAGTTGAGGACCCTCTACTGCCAGCGGAGCGGTAAAGCTGTACCCGGCACGGACACCGAAGGTGTGCTGCGAGGGAATGTCGTCGCCGGCGTCGTCGTCGATGGAGGTGAGGGAGTAGCTCAGCCCGATCAACGCATCGTCGGTGGGCTTGTAGCGCCCGTCGACACCAACGCTGGTTGCGTTTTCGGGGAATCCGGCGGTGAGCCCGACTGCGGTCTGGCCCTTCCCCATCGGCAGGCCGGCGCAGAGCTGCGCCGAGAGCGGTGCGGCGAGGAGCGCGAGCATCAGCCCGAGCGCGCTGGCGAACAGACGGCGAGCTGTCGTCATATGGACCCTTGTGCTGGGGTGTATGGTGCGGGCTGCCTGGTGGCGCCCTGGGCCGAGTGCCCTTCCGGCCTATCGGGAGGGTCGGCGCTGAAGGACCGCTCCCGAACCGCTCCGCCTAGAACTGCTCCTCGAACAGCCCCGCCACCTTCTCCAGCCCCTTGTGAAGGAGCGGTCGGCGGCGGAACTCCTCGAGCCGGATTTCACGGGAGTGCTCGAGATCGCGGAAGAAGGTCTCGGTCACCTCGCGCGCGAAGCCGACGTCGAGAATCCCGAGCGTGTTCTCCTGGTTCAGCTCCTTCGATCGCACGTCCATGTTCGCGGAGCCGACCAGCGTCCACCTGCCGTCCACCACCGCGGTCTTCTGATGGATCATCGCCGGCTGGTACTCGTAGATGCGCACGCCTGCCTCCAGCATCGACTCGTACACGGAGCGGCTCGCCCAGCGGATGAGCTTGACATCGATCTTCTCGCCGGGCACGAGGATCCGCACGTCTACCCCCGCCCGCGCACGACCGAGAAGCACGGCGCACATGATGTCGTCGGGGACGAAGTAGGGGTTGGTGATGTAGAGGTGGTCGCAGGCGGCACGAAAGGAGAGCCAGAAGAGCGAGCGCATCGGGTGCGCCTCGCCCGACGGAGAGCTGACCACGCTCACATGCATCGATATCGGCTCGCCGCTGTCCTGGCCATCCCCTTGCCCCTCGGATCCGTCACCGTAGAACTCGGATCCGACCAGCATCTCGCCGGTCACGTGAACCCAGAGGGAGGTGAAGGCGGACTGGAGGTTGCCAGCGAGCCTTCCGGTTACCTCCACCATGCAATCGCGCCAACTCTCCTCGGAGAAGCCGTCGCCCATCCATTTGTCCATTACGGCGGCCCCTCCGGTGTACCCGATCGAGCCGTCCACGATGATGGCTCGGCGGTGATTTCGCTTGTGAAGGCGCGTCAGCATACCGAATCGCGGCGGGTGAAACCAGGCCCACTGCGCTCCTGCTTGCCGCAGCCGCTCGATGTTCCCCGCGTGTGCCTTGTGGCCGCCCAACCCGTCCACCATCACGCGCACCTGCACGCCTGCGCGCGCCCGTTCGGTCAGGATCTCGAAGAGGGTGTCACTCACCTTCCCCGGCTCCCAGATGTAGACCATGAAGTTGATGGTCTTCTCGGCCCGTCGCAGGGTCTCGAAGAGCGCGGGGTAGAACTCATCGCCGTTGTTGAGGAGCCGGGCGCGACCTCCGCGTCCGAGCGGTGCGTTCACGACGCCGGCGATCGCGTGCAGGAACTCCTCGGAATCCACCGTGCATTCCCCGCTCAGCTTCGCTTCGGCCGGCCGGTCGCCCACTCCGCTGAAGAGCGTGATGCCGACCGCGCAGATCGCGACGACGCCGATCGCCGCGAGGGTGAGCAGCCACCAGGGGTGATCGAAGAGCGCAGCCATCCGTAATCAGATGCGGGTCGGGAGGGATTGGGTGGCGGGCGCATCGCGCCGGGGGGCTGGCAGCGGCGGGATGTCAAGATTCGCGCCTTGTTCGAGAATGGCGGAAGGAGGGGCGCTTCGAGCTCGGATCCGACCGGAGTGATCAGTCGCGGACCACCACCGTGGCCGCGATCTTGTCGTGGATCGCCTGGCGGTTGTCGTCCCACAGGATCTGGAGAAAGCCCAACAAGCCTGTGGCGAAGCCGGCCGCGTAGCCGCCGAAGCGCTCGAAAGAAGCCCACCATCCGATCGGCCTGCCGGTCAGGCTGATCACGCGGATGCCAAACAAGCGCTTGCCGGGGGTCGTGCCGTGCCACATCGCGGTGGTTGCCGTGAAGTAGAGCCCGAACCATCCGAGCCCGAGACCCAGGTCTTCGATGAAGCCGCGGATAAGCGTCACGATTCCGGGTCCTTCCTCGAGCTCCTCCTCGAGCTCGTTCACTCGCGCGCGCAGGTCGTTCCGCTCGCTTTCCACGGAAGCCATTTCCCGCGACAGCACGGCGACCGTGTCGCGGGCCAGGAGCGCGACCATCGATGGTCGCAGAGAGTCCGCCGTGGCACTGTCATCGGCGGCGATCGCCGCCGCGTAGGCCGCCACCAGCGAGTTCTGCGCCTCGGTGCTGTCCGGAGCGACCTCTCCGGCCTCTTCGTCCGTCTCCGCGTCCTCGGTGAGCACGCCCTCCACGGCAGCGGCAAGCCATGGCTTCGATTCCACGTCGCCGGCCAGGTCCCGAACGGCAGCCCGCGCCTCCGACCCCGACATCCCCGCCGCGCGAAGCCTCTCGAGCAGGCCGATGACCGCTCGGCGGGCCTCGTCCTCGTTCTCAGCGGTACGTAGCGACACCACCCCGGTCCCGAACTGGACCGCCTGCATCCCGCTGAGATTCAGCCCGGTAGCGACTTCCTCCCCTTCCCGCTGGATGGACACCTCGACGCCGGGCGAAGCCTGGCGCTCCTCGTTGGCACTGATCCGGTCGCGGATGGAATCCCAGGTGCCGATGGCCGCGAGGAAGAGCACGAACGCGCCGCCTACGCGGAAGAGGAGCCGGAAGGTACGGGAGAGGTAGCCCGCGCCGGGCCTGGCTCGTCCCGAGACCCGGAACAGCACGTAGGCCGCCGCGAGGCCGAAGAGCACGCCAGGGGCGTTGGCGAGAATGGCGCAGAGCGCGCCGTCGATCGCGATCGCTCCCGCGCGCCGCCAGGGACTTGCGAGGGGGAGGCCGAGCACCCCCGGCGCCACGGAGAGCGCCTCCTGGGTAACGGCGGATCGCCGAACCCGGCGGGGTTGTGATTGCGAATCTGAGAACATGGGCGGCGGGAGTGGGGATGGCGCGAGCCCCAATATAGTCCGCGCGCCCCGCCCACCACTACATCCGCTTGTAGGAGGGCCCGCTTCCCCCTTCGCGAGGCGTCCAGCGCGGGCCGAGCACGTCCGTGGCCTTGCAGTCGATGCAGTTGGGGGCATTCACGATGAGACGCTCGCCCTGGCGCTCGTATACCCCCGCGGGACAGACGTGCTGATAGAACCGGGCGACTTCGGCGGGGATGTCACTCCCTACCAGGAGGTGTTGGGGGATGTCGTCCCTGGTCTGGTTCCCCGACTTGAAGACCGCGTCCACCTTGCTGAAGGTGAGCGATCCGTCGGGAGTGAATGGTTGCTCGGGGGCGACCCTGCGAGGAACCGCGGCGTCCGCCTCCATTTCGATCCGCTTCCCCTGAAACCGGCCGCCGGTGAGGGCCATCAGACCGGCCCGGGCACCTCCCTTCAGCAGCCCGCCCTTGAAGGCCAGCCGCATGTTCCGCGACCTGTACAGATCACGCATGATGAAGCTGTCTTCCACCGCGCGGTCATAGGCCGCCAGAGCGGCTGCGGTCGCCTCACCCTCGCGCAGCGCGCGGAAGATCGCTCGGGCGGCGAGGATGCCGCTATGCATCGCGTAGTGGATTCCCTTCAGCGAGGGCACATCGACGTATCCGGCGGCGTCTCCGACGATCACGACGCCGTCGCCGCTGCGTCGTTCAGGCAGCGAATAGTAGCCGCCCTCCGGGATCGTCTTCGCGCCCCACTCCACCATCTCCCCGCCCTCGAGGTACCGCCGGAAGTACGGGTGTGTCTTCATGCGCTGGAGGAGCTGGTGGACGTCCAGGGTCGAGTCATGGTAGTCGAGTCCGACCACCAGGCCGATCGCCACGACGGTCGGCTCGAGGGGGTACATGAAGCTCCCGCCGAACGCGTCGCTCGGCAGCGGCCAGCCGAGCGTGTGCACCACCCGATCGAGCGGGGTGCGGGTCTCCCAGACCTCCTTCACCCCGAGGGCATAGATCTGCGGGTTCGGCGAGGTGATCGCCTGCTGCTGCAGATAGGCGAGGGTGAGCGCTCCGCGCGTTCCTTCGGCGAGCACCACCGTACGCCCGATGACGTCGGTCGCGGGCTCGTGGCGCGGACCGGGCTCGCCGCTCCGAGTCAGCCCGGCAGGGACGGTGCGGACGCCCACCACGCGACCCTCGTGCATCAGCAGCGAGCCTACCGGGAATCCAGGAAGCAGATTCACCCCGGCCTCTTCGGCCCGTTCGGCGAGCCACCGGACGATCTCGCAGATTGAGGCGACGTAGAACCCCTCGTTTCGCATGCTCGGGGGCGTCGGGATGCGCTGTGCGCGCCCTTCGGTGAGGAGCAGCACCTCCTCCTTCTCGACCCGCTGACGGAAGGGCAGGTCCGCCGCTGACCGGTCGGGAAAGAGCTCGCGGAACGCGACGGGGTTGACCACGGCGCCGGAGAGGTTGTGCTCGCCCGGGCTCGCCGCCTTCTCCAGCACCGCGATCTGGAGCTCGCCCAGCGATCCTCCGCGCTCGGCGTCCAATCGCGCGAGGCGCGACAGCTCGATTGCCGTGGACAGGCCCGCCGGCCCACCTCCCACGATCACCACGTCCATCTCGATCGCTTCGGGATCCGGGCTCTCCTCCAGCAGGAAGCGATCGACCGGAAGCGGAGGCTGATGACGTGCGGGAACGAGGGTTTCGGGCATCTCGATCTCCGGACCGGAGGGTGGCTCAGTAGGCGCGCGGGAAGGGTACTACCACCTCCTCCATGAAGTAGTCGAAATCACGCTCGGAACGGACCCAGCGCACCACCCGCCAGATCCGGGCGGGATCGTGGGGCTCGATGCGCATGTGCTGGTGCGACCCGTGCCAGAGGCGCACGCCCCCGGCCAGGAGATCCTCCGCCTCCCAGGCGTCGTGCTCGCCGACGCCGATGACGTCCATCGGGAACATCAGCGTCACGTCCTGCGTCGCGAAGGGATCCAGGCTGACCGCGACGAAGATCGAGTTGGACCGATCCGGCGTGGACTTCTCGTAGAATAGCACCTGGTCGTTGTCGCACAGATGGAAGCGCAGGTTGTCGTACTCGTGCAGTGCCGGATTCTCGCGCCGGATCTGGTTCAGGCGGGTAATGATGTCGCGAATGTTGCCCGGGCGATCCCAGTCCCACGCGCGGATCTGGTACTTTTCCGAGTCCAGGTATTCCTCCTTGCCCTCGATCGCGGCTGCCTCGCACAACTCGAATCCGCAGTACATGCCCCACAGGGAGGACAGTGTGGAGGCGAGCACGGCGCGGATGATGAACGCGGGTCGCCCTCCTTTCTGCAGGAACTCCGGATTGATGTCCGGAGTGTTCACGAAGAAGTTGCCCCGGAAATACTCCCGCATCGGTCCGGCGGTGAGCTCCGTCAGGTACTCCTGGAGCTCCCACTTGAAGTTGCGCCAGGTGAAGTAGGTGTAGGACTGGGTAAAGCCCGCCTTCGCCAGGGTCCGCATCATCTTCGGCCGGGTGAAGGCTTCCGAGAGGAAGATCGTATCCGGGTGATCACGCTGCACCTCACGGATCATCCACTCCCAGAACTGCACCGGCTTGGTATGGGGATTGTCGACCCGGAAGATCTTCACCCCCTGCTCGATCCAGAAGAGCACCACCGACTTCCATTCCTCCCACTGCTCTTCCCAGTTCTCTCCGTAAAAGTTCAGGGGATAGATGTCCTGGTACTTCTTGGGTGGGTTCTCGGCGTACTTGATGGTTCCGTCGGGACGGATGTAGAACCACTCGGGGTGCTCGCGGACGTAGGGATGGTCCGGAGAGACCTGGATGGCGAAGTCCAGCGCGATCTCCAGGCCGTGCTCGCGCGCGGCGGCCACCAGCCGGCGAAAGTCCTCCAGGGTGCCGAGCTCCGGGTGCACGGCCTTGTGCCCGCCCTCCTCGCTGCCGATCGCGTACGGGACCCCGGGGTCTCCCGGCTTCGCAGCGAGAGAATTGTTCTTCCCCTTGCGGAAGGTATGCCCGATCGGGTGAATGGGCGGGAAATAGAGGACATCGAAGCCCATGTCCCGAACGTAGGGGAGCTTGCGGATGACGTCGTCGAAGGTGCCATGTCGGTTGGGATCATCCGACATCGATCGGGGAAAGAGCTCGTACCAGGAGGCAAAGCGAGCTGCCACCCGGTCCACCTGCACCGCCAGCTCCCGGTCGAAGGCGGTGAGGTCGGATCGGTCGGGGTAGCTCTCCACGAGCTGCAGCAACTCATCCGACATGGCGATGGCGACGCGCTCGATCTCGGGACCCTCGCCTCCGATCGCCGCGCTCAGCTGCTCGAGTCGGGCGCGATCGCCTCCGCTGGACAGAGCGGCGCTGCGGCGCACGATCGCGGCGCCCTCGAGCAGCTCGCTACCGACTTCCTGCCCGGCGTCGAACTTCTTCTTCAGCTCCGCCCGCCAGCTTCCGAACCAGTCTGTCCAGGCGACCACCGTGTAGTAGTAGCGAGCGTTCCGCTCCAGCGTGATCTTTCCCGCCCAGCGATCGTTGTCGACGAAATGCATCCGCGCCTCGCGCCAATCCTGCTCGTCCTCGGCGCGGTACCGGATCGCGGCGGCGATGGCGTCGTGCCCCTCCTTGAAGATGTCTGCGCTGACCTCCAGCTCGTCGCCAACCTCCCGCTTTACCGCGTAGCGACCGCAATCGAGCTGCGGCGCCACGTCCTCGATGACGATCTTCCTGCTGGCGTCGATCCGCGAGGCCATTTCCGTCTCCTGTTCCGGTTCGATTCGGGCTTCCGGGGGGCAGCAAGCGGTGCGCCAGGCTCCGCTCCCACCCAGGTCACGCCGCGCGCAACAGCACGGCAACGGGGGCCAGAAGCTGCATGGAGCCGTCGGCTTCCAGTCTGCCCCAGGCGCCGCCCCCTCCGAAGCGCAGCTCCTCGGTCGCGATCAGCGGCAGCCATCGCCTTCCCGAGGGCGGAGCCAGGTCTCCTTCAGCTTGCTGCGGAAGGAAGATCTCGCCGCGCAGGGCTACCAGGAGCAACAGCGACTCGCCGGTCGTGGCACTGCGCCGCAGTCCCAGGGCGCCCTCTCCCAGCGCGAACACCGACCAGCGATCACGGTCCGCATCGCGCATCGCCGGGTGGTCACGGCGGATCGCGAGCAGCTCCCGGTAGAGCCGCAGCACACCCGCATGGGGCGGCCTTTCCCGCTCCGACCAGTTCAGCTTGGAACGCTCGAAGGTTGACGGCGCCTGCGGGTCCGGGATCGTCTGCCGCACCGCTTCGTCCCGGAAGGCAGAGAAGTGTCGAAACTCCTCCCGTCGTCCTTCGGTCACCAGCCGCCCGAGCTCGGGTGGGTGATCGGTGAAGTATAAAAAGGGCGAGCTGGCGGCCCATTCCTGTCCCATCCAGAGGAGCGGCGTATACGGGCTGCAGAGCAACAGCGTCGACACCGCCCGATAGAGCGGCAACCCGATGTCGTGGCTCAACCGCTCCCCGAAGGCGCGGTTCCCCACCTGGTCGTGGTTCTGGAGGCAGTGCGCGAAGCGGGGCGCGGGGATCCCTTGCGCCGAAGTCCCGCGCCGCTTGGGTGTCTCTCCCGGCGACAAACCCTCGAAGAACCATCCCCGCCGCAGCGTTTCCACGATATCCCGGACGGTGCCGGAGTACGAGGCAAAGTACCCCTCGCTGTCGCCCGCTACGAGTCGGCGGATCTGATGATGAAGGTCGTCGGCCCAGACGCCGTCCAGGCCATATCCCCCCTCATCCGGAGGAAGCAGCAGTCGGCGCTCATTCCGCTCGTCCTCAGCGATCAGCAGTCGACGAGGGCCGGGAAGCCCGTGCACCGCCTCCGCCAGCTCCTGGAGGATGTGCTTGGAGGAGTCGTCGACGATGGCATGGCTGGCATCCAGCCGCAACCCGTCGACATGGTACTCCTCGATCCAGTACAACGCATTGCGCAGGACGAAATCCCGGACCGCGCCGCTGCCCGGGCCATCGAAGTTGATCGCCTGACCCCAGGGCGTGTGATGTCGATCGGTGAGGTAGTGGCCGTGGGTGATGGCAGGCAGATAGCTCCCCTCGGGACCGAGGTGGTTGTACACGACGTCCAGGAGCACGGCGAGCCCCTGCTGATGGGCCACATCCACAAAGCGCTTCAGATCCTCGGGGCGGCCATAGGCGGTCGCGGGGGCGAACAGGTCGACCCCATCGTATCCCCAGTTCCGCTCGCCCGGGAAGTTGGCCACCGGCATCAGCTCGACCGCCGTCACCCCCAGTTCCGCCAGGTAGGGAAGCTTCTGTGTGGCTCCCTCGAAGGTGCCCTCCGGCGTAAAGGTCCCCACGTGAAGCTCGTAGATCACCAGATCTTCCAGGGCAATCCCGCTCCACCCCTCGTCTCCCCAGGCGTACGCATCCGGATCGATCACCTCCGACGGTCCGTGTACCCCCTGGGGCTGGAAGCGCGAGGCCGGATCGGGAAACGCCTCGCCCCCGTCCAGACGGAAGCGGTAGAGAGTGCCTGCCCCAAGCCCCTCCACGCGCCCTGAAAAGTACCCCTCCGCCTCGAGTTGAAGAGGATATGCCTCCTGCTCCGCTCCCGACTCGATCACCACCTCCACCCTATTCGAGCCCGGAGACCAGACCCGGAAGTGAACTCCCCCTTTCTCGAGCGTTGCTCCGAGCGGCTCGGTGCCCATCGCCATCGTCACTTACCCTCGATCCGCTTCAGGACCATCACGGATCGGCCGGCCAGCGCGACCTGTTCCCCGGCGGAACGCGACCACGCCCCCTCCTGCACGCGAGGGTCCTCGGTGGTCAGCACGATCTCCCAGGAGATCGGCCGTCGGGCGGGGGGCAACCTGAACGACACCGCCTGCGGGTCCGCGTTGAACAGGATCAGAAAGGTGTCGTCGGTGATGCGGCGGCCGTGGTCATCCCATTCCAGGATCGCGTCGCCCCCCAGACGCATTCCGAACGTGCGGGTGAATTGGGTGTTCCACTCGCTCTCCGTCATCTCCTCCCCGTCGGGCCGAAGCCACGTGATGTCCTCGAGCTCCGAGCCCCGCAAGCGGCGACCCTGGAAGAAGTGGCGGCGCCGGAAGATGGGGTGCGCCTGACGCAAGCGTGCCAGCCGGCGGGTGAACTCGAGCAGGTCCCGGTCGCGCCGACTGAGCTGCCAGTTCACCCAGCTGATCTCGTTGTCCTGGCAGTAGGCGTTGTTGTTGCCCCGCTGCGTGCGCCCCATCTCGTCGCCGGCGCAGAGCATCGGCACGCCCTGCGAGAGAAAGAGGGTGGTGAGGAAGTTCCGCTTCTGTTTCTCGCGCTGCGCGATGATCTCCGGATCGTCGGTGGGGCCTTCGACGCCGAAGTTGTAGCTGAGGTTGTGGTTCTCTCCGTCGCGGTTGTCCTCTCCGTTGGCCTCGTTGTGCTTGTGGTTGTAGCTGACCAGATCGTGCAGCGTGAAGCCGTCGTGGGCGGTGATGAAGTTGATGCTGGCGTGCGGCCTCCGCCCGTCCGACTCGTACAGGTCGCTGGAGCCGGTCAGCCGGTAGCCGAGCTCCGCCACGGTCCCCGGGTCGCCGCGCCAGTACGCCCGCACGGTGTCGCGATACCGGCCATTCCACTCCGCCCAGAGCACGGGAAAGTTCCCGACCTGGTACCCCCCTTCGCCGACGTCCCACGGCTCCGCGATCAGCTTCACCCGCGAGATCACCGGATCCTGGTGGATGATGTCGAAGAAGGCGGAGAGGCGGTCCACCTCGTGGAGCTCGCGGGCCAGCGTCGCGGCCAGGTCGAAGCGGAACCCGTCCACGTGCATTTCCTGGATCCAGTACCGCAGTGAATCCATCACCAGCTTCAGGGTCTGAGGATGCATCATGTTCAGCGAATTCCCCGTGCCGGTGTAATCCACGTAGAAGCGCGGATTGTCGGGATTCAGGCGGTAGTAGGTGGGGTTGTCGATGCCCTTGAGGGAGAGCGTCGGACCCAGGTGGTTCCCCTCGGCGGTGTGGTTGTAGACGACATCCAGGATCACCTCGATCCCCGCGCGATGGAGTCCGCGGACCATCTCTTTGAACTCCCGCACCTGTTCACCGTAGTCGCGCGCCTTGGCGTAGCGACCCGCGGGGGCGAAGTAGTTGATGGAGCTGTACCCCCAGTAGTTGGAGAGGCCGCGCTGCGCCAGGAAGGGCTCGTCGACGATCTCATGCACCGGAAGCAGCTCGATCGCGGTGATGCCGAGTGACTTCAGGTGATCGATGATGGCGGGATGGGCGATCGCGGCGTACGTACCCCGGATCGATGGGGGAACCTCGGGATGGAGGCGCGTGAGGCCTTTGACGTGCGCCTCGTAGATGACCGTCTCGTGCCAGGGGATATCGGGGGGAGTGTCCCCCTTCCAGTCGAAAGAGGTGTCGATCACCACCCCCTTCGGCACGCCCGCGGCGTCGTTCTCGTCGTCGAGCACCCAGTCCTCGCCCGGCTGATCCGCGATGTAGGCAAAGGGCCAGTGGGCGTAGTCGACCTTGCCCGCCAGGGCAAGCGCGTAGGGATCGATGAGTAGCTTGAACGGGTTGAAGCGGAGCCCGAGGTCGGGCCGGTACGCCCCGTTCACCCGGTAGCCGTAGTACTGACCCGGTCCAATGCCCGGCAGATAGCCATGCCAGACGAACGCGGTCCGTTCGCGGAGGCGGACGCAGCGAACCGGGTCAGCATCGCCGGGCTGCTCGAAGAGGCAAAGCTCCACCTCGGTCGCGTTCTCCGAGTAGATCGCGAAATTGGTCCCCTCACCATCCCAGGTGGCGCCGAGCGGAAAGGGGCGCCCCGGCCACACTGTCATACGGCGCCTTCCGCGTCTCGATCCCATCCCCGCCTCGGGGCGCGCGCACACGCTCGCAGCATGAATTCGATCGTTCGGTGATCCGGATCCGGAACGGCCGGAGCTGATGGGCGCCCGGAAGCGGGCCCGGGCAGATGCGGCCGTGCCTGGTTCTTGCAACTCCCGAACCGCTCCGCCAGGGCCACCGCAGGGGGCTGTGGCACCCACTCCGCCCAGCCGTTGGACGAACGCATGAGCGATGGCTTCACTCTCCCCGCCCGGGCACCACTCTCGACGTACCGTCTACAGTTCAACAAAGATCTCACCTTCCGTGACGCGATCCAGCTCGTGCCCTACCTGCACGAGCTGGGGGTCTCCTGGCTTTACGCCTCGCCCTACCTGCAGGCCCGTCCCGGAAGCGTTCACGGATACGACATCACCAACCACGCGCGCCTCAACCCCGAGATCGGCAGCGAGGAAGAGCACATCTCCCTGAGCCGCGCCCTGCGGGCCCACGACATGGGCCAGCTACTGGACATCGTCCCGAACCACATGGGGGTCGGCCAATCCGACAACGAGTGGTGGCTCGACGTGCTCGAGAACGGGCCGAGCTCCGTGTACGCGCCCTACTTCGACATCGACTGGCAGCCGCTGAAGCCGGAGCTCGCGGGTAAGGTGCTCCTGCCCATTCTCGGCGACCAGTTCGGCCGGGTGCTCGAGAACGGCGAGCTGCGACTCGGCTTCGCGGACGGACGCTTCACCCTCACCTATCACGAGCACCGGCTCCCGATCTCCCCCAAATCGTCGACGCTCATCCTGCGCGACGTGCTGGAGCGAATGAGCCGGCGCCTCCACCCGGAGCACGATCACCTGGTCGAGCTCGAGAGCATCGTCACCGCGCTCGAGCACCTGCCACCGCGAGACCGTACCGACGAGCGCAGCGTCGCGGAGCGCAAGCGCGAGAACATCGTCTCCAAGCGCCGGCTCGCGGCGCTGGAAGCGGAATCGGAAGAATTTCGCCGGGCCATGGAAGCATCGCTCGAGGCCTTCAATGGCCGCGTGGGCGAGCCGCACAGCTTCGACGACCTCGAGCGCATCCTGGCGGATCAGGCGTACCGCCTCGCCTACTGGCGCGTGGCCGCCGACGAGATCAACTATCGACGCTTCTTCGACATCAACGAGCTCGCGGGCGTGCGAGTCGAGCGGCCGGAAGTCTTCCACGCCACCCACGACTTCATCCTCAAGCTGGTGGCCGAGGGCCGCGTCGACGGGCTGCGCATCGATCACCCCGACGGGCTCTACGACCCCACGCGCTACCTGGAGAACCTGCAGCGGGAGTGCGAGCGCCGGGCTGGCCATCCCGTTTACGTGGCCGTGGAGAAGATCCTCACCGGCGACGAGCCACTTCCTGAAGGCTGGCCGGTGGCAGGGACGGTGGGTTACGAATTTCTCAACCAGCTCAACGGTCTCTTCGTGGACCCGGGCGCCGAAGCGCGCATGCATGCGATCTACCGCGACTTCGTCGGACGGGAAGTGGACTATCACCGGCTGGTCTACCTGCGCAAGAGCCTGATCATGCGGATGGGGTTGGTGAGCGAGCTGAACGTGCTCGCCTACCTTCTCGACCGCATCTCCGAATCGAACCGCCGCCACCGCGATTTCACCCTGGGCAGCCTCAAGGACGCGCTGCGAGAGACCATCGCCAGCTTCCCCGTCTACCGCACCTACATCGACGCGGAACGGGGGCGCGTGTCGCCGGAGGACCGGCAACACGTCGAGCGCGCCATCCGCACGGCGATCCGTCGCAACCGCGCCACGAGCCGGTCGGTTTTCGATTTCATCCGGGACATCCTGCTGCTGCGCTGGCCGGACGACCTGACCGCCGAGGCGCGGGAGCGGCATGCCCGCTTCGTGATGAAGTTCCAGCAGCTCACCGGGCCGGTGATGGCCAAAGGGGTGGAGGATACCGCTTTCTACATCTTCAACCGCCTGGTTTCGCTGAACGAGGTAGGCGGCGAGCCGAGCCGCTTCGGGGTGGCGCCGGCGGAATTCCACCGCTGGGTGGAACGACGTTCGACGAAGTGGCCCCTGTCGCTCAATACCACCTCTACACACGACACCAAGCGATCGGAAGACGTGCGCGCGCGGATCGACGTGCTCGCGGAGATGCCGGAGGCTTGGGGAGAGGCGGTTCGCCGCTGGGCGGAGATCAACGCCGTGCACAAGCGCCGCTCCGAAGACGGCGATCCGATCCCCACACGGAACGACGAATACCTCTTCTACCAGACACTGATGGGGGCCTGGCCGCTGGACCCGACGAGCCCGGAGGAGGCAACGGAGCTCACCGCGCGGTTGCAGCGGTATATGGAGAAGGCGACGCGCGAGGCGAAGGTTCACACCAGCTGGATCGATCCCAACGAGGAGTACGACGAGGCGGTGCGCGGCTTCGTCGCCGCTGTGCTGAAGCCGGCGGAGAGCGGCAACCCTTCGGGTCCTTTCTTCGAGTCCTTTCTGCCGTTACAGGAGCGTGTCGCTCGAGCGGGTGCACTGAATTCGCTCGCGCAGACGATCCTCAAGCTGACGTGCCCCGGCGTCCCGGACATCTATCAGGGACAGGAGATCTGGGACTTCAGCCTGGTGGACCCGGACAACCGGCGGCCGGTCGATTTCGAGCGGCGTCGCGCAATGCTCGGCGAGATCGTAGGTCGGTTGAACGGAGAGGAGGATCGTGCGGAACTGGCGCGCTCGCTGGTCGAGAGCTGGAGGGACGGTCGGGCGAAGCTCTACCTGTTGCGGATGCTGCTGCACCTACGCAAACGCGAGCCGGAGCTGTTCCGCTCGGGGGGCTACGTCCCGCTCGGCGCCAGAGGCGAGCGGGCCGACCACGTCGTCGCCTTCCATCGGAGCGACGGGGCCACGGAGATCATCGTGGTGGTGCCCCGCCTCGGCCTGAGCCTGCTCGGCCAGGACAACGGGATCCTTCCCGACCCGTCGGTGTGGAATGGCACCGCGCTGGACTCCCCCCCGAGCCCGCTCCCCGGACCCTGGGTGGGATTGCTTTCCGGACGCCGGCTGGGAGATGAGAGCGAAGGCCCGGCAGGACTGCCGATCCGCGAGATCCTCCAGGATTTTCCCGTCGAAGTGCTGGAACGCGCCCCGCGCTGACCGCTTCTGCTGCCTCTGCTGCGCTGCTCATCCGCCTCCTCCGGGAAGGAGGAGGCGGCGCAGGGCTGCGATCGGACGAGGTCAGCCGCGGACGGCCTGAATGACTTTCTCGGCGACCGAGCGGGGGAGGTTCGCCTCACGCGCGAGCTGGTCGGGGTCGGTTTCGCGCAGCCGCCAGACATACCCGTAGCGGTCGGCGATGCTCTTCACCCGCTGCGGACCCACGCCCGGTATCCGCTCCAGGGTGAGCGCCAGCCGCTCGCGCTCGAGCATCAGGCCGATCTGGTCGCGATCGTTGATGTTGTGACCGCGTGCCTGGAGATCGTCCAGGAAGCGGAGCCAGTCGTCGTGGCCCCACCCATCGGGCCGAGCGCTGGCGAACTCGCGGAGATCCTTGCGCAGATTGACACCGGATCGGGTTCCTCCGCTGCGGCTCCCGCGACCGCCTTTGCTGGCGGCGGAGGCGCGCCCCGCGCGACCATTGCCCTTCGACGCTCCGCGAGCGCTGGTTGTCCTTCCGCTGGCGCTTCCTTCCGCCGTCGTGGCCGACGCGCGCGCGGCGCTTCGACCGCGCGGCGCCTTCGCCTCGCCCGAGCTACGAGCCCCCTTGGCCGGCGCGCTCTTCTTCGCCGGGCCCGGATCCGCCTCCGCGCCTCTCTTCTCAGCCATCGCCCTACCCTCGTTCAGATGGTTACGGCCCTTTCAACCGATCGCTCATCGCTTCACCCGCGCTCGCGCTGGAGAATGAGCATACCCAGCGGCGGCAGTGTCAGCCGCAGTGAGAAGGGGCGGCCATGGTCGGGCACCTCCTCGGCGACTACCCTGCCGGCGTTGCCGAGATTACTCCCACCGTAAAACTCGGCGTCGCTGTTGATAAGCTCACGGTACCAGCCGGCACGGGCGACGCCGATGCGGTAATCATGCCGTGGAACGGGCGTGAAGTTGCAGACCACCACCACCTCGTCCTCAGGATCGTTTCCTTTGCGCACGAAGGACAGGATGGTGTTCTCCACGTCGTGAAAGTCGATCCACTCGAAGCCCTCGTACGTGGAGTCCTTCTGCCAGAGCGCCGGAGTAGCCCGGTAGACGCGATTGAGGTCCTTGACGAAGTGCTGAAGGCCACGATGCAGCGGCCGTTCCAACAGGTACCAGTCGAGCGGTGACGATTCGGTCCATTCGCGCCACTGCCCGATCTCCCCACCCATGAAGAGGAGCTGCTTACCGGGGTGAGTCCACATGTAGCCCAGGGTGAGGCGCATGTTGGCGAACTTCTGCCACTCGTCCCCCGGCATTTTGTCGAGCAGCGAGCGCTTGCCGTGGACGACCTCGTCGTGGGACAGCGGCAGTATGAATCGCTCGCTGAAGGCATAGACCAGCGAGAAGGTGAGCAGCCCGAAGTGGTACTTGCGGTAGATCGCGTCGTGCTCGATGAACCGGAGATAGTCGTTCATCCACCCCATATTCCACTTGAGGTGGAACCCCAGCCCGCCCGCCTCCACCGCTTGCGTCACCCCCGGCCAGGCGGTCGACTCTTCGGCGATCATCAGCGTCCCGGGATGTCGCTCCCGGACGATGCGGTTGAGCGTCCGGAAGAAGTCGATCGCCTCCAGGTTTTCGCGCCCCCCGTAGCGGTTCGGCAGCCACTCGCCTTCTTTGCGGGAGTAGTCCAGGTAGAGCATCGAGGCGACGGCGTCGACCCGCAAACCGTCCGCGTGGAACTCCTCCAGCCAGAAGAGGGCGTTCGCGACCAGGAAGTTGCGGACCTCATTGCGCCCATAATTGAAGATCATCGTGCCCCAGTCGGGATGCTCGCCCTGGCGGGGGTCGGCGTGCTCGTAGAGTGGCGTGCCGTCGAAATGGCGCAGTCCGGACTGATCGCGCGGGAAGTGGGCCGGAACCCAGTCGAGGATGACGCCGATCCCGTTCCGGTGGAGCTCGTTGACGAGGTGTCTGAAATCGTCAGGTGAGCCGAAGCGGCTGGTGGGCGCGAAGTAGCCGGTCACCTGGTAGCCCCACGAGGGGTCGTAGGGGTGCTCCATCACCGGCAGAAACTCCACGTGAGTGAAGCCCATCTCGGTCAGGTACGCGGGCAGCTCGTCCGCCATCTCCCGGTAGGTGTACGGCCGCCCCTCGCGCCAGCGCCACGATCCCAGGTGCATCTCGTAGACGGACATGGCCCCATCCTCGGGACGACGCGCTGAGCGATGCCTCATCCACTCGTCGTCCGTCCACGTGTAGCCGTCGAGTCGACTCACGATCGAGGCCGTCGCCGGCCGCACTTCGGATTGGAACGCGACCGGGTCGCTCTTCAGAAAAGGGGCTCCGTGACGTGGCTTGATCTCGTACTTGTAGAGGGCGCCGGGCCCGATACCGGGGATGAAGATGTCCCAGATTCCGACGCCCGGATGGACGCGCATGACGTGGCGACGACCGTCCCAGTCGTTGAAATCGCCCACCACGCTCACCCGCTGCGCGTTGGGGGCCCAGACCGCGAAGCGGACGCCGCTGACGCCGTCCATCGTATGCGGATGTGCCCCGAGCTTGTGGTACATCCGCAGGTCGGTGCCCTCACCCAGGAGGTGCAGATCCAGCTCGCCCAGGGTGGGGCCAAAGGAGTAAGGATCGTAGAACTCCACCTCCGACCCATTCGGGTCCGTGGCGCGGAGGCGATATGGGCGTGGGAGGTCCGGGGGTGCGAGCGCGGCGAAGAACCCGGCCGGGTGAATACGCTCGAGCTCGATCGGCTCCCTCCCGTCGAACACCGCGACGAGGCGAGTCGCCCACGGCACGAAGGCGCGCACGATTCCGGTTACGGCCCCGTCGGTCAGGACGCGATGCAGCCCGAGCACGGAAAATGGATTGGAGTGTTCGCCGTGAGCGATCAGCCGGATATCGCGAGCGGACGTGGCCTCTGACATCGATCAACGAGTGGGTGGGACGGACGAAAATCGCGGCCCCGAGGATGCGAACGGCGTGCCGCCATGGGCTCGTACTGGGCCCGACCGAGCGGGCTTCAATCGCCGGCGCGGGCGGCGGCGAGAACCTCGCTGGTCACGCGCCAGAGGAGATCTCCGTGCCTGGGCCTGACGCCCTGGGCGGGAATGCGGATGGGGTCCAGCGGCCCGTACATCGCCCGGCGCAGCACACGCGCCTTCGCCGACGACGGCACCAGGAACTCGATGTGCCGGGCGGCACGCAGAACCGGGTAGGTCAGCGTCACCCGCCATTCCCCCAGCGCAGGGTGGAGAGCCGGCAGCGCGAGACGCACCCGCTCGTGCAGGGTCGTCGCGTCGAACGGGAAGAGCGACGCAACGTGCCCGTCGTCCCCCAAGCCCAGATGAACGAGGTCGAATCGGGGGTGCTCGCCGAAGAAGCGGTGCAGCTCGGCTTCGTAGCGCTCCGCGGCACGACGGGCTCCCAGCTCCCCATGGATCCGGTGAACGTTCGCCCCGGCGAGCGCGAGCGGGCGGATGAAGAGGCGGTCGGCAAGCCGGGAATTGCTGCGAGGATGGCCAGGACGAACGGCCCGTTCGTCGCCCCAGAAGAAGTGCACGCGCTCCCAGGGGATCTCGTCGGCCAACACGGGATCGGCGAGCAGGCGAAAGAGTCTCTCGGGAGAGGAGCCGCCGGTCAGGGCGACGACGCAGCGCCCCCGGCGCTCGACCGCGTCCCGGGCGATCGAGCGGAAGCTCTCCAGGGCGGCGCGGGCGAGCTCGTCTGGGTTCGAGTGTTCCTCGATGCGTCCGATCAACGGGTTCACGATCGGCCTCCCACGGACGCACCGGGATCACGCCACCGACGCCCACCCTCTTCCAGCAGGCGCACGGCTCCTTCCGGTCCCCAGCTCCCCGCCGCATAGGTCTCCAGCGGCACCACACCGGCCTCCATCGCCTGCAGAAGCGGGGTCACGATCGCCCACGCGGCCTCGACCTCGTCCTCCCGCGCAAACAGGGTCGGGTCACCCAGCATCACGTCGAGCAGTAGCCGCTCGTACGCCTCGGGCGAACGCTCCTCGAAGGCGGTCAGATAGTCGAAGTCCATGCTGACCTGGCGAAGCGGACCGGCCAGGCCGGGAACCTTTGCCTCGAACTGCAGGGAGATTCGCTCCTCGGGCTGGATCTGCAGGATCAGGACGTTCGGCGCGGGGAGGTCGCGATCTACGCGGTCCAGGATCGGGTGCGGCGCGGGGCGGAAGTGGATCGCCACCTCCGTATGTTTTCTGGGGAGCCGCTTGCCGGTGCGCAGGTAGAACGGAATTCCCGCCCACCGCCAGTTCTCGATGCACAGCCGCAGCGCCACGTACGTCTCCGTGGTCGATGACGGGTCCACGCCCTTCTCGGCGCGGTACGCAGGCACCCGTCCGGCGCCGGGCACCTCGCCCTCCACGTACTGCCCGCGCACCAGCGCCCGACTCAGGTCGGCCTCGCCGTCCACGTGGATCGAGCGGAGTACCTTCACCTTCTCGCTGCGGATCGATTCCGGGTCGTAGGAGCCCGGCGGCTCCATTGCGATGATCGCCAGGAGCTGCAGAAGGTGGCTCTGCACCATGTCCCGCAGCGCTCCCGCCCGCTCGAAATAGCCGGCCCGCGTGCCGATCCCGTCCGACTCGGCGACGGTGATCTGCACGTGATCGATGAGGGAGCGGTTCCAGAGCGGTTCGAAGAGGAGGTTGGCGAAGCGGAAGACCAGCAGGTTCTGGACGGTCTCTTTCCCCAGGTAGTGGTCGATGCGGTAGATCTGGGATTCGTCGAGCACGCCCCGCAGCACCTGGTTCAGCTTCACGGCGCTGTCGAAATCCCTTCCGAACGGCTTCTCCACCACCACGCGAGACCATGCTTCATCTTCCGGGTCCCGCAGAAGCCCGGCGCGGCCGAGGCCCTCCACCACGGTCCTGATCAGCCCGGGCGGGATCGCCAGGTAGTAGAGCAGATTTCCCTGCGTATTGCACGTCGTAGTGATCTGCTCGAGCCGCTGATGGAGAGAGAGGAAGAGCTCGGGCCTGGTGAAGTCGCCGGACTGGTAGAAGACGCGGCCCCCGAAGGCCTCCCACTCTGCGGCCGAAGGTTCGAGCGACGCGAGCGCCTCCCGCACGAGCGAACGGTACCCGGAATCGCGGATGTCTTCGCGGCCCACGCCGACGAGAGCGAAGCCCGCGGGCAGAAGCTGTTGGCGATGGAGACGGAACAGCGCGGGGAGGAGCTTCCTGCGCGTGAGGTCGCCCGTTCCTCCGAAGATGACGAGCGCGAGCGGACCCGCGGGGCAACCCGCCCGCATCCGCTGGCCCATCGAGATGGGCTCTGCCATCTGCATCAATCCCTGCCTTCGCCCGGCGGGCTCTCACGCACGGCGTGGCCCCCGAACTGGCTGCGCAGCGCGGCGATGACCTGGGCCGAGTAGGATTCCGCCTGGCGTGATCGGAAGCGGCTGAGCAGTGAAAGGGTGATGACCGGTGCCGGCACGTCGAGATCCAGCGCCGTCTCGACCGTCCATCGCCCTTCTCCGGAGTCCGCCACCCATCCCCGGATGCGCTCGAGGTCCTGGCCCTCCTCCGCGTAAGCGCGCTCGAGCAGCTCGAGCAGCCAGGACCGAACCACGCTTCCCTGGTTCCAGAGCGCGGCGATCGCCCGCAAATCCAGCGGAAACTCTGAGGCGTGCAGGATCTCGAACCCCTCGGCGTAGGCCTGCAGGAGGCCGTACTCGATCCCGTTGTGCACCATCTTGGTGAAGTGGCCCGCCCCATTCGGCCCCACGTGCAGGTAGCCGTTCGGCGGAGCGAGCGTGCGGAAGATCGGCTCACAATGGGCGAACGCGTCCGCCTCGCCACCCACCATCAAGCAGTATCCGACCTCCAGCCCCCATACGCCCCCACTGGTGCCGGCGTCGAGCATGCGCAGGCCGCGCTCGCGCAGGAGGGTGGCGCGCCGCTTGGTGTCGTGCCAGTTCGAGTTGCCGCCATCGATGAGGATGTCGCCGGGGGCCACGACGTCCGCCAGCGACAGCAGGGTCTGCTCGGTGGCATCCCCGGCCGGCACCATCACCCAGAGCACGCGAGGCGGCTGTAGATGATCGACGATCGCCTGGAGCGACTCCGCCGGCTCCGCGCCGGGCAGCTCTCCGATCGTTCGCGTCAACTCGGGGTCGAGATCGTACACCACCACGCGGTGCCCGCCTCGCAGCAGGCGCTCCGTCATTCTGCCGCCCATCCTGCCCAGGCCGACCATCCCCAGCTCCATTCCGCTCCTCCCTCTGAGTACCGCAGTTGGAATCGCCGATATTTTCGACGGCGTGACGGCCAGCGGCGCCGCAATTTCACTGCCGATGGGGGCGCCGGACGCCTCCTCAGTCGCAGCTCCTCGCCAGGCTTCGCGCCGAGGCCGAGTTGGGAAAATACCGTAGCGCGGCGCCGGCGTGTCGGCAGCGCCCTTCCGAACCCCGGCGATGATTGCGGGCCGCCGCAATCCTCACGCGGTAGTTTCCCGGGTCAAGCTTTGCGGCCATCTCCAGGCGCTCGGGGCTCGGATCGCCGACAAAGATCGTCATCGCCGAGAGGGAGCCCAGGCTACGCACCGCGGCTGCAGAGGCGCCGAGGGCGAGCAGCAACACCACGATCATCTTCAGCGCGGCCGGAGCTGAAACGCCGCGCGCCGTCTCGGGGCTCCACAGCGCACCGAGGGTAGCCCACACTAGGAGCGTGGGCCATCCCAGCAGCAGGACGGCATCGAACATCCCGGTGGTGACCGTCGCCGCCACCACCGCCACACACGCGATCGCGGCGAGTCCTTCTTCCGAGTCGCGAGCGGTGCGCAGCCTCCGCCAGGCCGCGACCACGAGCCCCACGCCGCCCAGGACCAGCAAGCCAAACCCGAGCAGCCCCCGCTCACTGACATACGCCACCCAATCGCTGCTCGGCCAGGGGTTCGCGGTCAGCCCTGCCTCCGTCCGGTCCAGCGAGGGATCGTTCGCCTCGGCATGCTCCGCGTAATGCACCTGCCAGTTCCCCGGTCCGGCGCCGAGCACGGGATAATCTCCGAGCAGCTTGAGGGAACTCCGGTACTGGAGCAAGCGCCCGCGGCCGCTACCGTCACGATAGTTCACGACTCCGCGGGCCGTCTCCAGGTAGGGCGATTCGGAACGCCATTTCAGCGCGTTGGGCAACGAGACGGCGCCCGCCACCCCTCCCAACGCGAACACCATCAACAGCGCGGTGCGCAGCAGGTATCGGCGGTCCCGCCGGACCGGACGCGAGAGCAGAGCACCCACCGCGAGCACGAGGAGTGCGACCGCCATCCCCAGCCACGCGGCGCGCGAGCGGGTCAGGATCAACGCCCACAGCGCGATCGCCGTTCCCGACGCCCCGATCACGAAGCCGAGGTTGCGCCACGCGCGCAACGTGGTCAGCAGCAGGACCGGCAGCGAGAAAGAGACGAGGTGCGCCACGAAGTTGCGATTTCCCAGCGTCCCGCCGGGCGACCGGTTCAGCGAAAAGAAGTCCGATCTGACGCCGTACGCCTGCAGCAGACATGCGATCGCGGTGATGACTGCCGCGAGGGCTGCGCCGAAGAGCACCCGGCGAGCCAGACCCGCTTCTCGCAGGGCGCGCGCACACCAGAACACCAGCACCCCCGACACGCTGATCCCGAGCGCCCTCAGCGCCGCCCACGGGTTCGTCGCCAGCGCCGTCGAGACCGCGCTCACCACCAGGAATCCCAGAAGAAAGAGGTCGACCCGCGTGACCGCGAGGGACCTCACGCTGCCCACCAGCAGAAGTCCTATCGCCGCCGCGGTGACGTGGAGCACCAGCTCCTTGGGGACGAAGAATCGATCGAGGTCGAACTCCCGGTAGGTGGCGGCGACCA
Organism: Longimicrobiaceae bacterium; assembly: GCA_036375715.1. NCBI lineage: Bacteria > Pseudomonadati > Gemmatimonadota > Longimicrobiia > Longimicrobiales > Longimicrobiaceae > Longimicrobiaceae bacterium. The sequence goes on along the minus strand of DASVBS010000060.1, from coordinate 61,752 downwards.
ACACGGCCGCGGTGCATCCGATCTGGAGCAGCCGGACGGCCGCACGTTCTGCCCGGGTCGGCTGGCGGGCAACGGCAACTTCAGGAAGTGGGGCGATCAGCATGGTTGGTCGGGCCTTCGGAGCGGCCACCGCGCACGCGTCGGCCCCGGGAAGCGAGCGCTGCCGGGGCCGATCCGCGGTGCCGCCGCGAGGGGTCAGTCGCCGGCGGCGACTTCGGTCAACTTCTCATCGATCTTCTCCAGCATATGCCGGAAGGGCTCGACGAACTTCTCCACCCCTTCGACCTGCAGCTGGTGGGTGACCCCGGCGAAGTCGATGCCCAGCTCTTCCAACTGTGAGATGACGCGGCGCGCCCCTTCGATGTCCTGGTCCACGGTGCGCTGGGCGATGCCGTGATCGGCAAAGGCCTCCAGCGTCGCCAACGGCATCGTGTTCACTGTGTCCGGGCCGATCAGCTCCTCCACGTAGAGCACGTCGCTGTACTCCGGGTTCTTGGTGGAGGTGCTGGCCCAGAGCGGCCGCTGCACCTGGGCTCCCTTCTCGCGGAGGGCGCCGAACCGCGGCGATCCGAAGATCTCCTGGAAACGACGGTAGGCGAGCTTGGCGTTGGCGATGGCACCACGGCCGAGCAGCGAGCGTATGTGCGCGCGCTCCTCGTCCGAGGTCGCGTTCGCCGCCTTCGCCTCTAGCAACTTGTCCACCGCCGTGTCTACCCGCGAAACGAAGAACGACGCCACCGAAGCGATCCGGTCCAGCGGCTGTCCCGCGCTGGCACGCCGCTCCAAAGCCGCCAGGTAGGCCTCCATCACCCTCTCATAGCCCTCCAGGGAGAAGAGCAGGGTGATGTTGATGTTGAGCCCCTCGGCGAGCAGCTGCTCGATCGCGGGCAGGCCCTCGTCGGTGCCAGGCACCTTGATCATGACGTTGGGCCGGTCGACCATCGACCACAGCCGGCGCGCCTCCGCGATGGTTCCCTCGGTGTCGTGAGCAAGCTCCGGGGAGACCTCCAGCGAGACGAAGCCGTCGGTCCCCCCGGTCTCGTCGTAAATGCCGCGGAAGAGGTCGGCCGCGCGCTGGATGTCCGCGATGGCGAGCGTCTCGTACACCTCGAGCGCCTCCGCCCCCTCCGCCGCGAGCATCTCCAGCTCGTCGTCGTAGTCATCGCTGCGGGCAATGGCCTGCTCGAAGATGGCGGGGTTCGAGGTGACCCCCCGTACCGAGCTCTCGCGGATCAACCGCTCCAGCTCGCCATTGTCCAGAATTCCCCGCCGGATGTAATCGAGCCACACGCTCTGTCCCAGGCGGGTGAGCTCCTGCAAAGGGCTAGTGGTCATGGGTCAAAGGGGGAGAGAGGGATGCTATGAATTGCGAATTACGAATTACGAATTACAGGTTGTCAATCTGGAATTGTGTCAGCCTGCCATCTGAGCGGAGCCCGGGAGCGGCGCAGCGAAGGATCGCAAACCGAGATCCTGCTCGCCCGCGCTCCTTCACTTTGCTCAGGATGACAGAGGCCGAGCTCGCAATGATCGGGGCGGCGCCGTCGGTGACAGGCACGCTGCTGCCGTAATTCGTAATTCGTAATTCGTAATTCAAAACTCAAAATTCAAAATTAAATATTAGCTCTCGTCCGTTCCGTGCCGTGTCGGCCCGGCGGCCGCGAGGCCGCGCTCGAGCTCGGGCTGGGAATCTTCGAGGCCGAGGGCGCAGCGCGCCTTGTTGACCACGTTCTCGGCGGTGAAGCCCAGTTCCTCGAAGATCTTCTTCGCCGGCGCGGACTCGCCGAAGTGGGTGAGGGCGATGATCTGCCCCTCCGGCCCCACCCAGCGGTGCCAGCCTATGGGGCCGGCCGCCTCGATCGAGACGCGGGCGCGCACGTGGCTCGGCAGCACCGATTCCTGATACTCCTTCGGCTGACGCTCGAACAGGACCCAACTCGGCATGCTCACCACGCGCGCGGCGATGCCCTGCCGCTCCAGCGTGTGGTACGCCTCTACCGCGACTGCCACTTCCGAGCCGGTGGCGATGAGGATGACCTCCGGTTCGCCGCGGCCGGCGTCGGCCAGTACGTAAGCTCCTCTCCGCAGGTTCTCCGCGCCCGCGTACTTCGTCCGGTCCAGGATCGGCAGTGCCTGACGGCTCAGCGCCAGGAACACCGGGCCCTCGTCGTACTCCATGGCGAAGCGCCAGGCCTCTACCGTCTCGTTGGCGTCACACGGCCGCAGGTCGACCAGGCCGGGAATCGCCCTCAGCGAGGCGAGCTGCTCCACCGGCTGGTGGGTGGGCCCGTCCTCCCCGAGTCCCACACTATCGTGAGTGAACACATAGATGACGGGCTGCTCCATCAGCGCCGCGAGCCGGATGGGCGGCCGCATGTAGTCGGAGAAGATCAGGAAGGTGCCGCCGTACGGCCGCACTCCCCCGTGCACCGCCATCCCGTTGAGGATGGATCCCATGGCGTGCTCGCGCACGCCGAAGTGGAGGTTGCGGCCAGCGTAGTTGCCCGCCTGGAAGCTCTCCGCGCCCTCGATGAGGGTGAGGTTCGATTCGGCCAGGTCCGCCGATCCCCCTACGAGCCAGGGGACCCGTTTGGCGATCGCGTTCAGAACCTTCGCCGAGGCTGCGCGCGTGGCCGGTGGCTTGTCCTGTGGATCGAAGCTGGGAAGGTCCGCATCCCACCCCTCCGGCAAGCGACGCTCGAGAGCCGCTCGGAGCGCGTCTGCGTCATCGGGAAAGGCTTCGCGGTACCGCTGCCAGCGCTCCTCCCAGCGGGCCTGGGCTTCGCGGCCGCGTTCAACCTGTCGGCGCATATGGGCGAGCGCCTCCTCCGGCACGAAGAAGGGCTCCAGGGTCGGCCAGCCGAGGTTCTGCTTGGTCAGGCGGACCTCTTCCTCCCCCAGCGGCGCACCGTGCGCCTTGGCCGTGCCGGCCTTGTTGGGCGACCCGTACCCGATCACCGTGCGGACCGCGATCATCGAGGGGCGGGGATCCGCCTGCGCCGCGCGGATCGCGGCATCGATCGCCTCGAGGTCGTTGCCATCGTCGACCCGCGCGGTGTGCCACCCGTACGCGTCGAAGCGCTTGAGCACGTCCTCGGTGAAGGCGAGCTCCGTGGATCCCTCGATGGTGATGGAGTTGTCGTCCCAGAAATAGATCAGCTTGCCGAGCTTCAGGTGACCCGCCAGCGACGCGGCCTCGCTCGCGACCCCTTCCATCAGGTCTCCGTCGGAGCAGATGGCGTAGGTGTAATGGTCGATCACCTCATGCCCCGGCCGGTTGAAGAGCGCGGCGAGGTGCCGCTCCGCCATCGCCATTCCGACGCCGTTGGCGAAGCCTTGCCCCAGCGGACCGGTGGTCGTCTCCACGCCGCGCGTCATCCCGTATTCCGGGTGTCCGGGAGTGACGCTCTCCCACTGACGGAATTCCTTCAGGTCCTCCAGCTCCAGGCCGTAGCCGCTCAGGTACAGCAGCGAGTAGAGAAGCATGGAGGCGTGACCGGCCGAGAGGATGAAGCGGTCACGATCAACCCATTTCGGATCGGCCGGGTTGTGCTTGAGATGCCGCGTCCATAGGACATACGCCAGCGGGGCGAGCGCCATGGGAGTGCCCGGGTGTCCCGAGTTGGCGGCCTGCACCGCGTCCATCGAGAGCGTCCGGATGGTATTGATACACAGCTGGTCCAGCTCGTTCTGGCCGGGCATCTTTGCAGGTCCTTTCTTGAAGCGTCCAGGGCTGTCCTCGAATTTCCGTCCTCGGTCTAGCGATCGGACCAGGTGGCCAGCACTTCCAGGAGTCGTTGCTGTCGTGCGGCCGCCTCACAATAGACGGCGTGACGGTCGGGATCGGGCTCCAGCCGCCGTGCGACCGGGGGGGCGAGCTCGCGCAGCCCCTCGATGAGACCCAGGCTCCGCAACGCCATCAAGGCGGCGCCGCGACTGGTGTCCTCCCGTTCGCCGGTGAGGACGACCGGTCGGTTCAACACATCCGCCAGGATCTGTGTCCAGGCGGGGGAGGAATAGAGCGCGCCCCCGCTCGCCACGACTTCGCGGACGGGGCCGCCGACCTCCTCGAGCCGCTCCGCCACCCGGGCAATGCGATAGGCCACGGCTTCCATCCATGCCCGAAGGATCTCCTCCGGACGCGTGACGTCGCTCATCCCGACCATCACCCCCTCCCGTTCCATCTGCCAGCCGGGACCCCGTTCCCCGCGCAAGAAGGGGAGCACCGTGAGGCCGTGGCCGTCCGGCGGCAGCACCCCTACCCGTGGGTCGGATTCAGCCGTCGTCCCCACGCGCAGTGTGCGGCGAAGATAGTCCAGAGCGTTGCCACCATTGGAGAGTGCTCCGCCCGCCACCCACCAGCGCCGGTCGAGACGATAGCACCAGAGCGCCTCCGGAATGCTCACCCGGCCACCGGGCTGCCAAAGCGCTCGAACCGCGGCACTCGTCCCGACGGTGACCCCGAACCGTTCCGTTCCTACCGCCCCGCTTCCAGCATTCGCGCACGCACCGTCGCCGAGCGCCGGAAACCAGGGAATATGTGCAAGCTCGGGCCAGCGCTGCGCGTACTCCGGTCGCAGGCCCGACGCCGCTTCGTGTGCATCCACCAGTGGCGACAGCTGCCGCGGGTCGATCCCCGCGACCTCGGCGGCCCGCTCATCCCAGTCGCAGCGATGGACGTCGAGCAGCCCCGACCCGGAGGCCATCGAGATGGAGCACCGCCGCACCCCGAGCAGCCGCTCTTCCAGGTATTCGGGAAATGATACCCAGGCCGCAGTCCGCGCGAAAGCATCGGGGTCGTGAGAGCGCAGCCACACCAGGCGAACGAGCGGATAGCTGGGGTGGAGGAAGCACCCGGTCCGTTCGTGGATCGCCCGCTCTTCCACCTGCGCGCGCAGTGAAATGGCCGTGTCGGAAGCACGCGTATCGCCCCACCCGAAGACCGGAGTGGACGGCATTCCGGATCGATCCAACCCCATCAGGCTGTGCCAGAAGGCGGCGATCGCAACGGCCACGATTTCGAGACGCTCCGCGCGCGCCTTCGCGACCGCGGCGTCCAGGACCTGCTCTACCTCCGCGAGCAACCGATCTGCCTCGCACTCCATCGCCCCCTCGGGCTCGGATCGCCAGCGGTAGCGCCGGCGCATCTCCTCGCCGGAGGGCAGGCTCTCTCCGGTCGCATCGAAGAAAGTCGCCCGCACGGACGAGCTACCCACGTCGAGCACCAGGACCCGCTCGGCGCCGGTTGGAGTGCGATTGTGCATCGCGATGTTTCGTTGTGGACGCCCTGCCGGAACGCCCCCGGCCTGCCGGGGGCGTTGGGATCAGGGCCCGGCGACGATGCAGCGGCTACGCCATCGGATTGCCCCGGCTCTGGCGTCGAGCCGAGTAGAAGCGGTCGGGGTCGTAGAGGTCAGAGGCGTAGAAATCCGTGTCGTCTCGCGTGCCGACGTTGTCGCGATCGTAGCGGCTCCGCAAGTCGGTTTCGTACTCTCGCGTCAGCGGCGAATGGTCATACAGGGGAAGCGCGGCGATGTCCGCGGCGCTCAGCTCATCGACGATCACCCGGTCATCCGACTCGGCCAGCCGCGCATACCCGATCGGGACCAGGATGTGCCGGTCCTCCCCAGCGTCGAAATCGCTCGTCAGGTCCACGTCCAGGTAACGAACCTTCATCGCGTCCGTATCCACGAGGAGGTCATCGACCTCGCCGATTCGCGTCCCATCGGAAGCGAGCACCTCCCACCCGCGCACGTCGGGGTCTCCCTCCGCCACCTCGAAGTCTGGAAGCTCGTCCAGAGGCACCACCCGGTCGAACTCGTCGCTCATGATCGCCTCCATGAAATCGGTTTGCAGTCAGGGGCGGAGCGACGTCGCAACAGTCGTACCGAGCGACACGTAAATCTCTGAAATGACGTAATTTGTGCGTCTAGCGGAGCCGTCCGGGCGCGAGGACTCCAGCTTCCGACAACTAGTGGGCGCTCAGCGCCGGCGCGGCGGAGAGCGCTCCGCCGGTGGCACCGAATCGGGCGGGGACGGATGGGAGATGGCGTAGACGTACGCGGCCACCGCACGGAGGTCGGCGTCGTCGAACTCTCCGCCGCCCATCGGGACCATCGGAACCGGGTAGTCGAGCGGCTGCGGAACGCCACTGCGGATGATCTGCTCGATGGACGCGAGGGACCCGTCTATGTGGACCCAGACCGTGTCCCGCAGCGACGGACCGAGCTGGTTCCCCTGGCCGTCCAAACCGTGACAGACCGCGCAGGGGAGGAAGAGCTCGCGACCGCGCTCGACCTCCTCCTCGGTCAGACCGGGCGGTATCGAGCCGGCCGCGTGCACCGGAGTCGACGGCTCCAGGTCGGCGGCGAGTCCTTCCTCTGTGTCGGCCCCCGCCCGTACCTCGCACCCGGCGAGCAGAGCCGCGAGCACCCCTGGCAGGACGAACCACCTCCCCGACCTCCTTCCAGCCACCTTACGCACCTGACCAGTTCGCTTTCGTTGATGATTTCCCCCAGGGGCACCCCTCGATGGCGGCCCCGAAACGGTGAGGGAGAAATTCGAGAATTCCGCCACGCAGAAGGCCGCGAGGCAGCGTGCGAGAAGGCGCAAGCGATGTTCCCGTCACGATGGGTCAGGCGCCTGCGGCGGGCGGGAGGGAGCGCCGGGTCCCACAGCGGATGCAGAAGCTCCACTCCGGCTGCAAGGGCGTGCCGCAGCGCTCACACGGCAGGACAGTCTGATCAATCCCGCAATACGGACAGAAGCGAAGCCCCTCGACCTCCGGAAGGATCTGGCCGCAGCGAACGCATTCGGCCTGCATGACCTGCGGACGCTGCGCGTCTCCCGAATCCCTGTCCGGAAACGGCGCAGGCGAGTGCCCCGCCACGCGAGTGGCATCGGCCGGAGCGGGTGACGGAGCCGGGTAATCGAGCGGAGGAAGCGGGCGCGGCTCACCCACACTGGCCTGGTCCGACGGGTCTTGGCGACTCCTCGCGGGCCCGCCCGCAGCATTCCCCACTCGGGGTGCATTTCGGCCGCCGACGTCGCCGGCGGACTCACGCGCCGAGACCTCGTCAGCCGCGTCGTCGGAGTCTTCCTGCAGAAAATCGGTGACCGGCCGGACCGTCTCCTCCTCGGTTCCTTTCGGCGCTGTGCCAGGAGAGTCCGCGTCCGCGGCAGCGGACGCGCGCAGCTCCTCCCCGGAGCGAAGGAGCACGACCGGGCTCGCCGCGTAGTCTCGATAGATGCCGAGGATGGGGTTGGGAGATCGGAGCTCGGCGGCCAGCTCCGACCGTACCGTCTCATCGGCCACCCGCAGGAATTCGCCTTCTCCCGCGAGCAGTTGAAGCAGGGCGTGCTCGTACTCGGCCAGCTCGAACACGCCGAGCTCCGAACGAACCGCCCGATAGGGAACGAGGTGCTGGTAGACGTCGCCGACCGTGATCTCCTGGTCGTGTCGGACGCCGCCCTGACGAAGCGCCTCCAGCAGCCGTAGGTAGAGACGCTCGGCCAGGTTCATCGCGCTCAAGCTCACGGCGCGGCGGCAGAGTCGACTGGAAGGGCGAGCCGCGGACGCAGGGCGGGCGGCGCCGTTTGCACGACCCGCTCTGCGGCGTCAGGACGCCCGTCCTCGCGCAGGGCGGTGACCAGGCCTATCCAGGCCGTTTCCGAGTCGGGATCGAGCGAGAGAGCGGAGCGGAAGCGACCGACCGCCTCGGCCGGGTGACCCGTGTCGATCAGCAGGAAGCCCAGCTCCACGAAGACGTCGGGGTCCTCGGGCGCGAGCTCGAGCGCCGTGTCGAGCTGAGCGGCCGCAAGGTCCGGACGCTCCAGCCGCCGGTGAATCCGGGCCAGGTAGAGGCGCGGGGTAGGATCTTCCGGGTTCTCCTGGGCGAAGCGCCAGAAATGCGATGCCGCGTCCTCGTACGCGCCCATGCGGAAGAGAGTGATTCCTTCCTCGAGCTCGCTGCTGTCCCCCGGCGCAGCCCACCACACGCCAAGGGCCACGAGCAACACGATCACCACGCCTGCCAGGGCCAGCTGACCCTTCGGCGGGGTGCTCGCCATGCGCCTGCGACGCCGGGGAGGGCTCGCGGCCAGGACGCTGGCCTCCTCCTCGAATTCGTCGACTGTCGGGCTGGGAGCGGGGACCGGCGGATGCGGACGATTGGCCTCCTGCTCGAGGCGGTCCGCCACCTGGTAGGCGAGGGTTGCGTCCTGCGGCGAGAGCGGAGCACCACCGCGCAGGCGTTGCCGGACCTCGAGCAGGTCGTGCACGGCAGCGGCGAGCTCGATAGAGATCTGGTCGTGCTGGCGGAGCTCGGCGAGAACCTCGTCCGCCCGCAGCTCGTCGGGCGCCAGGGCGCGCAGTCTCACCTGCAGGGCAGCGCCCGGGTAGTCGCGGAGGAGGCGCCGCAGCGACATCTCGACCGCGGCGGCTACCTGTATGACCGCCGCCCGGCTCTCTTCTTCGGTGAGCTCACCCGAACGGAGCGCCGCCGTCGTGGACGCGACATTCCGGAGCGGGCGAAGCGCGGATTCCTGATCCTCGGTTCCGGCCGCCACCCCGCCTCCTTTCAGTCGTCGATCTCGAGCAATCCCATCCGGGCGCTCTCGCGCAGGAAGCTCTCCGGATCGTCGCAGGGAATCTCACACCCGGTCAGGCTGCGAACCCGGTTCGCCGCCTGCTCCATGAAGGAGGCGACCGATTCGCCGGGTCCAGCGAGCTCGTCGGCCATCCGCGCGACGATCTCGTTCCAGGTTCCGGTGAAGAGCCGGCCGTCAGCCGTGCGGACGCGGTGGATCTCCGCCTCGGGCCGGCCCGGCGCGATCACCGTTAGCGCGGCCCCCGCGTCGTTACCCGCGTCCTCGAAAGCCGCCTCGACCTCGGCGAGCAGGTGATCCACGGCATCGGGCTCGGCCTGCAGCTCCAGCCAGCGGTCACGCCAGGGGGCGAGCGACGGATCATCCTCGGTGAGGCCGTCGAGACTGCACTTCAGCTCGATGAACCGCCAGAGCGAGAGGGGATCCCAGTGCTCAGCGGGAGGCACCCGCTCCATTTCGCGCAGCGACGACTCCAGGTCGCCCCGCTCGAAGAGCAGATGAGCAAGGTAGATGCGAACCTCGTGAAGGTCGGGATCGAGGCGAAGGGCCGCGCGAAGCTCCCGTCGCGCGCCGAGGTCATCGCCCAATGCATGCAACGTGTAGCCCAGCGCCGCGCGCACTTCCGCGGAGTTCCGGTGCTTCACCGCCAGAGCGGCCAGCCGATCCCGGGACTCGCGGAAGAGGCCTTCCCGATACAGGGCCCGGCCGATCGCCAGCCCCATCTCGCAATCGTCACCCAGCCCGAGCTCCTCCACCCGTTGGAAGGCGCGCAGCGCCTCGTCCACCTTCCCGAACTTCAGCAGCGCCTCGCCCAACCCGACCCAGGCGTCCTCGTGGTCCGCGTCGAGCAGCAAGCCCTCGGAGAAGCTCTGGTACGCCCAGACGTACTCCTCGCGAGCGAGGCGGACGTAACCCAGCCCCACGTGCAGATCCACCGCCTGCGGATACCGCTGAATCCCCTCCTTCAGCACCTCGAGCGCGAGGTCGTACTCGCCGGCATCGTAGTACTGATGCGCGCGCTCGTCGAACTCTTCAGAACTCAGGAATGAATACGTCATCCAGTCAGTCCTCGGGTGGCGAAGCACTGAAGCGGAAATCCCCAGTCGCGGGGCCGGCGGGTGGGGCTAAGTATAACGGAGGCCCGCGCTCCGTACCACCCCCGGAGAGGTGGCACGGGGTTGCGAACTCCCAGCCCCAGGACCATCTTCTCGCCGTCTCGAACCGCGAACGAAATGTTCAACTGGCTCCGTCGAAGGCGGCTCAGCGCCGAGGCACGCAGGAAGCTCCTGCTTCTCTCGGCCCGTGCCGAGGAAGCGCTCATCGAGACGCATGCAAACAATCTCCTCGACCTGCTGCAAACGCTCGGGGAGGAGGTCGACCTGGATCGAGGGATCGAGCTGTACGCGGAGATGGTCTCCCTCGACGAATCGATCGCCAACTCGGTGACGAACCGGGTGCTGACGCGCCTGGAAAGCCTGCAGGAGCGCGGCGGGCGCGAGGCAAGGCGGTTCAAGCACATCTTCCGCTGATCGCTGCCGGACGGGTGGGGATCAGGAGGGTTACCCTCCTGGGGCCCGTCATTCGTCCGCGGCGACCTCCTCCACCACCGGAGCCGCACGCGTCAGGCGCACCCGCAAGACGCGGCGATCCTCGATCTCCTCCACCACCAGGGTGACCGCGCCGTCCTGGCCGGGGGCATCGATCTGGTCTCCGGGCACCGGCACGCGGCCCAGCGCCCCGAAGATGTACCCGCCGATCGTGTCGTAGTCTTCCTCGGGCAGACCCAGTCCGTAGCGCTCGTTGACCTCCGAGAGGGAAACTCCACCGTCGATCAGCACGTCGCCCTCCGGGGTCGCCGAGAAGTCGGGCTCGGAGACGTCATACTCGTCGTCGATCTCGCCGACGATCTCCTCCAGCAGGTCCTCCATCGTCACCACGCCATAGGTGCCGCCGAACTCGTCGAGGACCACCGCGAGGTGCACCTTCTGCTGCTGGAACTCCGCCAGGATGTCGTCGACCGGCTTCGTATCCGGAACGAAGTAGGCCTCGCGCATCACCTCGCGGATGTCGAAGGGTCGATCCCGGAAGCGATCCGGGTCGGCGAGCAGCGGGATCAGGTCCTTCGCCAGCAGCACTCCGACCACGCTGTCGATGGTGCCGGAGTAGACCGGCAAGCGCGAGTGACCCTCCTCCACGACCACCCGGATCAGCTCCGGGAGGGTGATGTCGACCGGCACGGCGACGACGTCGATGCGTGGCGTCATCACCTCGCGGGCCACGGTCTGCGAGAATTCGAAGATGCCGTGGATCATCTCCCGCTCGTCCTCTTCGACCACTCCCTGCTCGTGGCCGCGCGCCACCAGAATGCGGATCTCCTCGGGCGTGCGGACGAGCGGATGGAATCCGGACTCGGTCACTCCGAAGAGACGCGCCACCGCCGAGACGAGCTTCGACAGCGGCCAGGTCACGAGGCGGAGCCCCGTCTCCAGCCAGCGCAGAGGCGGCAGGACCACGCCGGCGACTCGAGCTGCTCGGTGGATCCCCACCAGCTTGGGCAGCAGCCCGCTCAGGGCGGCGTGGAGCAGAACCGCCATAGCGAAGGCCAGGACGACCACGCCCACCCGCGTGCCCGACGCCGGCCCGCTCCATTGGAGCGAAGCTCGCGCGAGCAGGAATCCAACCAGCATGGTCGTGAGGCTGCTCCCGATCTGCGCCGTGAGCAGCAGGCGATCCGGCGAATTGATCACGGGGAGCAGGCGGTCCGCCCTGGAGTCTCCGTCACGCGCCTCCTGCTCCGCCCGCGAGCGATGCAGGGTGAGCAGGGCGAATTCTGCGGTCACGAAGTAAGCGTTCGCCGCCAGGAGTGCGAGAACGAAGAGGAAGGTGGGTAGTACTATGTCGGGGTCCATGGTGCTCTGGGGCCCCGGCGTTCCGGAGCCCCTCGGGGGTCGGATCAGGCGGCGGCCGCTTCCGACTCGGCCGCTTCGCCGCCAGCCTCCGTTTCCGCGGCCGTCTGCGAATGATCGATCACCGGGCTGCAGAAGCGGAGACCCATCGTGCGTAGCTCGCTGAGCTGGTCGCGCGTCAGGTCCGGATACCGCTCGGCGATGTACTCGATCGTGTCATCCATCCACTCCACCTGGTGCTCCGGCAAGGCCTTCAGGACGCCACACCGGTGGATGTGACTGAAGAGCTCGTCTCTTGCCCTCTCTACCACGTCATTACGTCCCGTTTGAGTCAAAAGCCCCCCTGTAGCTGGACGCGCTCTCCCGTCGGAGCGCGAAATTTGGAAATTGTTTGAACTCCAAATATAACAGTTACGGCACTTTCCGCCAACCTCTGAAGCCCCTTGGGGCTCGAGCTTTGCGAGAGGATCGCGAGCGATCACCCCGCGATTTCAGGATCGTCGTATGGCCTCGCAACCAGTTCCCGCCGACACCGGAGCCGCAGCCTGGAAGAGCAGGCGACACACGGCGTCCGCCGTGGAGCGGGCTCGGATGTCCACCCGCGTCCGGGGCTACGACATCCACTCGCTGGAAGCCGGATCCGCCGGGGACCCCCTGGTGCTCCTGCACGGCCTCTCCGGGTCCGGGCGCTGGTGGGAGCGCAACATCAACGGACTCGCCACGCGGCACCGGGTGCTCATTCCGGACCTGGTCGGCTACGGACGTAGCCCCCTGGCGGGGCGGGTCCCCACCCTCGACGCAATGGCCGATCTCCTGGCGTCCTGGCTGGACGTGCTGGAGATCGAGCAGGCCGACGTCGCGGGCCACTCGATGGGGGGACAGGTAGCGATTCACTTCGCTGTCCGCCACCCCCAGCGCCTCCACCGCCTGGTGCTGGTGGACGCAGCGGGCATCCCCCGCCCCACCACTCCTCGCCACGTCGCCCGCTTCGCCCTGGAGATCGCGCCGCTCTGGCGCTGGGGCGATCCGTCGTTCCTCCGCGTGATCGTCGGCGACGCGTGGACGGCCGGCCCGCGAACCCTCCTCCGCTCGATCGGACACATCCTGCGCGACGACGTGCGCCCCCTGCTCCCGAGGATCCAGGCTCCCACCCTCATTCTCTGGGGAGAGCGGGATAGCTGGGTGCCGCTCTCCCATGCCCTCGAGTTGCGGCAGGGCATCCCCGACTCGTCGCTGGTGATCCTCCGTGGGGCGGCGCACATGCCGATGGTGGATCGGCCGGAAGCCTTCAACCGCCTCGTGCTCCGTTTCCTGCAAGGTGAGCCGGTCGGTGCCTGACGGCCGCGTGGAGACGAGCCAGCTCGGCGCCTGCGCAGCCGAGTGGACGAAGGAACGGTGGATCACGGTGGAGCGCTGGCGCGTTCGCTATCGCGAAGCCGGGACCGGGCCGACGATCGTGCTGCTGCACGGCCTCGCCGTGTCGGCCGACTACTGGTGGCGAAACGGGCCGGCCCTCGCGGCCGCCGGCTACCGCGTGCTCGCTCCTGACCTACCCGGGTTCGGCCGCACCAACGGCCCTCCCGCGGGACTCTCCATTCCGGAACAGGCGACGGCGCTCGACGCCTGGGCGCAGCGGATGCACCTCGAGCCGGCCGTCTACGTCGGTCACTCGCTCTCCTGTCAGACCGTTCTGCAGCACGCCGTCTGGCAGCCGCGTCGGGTGGCAGGGCTGGTCCTGGCGGCGCCCACCGGTGATCCCGCGAGGCACCGCCTGTTGCGGCAGGCCATCGGTCTGCTGCGCGATGCGCCGCGTGAGTCGTGGAGGCTGAAGGTGGTGGTGGCGCAGGCCTATCTGCGCGCCGGCTTCCGCCGAGCCTGGAACACCTGGGTCGCTGCCGCGCGCAACGACGCGCTGGCCCTGGCGACAGACGCGCGCTCTCCCGGGGTCGTCTTGCTGGGAACCCGTGATCCGGTGGTGGGGAGAGACTTCGCCGCAGCCCTCGCGGCGAGCCTTCCCGGGGGCGAGCTCCGCTGGATCGAGGGCGGCTCGCACGCCGGCATCTACGACACGGCGCGCGAGTTCAACGGGGAGGTGGTGAGGTTTACGCGCTCGGTGCTTTGACCAGGCCGGGGGGTGTCGCTCCGGACGGGCAAGCCTCAGTACGCCCTCAATACCCTCCCGGCCGGCTCAACACCTCCCCCGGCTTATACGAGGTCATGTGCAGGCTGAGGGAGCCCACCAGGGGGACCTTGCTGCGCATCTGCACCATCAGGCGACGCGGATCGTCGGTGAAGTAGACCTCCGCTTCGCCCCCCTCGCCGAAAAGCCCGTCGGTCTTGATGATGGGCCGTACGACCACGGTGTTGAAGGTGCCCGCGGGTACCTTCACCGTCTCCTTGCGCAGCACCTCCAGGATGACCGGATTGCCGTCCGCCTTGAAGTAGCGGTCGAGCACGTACCGGTCGCCGACCTCGAGTGGCAGCGTGCGCGCGTAGTAGAGGAACGAGACGTCGTCCAGGGGTTGATTGGTGGGTAGCTGCCCCCGGTCGTCAGAATTCACCCGCTCGTAGCGCCGCTCCTCGGGGAAGAACTCGTAAGTGCGGTTGCGCCGGAAGCTCAGCTCGCGCTGATTCTGCTTGAAGCGGCGCGAGAAGAGCCCCTCCACGTCGATCCAGGAGTCGAAGCGGTCGTCCACGCGCATGAGGGGAAGGCCCCCCGAAACCCGCAGGCTCGCATGATAGGTCTGGTGGCCACGGACGGTGTCGAGGCCGACGACCTCCATCGATCCGCTCCCGACGGAGACCCCGCCCAGCTTGACCTGGTACTCAGCCCGCTCGCCGGTGCCGAATGGCACCACCGCCGGGCGCGGCGGTCCCGCGCTGGATTGCCACGCGCGCGACGCCTCGGGGGTTCCGCCGAGCAGGAGCAAGGCGAGCCCCGGTGCACCGAGCCATCGAACCGCATTCTGAATACTCATCACTCGTAATCATCCCGCTGCGTCGACGCCGGTGACGGAGGAAGGCGGAGTCTTTCTGCTGCGCGCGACTCCCCAGACCTGCACCAACGTGTCCCAGGCACGGAAGCGCGTCTCGCGCAACCGCCGAGGCTGCCGGTCAGCGATCTCCGCGCCATCCACCCGGCGGGCGTATGGCGCCACCGCGAGCAGCAGCTCCACGTTGGCAGCCCACCCCTCCCGCGAGAGGAGCGGATCTCCGTTCCGTTCGGCGAGGGCTTTCTTGAGCACCGCCACGCGGTAGGCACGAAACCCGGAAACCGGATCGCGTGCCCCTTCCGGGAGATCCGCGCGACGAAGGATCCACGGTAGCGTCCTGCGCACCCACTTGAGAACGCGCGGGGCCGTGGACGGGACCACACCCGAGGTCGCCTCGACCACGTCCGCACCGCCCTCGATGCGCTTGACCAGGGCCGGAATCTCCTCGGGGGGATCGCTGAAATCCGCCTGCAGCGTGACGACGACGTCACGCCGCGGGTGTGAAGCGCGGCCGACCGCCTCGCGAATCAATCGCTCGACCGAGGCCGCGTAGCCGAGCCGCTGATCGCTGCGCAGAACGCTGAGCGGCAGGACCCGGAGATAGGGCGCCAGCACATCTTCGGTCGAATCGGTGGAAAAATCGTTCAAGACGAGGAGCTCGTAATCCCGCCGGAACTCGCTCATCACCTGTCGGATCTTCCACAACAACACCCCGATGGTGGCCGCCTCGTTGTAGGCCGGTATGCAGATATAGATCAAGAACTATTTCGAATTCGATCTGCGGTGATCCGTCGAACTAGCCGTCGGGCACGCGACCGTGCGGAACTGATACGAGGACCCCGAGGTCAAAGTTCCGGAGGCGGAGGAGTCTTCCAGCGCTTGTGGAACCAGAAATACTGGCCTGGATCCTTGCGGATCTCCGCCTCCAGATGCTCCGCAAGAAGGGCCGTCAAACGCCATTCATCCGCCTCCTGGTCTCCCGTCCGCAGCAGGGGAAGCCGGGTCCCCTCCACCCGGTAGCGGCCGTCGGGGAGACGTCGGGCGATCGAGGCGAAGACGGCCGCGCCGAACTTCAACGCGAACTGAGCGGGACCGCGAAACGTGGAAGCCGGTCTCCCGAAGAACGGCACCCACACACCCTTTCCCCGGGCGTCCTGGTCGGCGACGATTCCCACCACCCCTCCTTTCTCCAGCAACCTCGGCACCTGCCGCGCCGCCTTGCGCATCGTGATGGTCCCGATCCCCAAGCGAGCCCGCGCCTCCTGCACCATCCGGTCGACCAGGCGATTGCGCTGCGGCTTCACGATCGCGGAGATCGGCACACCGCGCGCCGCCACCGACGCCGCCGCCACCTCCCAGTTCCCATAATGCCCGGTGACCAACAGCGCGCCTTTCCCCTCGGCCAAGGCCGCCTGGACCTCCGGCCAGGTAGGAACGTCGGTGAGGGCGAGCACCTCCTCGCGGCTCATGCGCGAGAGCCGGATCATGGTCACCACTTCCCGCCCCAGGTGCTCGTAGGCCTGGCGCGCCACCCGCTCGATCCACTCCTCGTCGGCCTCCGGAAAGGCAATCCGCAGGTTCTCGAGGACCGTCTTCCGCCGGATTCCCAACGGCTGCCGCACCAGCCGCCCGATCGCCCTGCCTACCGAATCGGCCGCGCCGGGCGGCAGGTGGGTGATGCCGCCCTCCAGTGCTCGCGCCAGGAGATACTCCACCCGATCCTGAACTGTAGGTCGCGCCATCTCCGTCAGCGTGCACTCCAGCCGGCGATCATCTCCGCGCTCTTCCGGTAGACTCCCTCCTGCACATGCCGCCACCATGCGGCGTTCTCCCGATACCACTCGACGGTGGCGGCGAGCCCCTGCTCGAAGTCGAAGCGCGGCGCCCAGCCGAGCTCGCCGGCCGCCTTACTGAAATCGATCGCGTAGCGTCGATCGTGACCGGGCCGGTCCGGCACGAACTCGATCAGCGATTCGGGGGCGCCCAGCGCCCGCACGATCGCCCTCACGACATCGATGTTCCTGCGCTCGCTCGCGCCTCCGAAGTTGTAGACCTCCCCCGCGCGCCCGCGCTCCAGCGCCACCAGCACCCCGCGGCAGTGATCCTCCACGTGGATCCAGTCGCGCACGTTCTCCCCCCGCCCGTAAACCGGCAACTTCCGGCCCGACATCCCATTCACGATCATGAGCGGAATCAGCTTCTCGGGGAACTGGTACGGGCCGTAGTTGTTGGAGCAGCGGGTGATGACCACGTCCATCCGGTGGGTCCGGTGGTAGGCCAGAACGAGGTGATCGGCCCCGGCCTTGGTGGCGCTGTACGGGGAGGACGGAGCCAGGGGCGAGCGCTCGGTGAAGGGCGGGTCGACGGGACCGAGATCCCCGTACACCTCGTCGGTCGAGATCTGCACGAAGCGCGACACACCGGCCGCCCTGGCGGCGTCGAGAAGCTCCTGGGTTCCGGCCACGTTGGTGCGGACAAAGGCCGCTGAGCCCTCGATCGAGCGATCCACGTGGCTCTCCGCGGCGAAGTTCACCACCACGTCCACCTCCGCGCCAACCAGGATCTCACGCAACCGATCCCCCTGCGCGATGTCGGCGTGCAGGAACCGATACCTCCCCGCCTGCTCCGCCGCCGGGGCCACGTCGGCGAGGTTCTCCGGATTACCCGCGTAAGTGAGGGCGTCCAGGTTCCAGATCTCCCACGCAGGACGCTCCTCGAGCAGCAACCGGATGAAGTTGCTGCCGATGAAGCCCATCCCTCCGGTCACCAGGAGTCTCACGAGGCGAAGTGCGGTTGGGGTTGTGGGGGTCGCATGCGAGCCACTGCTCAGCGCTTCACGGTTCGTGGGTAGCGCTCGCGGGCGCGCTCCACCCGCTCCAGAACGTCCTCGGGGCGGATGCGCTCCATCCTTTCCTGCTTCGGATCGAAGCGCGAGGGATCCGGCGCCTCACCGGGATCCGTGTATTCGTCGATCCAGAGGTCCTCGAATCGACGGTACGGCCCCACGCGCCAGGGGTTGGTATGACCGTACAGTCCGATGACCGGTACGTCCAGCGCGCGGGCGATGTGCACGGGGCCGGTGTCGGGAGCGATCACCAGGTCGCTACCCGCCAGGAGCCAGACCAGACGCCGGACCCCATCCCCGAGCGCCCACACCACCTCTGTGCGGGCGGTCGACTCGATCTCCTGCGCGATGTTCGTCTCGCGCTCTCCGGGGCCGCCTACCAGCAGCACGTGATAACCGAAATCCTCACGCAGACCCTCTGCTACCCGCGCGAACCGGTCGGGAAACCAATCCTTGCGCGAGTTGGCACTTGCCGGGACGAGTGCCGCCACCGGATCACCGTTGAAGCGCTCGAAGAAGGAGGCCTGCGCGCGACGTTCTTCGGACGTGAGCTCCAGGCGCCATTCGATCGGATTTCGCGGCACCCCCAGGTGATCGAGAAACTCCAGGAACATGTCGACCGTGTGGCTACGCGGCCGCGGAGCGAGGTGTTCGTTGACCGCGAGCCAGGTGCCGTCGCGACTTCGTCCTCGGTCGAACCCGATGCGGCGCGGGGCTCGGGACAGCAGCACCGGCCAGATGCTCTTGAAGTAGTAGTTGAGGTTCAGCGTCAGATCGAACTCGCCTCCCTTCAGGGCCTCCCGTAGCCCGAGGAGCCCGCGCACTCCCTTCTTCTTTTCGTATACGACGATACGGTCGACGGCAGGGTGACCGCGCAGGACGCCGGCCGGCATCGGCTCCGCCACCCAGGTGACGTGCACGCCGGGCACGTGGCGTTTCAGGGCGTTCGCCACCGGTAGGCCCATGACGACGTCGCCGAGCCCGGTGAGGAGGACCAGGCAGATCCGCTTCCCCGCGAGCTCAGCAATGGCCAAGGAGTCGCTGCCGCTCCGGCTCATGCCGCGGTGCGGTGGTAGAGATGGACCATCTGCAGGAAGCCGAGCTGCTGTTCCGGCGTCCAGCGGCTCTGCGCCTCCTGCCTCTTGCGGGGGTCGAGCCCCGGTTGGAAGAGCTCGGCAAACGGCGTCTCCTCGAGCGCCATGGCCGAGCGTCGGCTGTGCATGGCCGGAGTGGCGACGAGCTGCGACAGCTCGGGCCAGGGGCCCTGGACCCTGCCGCGCTCGCCGGCTAACCGGTCGCGGAGCATGCGCGCCCACTTCACGCCCAGCCCCAGCGGGACGTTGGCGATCGGGCCGAAGTACGGGTACTTCGAGCGGCCGTGTGGTACGAACCACGACGGGGCAAGGAACGGGCGCATGGCGCGATGAAAGAGCAGCCGCTCGCGCTTCCACAACTGCGGCACCGCAGCGGCGATCTCCAGGATCTCGTTGCTGACGTACGGCTCGTAGCTGCGGAACAGTCGTCGACTGCCGTGAATGTTGGAGCCGGTCGCCCGCATGCTGAAGGGCCAGAGGACAAGCCACTCCGCCGCGGAGAAGGGGCGCATGCGGCGGATCAGATCGCGGTGAGCGTCCCGCCGGCGCTCCACCTCGCGAAGCAGGTCTTCCCGCAGGCCGGCGGCGTTGGCGATGATCGGCGGGTGCCGCTCGCCCTCGAGCGGTGATGCTCGGCGGACCAGCCGACGCTTCGGCCGATGAGCGTAGTTCGCCTTCAGCAACGAGTCGGATAGGTAGCCGTCGAAGACGATCGGCAGCTCGTCGAGACGTAGCGACCGATGCAGCCCGTACCCATGGACGTCGGTGTAGCGGTGCTGCGTGCCGAGCATGGGGGCCACCAGCTCGTAAGCCAGGTAGTGGTCTGCTTGCCGCTGCCCGAAATGCAGGTGCGCTCCGTAGATCTCCGCGATCCGACGGGCTATGCGGAACTCGCGGTTTTCCCAGTCGCCGAAGATGAAGGCGTCCACCCGCACCGAGCGCGGAATGGCGCCGAGCACTGCGCGCGAATCCTCGCCCCCGCTCAGCAGCAGGCCAACCCCCTCCCTGCCCTCACAGCCGCGCTGGACCGCGGCCCTGAACGCGCCGCGCAGCGCACGCGCTGCTCGTCCGGCATAGCGGGTCGGCTGTTCCATCGGAAACCAGTAGGTCTGCTCCGGGCTCTCCCATCCCGATCGATTCCAGCGCCGCGCGGAGGCGGGCGGGAACTGCACGACCCCGTCATAGAGCGTGCGCGGGTAGGTGATGGTGGAGTGCACCGTGAAATCCGCGGCGGATACCAGATCGATATCCCCGACCCGGGCCGAGGCCACGGCGACCGCGTCCACATGCGACCCCAGCACCAGCGCGCTCTCGTCGTCTTTGGGCGACGCGTGGAAGAGGGGAATGAACCCCATGCGATCGGTGAGAACGTCCGCGACGGCCGCAGTCCTGTCGATGGTCAGGGTGGCGAAGGGGCCGTCGAGACGGGATGCCGCGGTCGTGGCGCCGCGGGTCTCCAGGAGGAGCTCATGCACCGCCTTGCGGCGCCCCGGGTCGAGCACCGGGGCGGCAGTGAACCCGGCCGTGCCATGAAGCACCGGCCAGCCGAGCAGGACGGTAATCCCGTTTTCATCGGCGACCAGCGGCTGCACGTCGTGCGGGCACGCGGCCACCGCCAGCGATCCCCACGGGCCGTGCTCCTCGATGATGGAGGCGGACACCGACTCCAGGAAGCTGTTCAGAATCGTCCGCAGCTCGCCCTGGGGGCGTGGACGCGAGGAATACAGGAAGTCGCTCATCGCGTGAGCATGGAACCGCTGGGATTCATTCCGCCGGTGAGGGCCGCCTCCCAGCGGTCCAGCAGGAGGTCGAAATTGAACTCGGAACGGGCGCGGGCGCAGGCCGCCTCACGCATTTCTGCCAGCCTGGTAGGCGAGGAGATCACTTCGTGGAGAACGGTTGCGAGCTCCTCCTCGGAGAAGGTTTCCAGCACCACGCCGGGGCGGCGGCCGTCCGGCTCGGCGTGGAGGGCGTCAGCCGCCCCGCTGACGGGTGTGCTGAGGACGGGAACACCGGCGGC
Source organism: Longimicrobiaceae bacterium (assembly GCA_036375715.1). Lineage (NCBI taxonomy): Bacteria > Pseudomonadati > Gemmatimonadota > Longimicrobiia > Longimicrobiales > Longimicrobiaceae > Longimicrobiaceae bacterium. Next base: position 41,287 of record DASVBS010000060.1, on the reverse strand, counting down.
GATCGCCTCCAGCATGGCGTTGCTCATTCCCTCGCGATCCGATGAGATCACCATCAGGTCGAGGGCGGCGTACACCGGCCAGGGATGTTCGCGATGCCCGAGGAAGTGGACCCGGCCGCCGAGGCCGAGGTCACGGGAGAGCTGCTCGAGCGCGGCCCGCTCCGGACCATCGCCCGCAATGACCCCGTGCACCTCGGGAGAAAGGCGCGACAGCGCGCGCAGAAACCGATCGAGGCGCTTCTGACTGGCCAGCCTCGCCACCACTCCAATCAGCGGGGCGGCGGGTGGAAGGCCCAGCTCAGCCCGCGCGGCGGCCCGCGACGGCAGCTCAGGCGGCGACGGTGCTGCGTTCGGGATCACCGTCACCCGTCCGGAATCCTCTCCGAGCAGGTCTACGAAGGGCCCGCGCATCCGTTCAGCGGTCACCACCACGAGATCCACACCGTGGCGGAGGGCATAGCGATACTTCCACGCTCGCGGGACGTCGCTCTCGAGCCCCACGCGCGCGACCACACGCGGAATGTGCCCGATCCGCGCCGCGAGAACGGCGTGAAACAGCTTCTTGTACGTCCCCACGATCAGCACGTCCGGCGGCGCGTTGCGCAGGTGGAGACCGAAACGCACGGCGTCGAAGATGGCGACGTCGCCTCCGATGTGCGCGATGCGGGAAGGCACGCCCATGCGCGCTGCTCCTTCGGCAACGACCGGCCGGTTGCAGTAGAGCAGCACCCGGTGCCCACGGCCCTGCAGGCCCGCGAGCAGACGCGCGAGCGCGAGCTCCGCGCCCCCCCAGATGCGGGCACCGTTGTGCGCCGCGACGAACATCGCGCGCTTTTCCTGTCTCGCTCAGGCGCCGAAGAAGCTTCGGATCGAATCCGCGACGTACTCCCGCTCCTCTTCCCTCAGCTCGGGGAAGACCGGAAGCGACAATACCTCGCGGCTCGCCTGCTCGGCGTGGGGGAACTCCCCTTCGCGGTGACCCAGGTAGGCGAAGCATTCCTGCAGGTGGAGGGGGAGCGGGTAGTAGATCGCCGACCCCACACCCCGTTCGCGCAGGTGTGCGACGAGCGCGTCGCGACGCCCGTCGAGCACCCGGATGGTGTACTGGTTGTAGATCGCCTCGTTCTCTGGGCGCACGGTCGGCGTCCGGACGCCCTCGAGCCCGGCTAGAGCTTCGTCGTAGAACTGCGCGTTGCGGCGTCGCGCCTCGCTCCAGGCCTGCAGCGAGGGCAGCTTGACCGCGAGGACGGCGGCCTGGAGGGCGTCGAGCCGGGAGTTGTAGCCGACCTCCTCGTGGTGGTACATCTGCCGCCCCCCGTGAACGCGGAGACGCTTGAGGCGTTCCGCCACCTCCTGGCGGGGCGTGACGATCATCCCCCCGTCGCCGAACCCGCCGAGGTTCTTCGAGGGAAAGAAGGAGAAAGCGCAAGCGTCGCCGAGGGTACCGGCGGTGATCCAGCTCCCGTCGGGGCGGCGCTGACGCGCCCCGATGGCCTGCGCGGCATCCTCGATCAGGCCGATGCCAGCCCGATCGGCGAGCGAACGGAAGGCGGTCATGTCCGCCATCTGCCCGAACAGGTGCACCGGGATCATCGCCCGGGTCGCGGAGGTCACCGCGGCGGCGGCCGCCTCGGGGTCCAGGTTGAAGGTGTCCGGCTGGATGTCGGCAAATACCGGCCGCGCGCCCACGTTGTGGATCGCGCCGGCAGTGGCGAAGAAGGTGAAAGGCGTGGTCACCACCTCGTCCCCCGGCTTCACGTCCAGCGCCCGCAGCGACAGCAGCAGCGCGTCGGTGCCGCTCGCGCACCCCACCGCGTGGTGCACTCCCAGGGTCTCCTCCACCTGCCGCTCAAAGGCCTCCACCCGCGGCCCGAGGATGAAGTGCTGGGACTTCACCACCCCCGAGATCGCCTGGTCGATCTGCGCAGCGATCGTCTGGTACTGCCGCGTCAGGTCCAGCAACGGAACTTGCATGAGCGTCCTTGATTCAGGCTTTGTAGTTCGAGTCGTGAGCGCGGATGTCCTAAGACCGTGGTGCGCAGGCGCCGGGCCGTTCCGGACGCCCGTTCCGCATCCTTGTCAATCCCGCGAGGAATTTCGCGGCGACTATGCGTCGCGGCCCCCCGGAAAACGGCACCGGACTGGCCTGTCGGGGCGCCCCCTGGTGGGCGCCCGCACGCCGACCTTGCGGCTTAATGCCGTCCGGGAACCTCAGTTTCTGCCGGCTGCTGTTCCTCGGAGGCGGCAAACTGCAAGCGGTACAGCCGGTGGTACACGCCCTCGAGCGCCAGCAACTCGTCGTGCGTCCCGCGCTCCACGATCCGCCCCCCTTCCAGAACGACGATCTGGTCGGCACGTCGCACGGTGGAGAGGCGGTGGGCGATCACCACCACGGTGCGGTTGTGCACCAGCTCCTCGATCGCCTGCTGCACCAGCAGCTCGCTTTCCGTGTCCAGGGCACTGGTCGCCTCGTCCAGGATCAGGATGGGCGGATTGCGGAAGAGTGCCCGCGCGATGGCGATGCGCTGGCGCTGGCCGCCCGATAGCCGCACCCCGCGCTCGCCGATCACGGTGTCGTAGCCGTCCGGCATCTCCATGATGAAATCGTGGGCGTACGCCGCCCGCGCCGCGGCCTCGACCGCCTCCTGCGAAGGGTTCTCGGTCCCGTAGGCGATGTTCGCCCGCACCGTGTCGTGGAACAGGATGGTTTCCTGGGTGACGATCCCGAGCTGCGCCCGCCACGTCGCAAGCTGCACCTTACGCAGATCGACGCCGTCCACGGTCACTCGCCCCGCAGTGGGATCGTGGAAGCGGGGAATCAGGTCGACCAGGGTGCTCTTCCCCGCCCCACTGGCGCCCACCAGGGCAACCACTTCGCCCGCCGGAATGGTGAGATCGATGTCCCTCAGAACCGGCTCTCCCGGCTGGTACTCGAAGGAAACCCCTTCGAAATGCAGGGCATCGCGGAAGCGCTCGACCGGGTGCGCACCCGGCCGGTCCAGCACCTCGGGGGGCGCGTCCATGATCTCGAAGGCTCGCTCCGCGGCGGCAAGGCCGGGCTGCACGACGGAGGGGAACTGCCCCAGGAACTTGGCCGGCGCCATCAGCTTCATGGCGAAGCCCAGGGAGAGCAGGAAGTACTCCGCCGTCAGCGACTCCTCCTCGAGCACGAGGTAGCTGCCGTACCAGAGCAGCGCCAGCACCGCGACCGCGATCACCATCTCGGTGGCGGGCGGGAAGAACTGCCGCCACCGTTCGTTGCGTACGAAGGCCTTGTAATGCCGCTGGGTGAGCGCGCGGAATCGCCGCGCCTCCCAGGGCTCAGAACCCGACGCCTTCACCAGCCTTATCCCCGAGACTGTCTCCTGCACGTGCGAGGAGAGCTCGCCCACCGCGTCCAGCACCTTCAACACCCCGACCCGCAAGCGCGAGCGGAAGCGCGCCCACAGCCCGACCATGGGGGGAAGCGAGAGCGCCGCCACCAGAGTCAGTTTCCAGGAGAGCAGAAGGAGCGACGTCAGAAGAAAGACGACCTGGATGAACGACGAAACCGCCTTGGCGAGGTTCTGCGTGACCAGAGAGCGAATCTGGTCGACGTCGACGGTGACCCGCGAGATGACCTGACCCGTGCGGGTGCGCTGAAAGTAGGGGAAGCCCAGGCGCAGCAGGTGGTCGTACATCGCGTTGCGCAGGTCGCGGGTCACCCGTCCCTGCACCACCGAGACCGTGTACTGCTGCACGTACAACGCGACGTTCTTGACGAGGTAGACGGCGAAGAGCAGCAGGACCACGTTGCGCAGTGCCTCCATTGGAGGCGCCTGCTCCACCATGTCCGAGACCGCCCACTGGATGAGGTCCCCGATCGCCCCACCGCCCTCCTGCAGCACCTCCACGCCCGGGGTGGTCGCCGCCGCCTCCGATCGGAAGAGCACGGCCAGGAAGGGGGCCAGCAGGATGAAGCTGGAGACGTCGAGCGCGGCGAAGATGGTCATCGCCACGATCGACGCCAGAAAGACCCCGGCGTGGGGCTTGAGAAAGCCCAGGATGCGGAGGTAGAGCTTCATCGCGCCGTCAGCAGCGCAACCGGCAGGATCATCTCCTCCGGGCTCACACCCCCGTGCAGGAAGCTACCTCTATAGCGCGCCTGGTACTGCCGCAGCTTGGTGGGATAGACGAAGAAGGCATCCTCCAGGCCGATCAGGTAGCGCGTGGCCGTGCGCCCGGCCGGGAAGCGGAGGATGCGCTCGTCACCGACGGAGAAGACCAGCGAGGGATCCTGCGCGCGCAGGTCGTCGCCGAACTTGTAGCGCAGATTCTGGGTTGCGTCGCGCTTGGCGTACACCGTCACCGGACGGTGACAGTGGATGGATCCGTGGTCGGTGGTGACCAGCACCGGCACCCCCATGCGCACCGCTTCGCGAATCGCCGTGAGCGCCTGCGAGCGCTCGAACCACTGCCGTGACAGCGCCCGCAGCGCCTCGTTGTCGCGCGCCACTTCGAGCAGGATCGCGGACTCTGAGCGCCCGTGGGTCAGCATGTCGACGAAGTTGAACACCACCGCGGTGACGCCCGGCTGCCCGAGGTAGCCCGGGAGGCGGTGGAGCATCAGCTCGCCGTCGTTGGCGCTGAAGACCTTCTCGTAGTGGATCGGGAGATCCTGTCCGACGAGGCGACGAATCTGGGCGGCGAACAGCTGATCCTCGAAGGTGTTCAATCCGCCCTCACCCTCACGGTCCCACCAGCCGGGGTACGCCTCCGCGATCTCGTCGGGGAACCAGCCGGAGAAGATGGCGTTGCGCGAATAAGGCGTCGCGGAAGGCAGGATCGAGTAGTACAGCGCCTCCTCAACCTCCGCGAAGTTCGCGAGGATCGGCAGGATCGTGCGCCACTGGTCGAGGCGGAGGCAATCCACGATCACGAAGAGGACGCTCCGATTCGATCCCAGCAGCGGAAGCAGGAAGCGTGGGACGAGATCGATGGAGAGCGGAGGGCGATTCGGCGCGCCGTTCACCCATTCGCCGTAGTTCTGCACCACGAATCGGCAGAACTCCCGGCGGAAGTCGTCCAGCAGGGTCTCCAGCGAGGAGAGCAGCCCGGTCTCGCCCGCTTCGCGCAGCCGCAGCTCCCAGTCTACGATCTCGGAGTAGGTCTCGCTCCACTCGCGCCACCCACGCTCCACGCCGCGCTGCGCGTTCAGCTCCCGGAAGCGGAAGGTGAATTCGCGAGCGACGTGCTGCTGTTGGATGGTCTCGCCCTCCAGCAGCCGGGTAACGACGGACAGGACCTGCCGTGGTGAGGTGGGTTTGACCAGGTAGTCGGCGACGCGGCGGCCGATCGCTTCGGTCATGGTGCGATCTTCCTCGCTCTTGGTGACCATGACCACCGGCACCAGCGGATCGATGCGGCGCAGCTCGTCGAACACCTCCATCCCCGAACGTCCCGGCATCTGCTCGTCCAACAGCACCAGGTCGTAGGGGTGGAGACGGATCAGCTCCAGCGCGTCGTCGCCGTTTGCGACCGCGTCAATATGATAGCCCCTCCCCTGCACGAAGAGCAGGTGGGGGCGGAGTAGATCGATCTCATCGTCGACCCAGAGGAGGCGTTTGGAATTCGCGGTCATCGTACGAGGAAGGTAGAGAAATTCAGCGACGGAAGTCAAACCCTCCCTTGGGGAAAGCGGTCCGTCCACTCTGCGGACGCCGAGGCATGCGGCAGGGTCGGCGCCAACGGATTACGTTCCCTCGCCCCGGGCGCCTGAACCGCCTAGCTTGGCAGGCATGCGATGGCGAGCCTATCTGAGCGATCCGGCGCTCCGGGACTTCGAGGCGATCGAGGTGGGCGGGTGGAGAATCCTCGTCCGCTCCGGGTTCCGCTCGTGGGCCGCGGGGGCTGCGAAGGGGGAGCTCGACGCCGCGGCAACGATCGGTGGCGGGCGGGCGGAGCATCCCGTATTCGCGCTTCCGGACGGAGGAGAGGCGGTCTTCCGGCGCTTTCACCGCGGCGGGCTGATGCGTCACCTGAACGGGGACGCATACTTCGCGGGACACCGGGCCTTTGCTGAAGCCAGGGTCACCGCGCGCGCCGCCGCGGCAGGCGTGCGCGTCCCCGAGGTGATCGCCGCGGGAGAGCGACGGAGCGGATTGGCCTATCGGGCGTGGATCGCCACCCGCAGGATCGCGCGCGCGAGCGGCCTGGAGGAGAGACTCGCCACGGCGGGGGCTGCGGGAGCCGAGCGACGCTCGGCCTTGCTGGGCGCGGCTGGCGAGCAGATCGGACGGATGCACGACGCCGGGATCATCCATCCCGACCTGAACCTCCGCAACCTGCTCGTGGTCCAGGACGGCGACGAAGCTCTGACCGTGTACATCATCGACTTCGACCGGGCGGTACTCCTCCCGGCCGCTGCTCCCTCGCGCCAGCGTGCGCGCGAGCTGCTTCGCCTCGCCCGCTCAGCGGCCAAGCTGGGCGTTCCGCTGCGCCCCGAAGATTGGGCAAGCCTGCGGGCCGGCTACGGACCCGCGTGGCCTGCGGACGAGCTACCCCTTCCATAACGCTCGAGGGCCAGCCGGACCCGGTCCATCACCGTCTCTACCTCGATTCGCTCCATCCTGCCGGGCCGGTAGAGCTCATCCACCCCGTAATCCTCCCCGGGATCCCCGAACGCGTCCACCATCAGCTCGCGGAAACGGTACGGTCCGACCCGCTTGGGGTTCGTGTACCCCATCAAGGCGACACTGGGCGTCCCGAGAGCCACGGCCACGTGCAATGGCCCGGTATCGGGAGAGACGACCACGTCCGCCCGATCGAGCAGATAGACCACCCGCCGCAGGTCCCACTCGCGCAGATCCAGCGGCGGATGCCGCGCCAGCTCGCGGATGCGAGCTGCAGCCTCCTCCTCCCGGGCCGATCGCCCTCCCACAATCACCGCCCGTCCGCCCAGCTCTTCCTGCACCCGGTCGGCGAGCGCGGCATAGCGCTCCTCCGGCCACTCCTTGGCGGGACGACTGGTCCCGATCACGATCGCCACCGTCGGACCGGGGTGCGGCGGGAGCAGCGTGGCGTAACGACTCGCCTCCTCAGGCGTGGGACCGAGGCCGCTCCAGTCGAGACGGGTGGGGATGCCAAGGTGCTGCAGGAACTCCAGGTATTGGTCCTGGGTGTGCCCGCGCGGTCGCGGCGCAACCCGCTCGGTGGTGAAGAGCCAGTTGAGGTCGCGCGCCCTCGCCCGGTCGATGCCGATCTTGCGCGGTGCCCGCAGCATCGCCGTGATCAGCCCCGCCTTGAAGTAGTCCTGGAGCGCCAGGACCACGTCGAAGCGGCGCCCGCGCAGCCTCTGGCGCAACTCTAGATAGGCACGCCACCCCTTCTTGCGATCGAAGGGGATGAGCTCGTCCACCCCCGGGTGACCGGCCACCAGACCGAGTGGTCCAGGCTGCACGATCCAGGTAATACGCCCGTCCGGATAGGCGGCTCGTAGCGAGTTCACCACCGGCAGGACGTGCACCACGTCGCCGACCGCCGTCAGCATCACGATGGCGATCTCGAGGGGCGCGCCAGGCCCGCTGCCGGAGCGCTGCTGATCAGTCATTCGTCCGCCGGCACTTCCCGCGGGCTCTCCGGACGGGAGATTCGGTAGCGTTCTCGCCAGAGTCGGACCTTCTCCAGAACGTCCTCCACGCTGACCTTCTCCAGGCCGCCGGGCCGCGTCTCCAGCGAGATCGGGTAATCCTCGCCCGGTTCTCCGTACGCGTCGACCATCAGCTCGCGAAAGCGGTAGGGTCCGGTGCGCTTCGGGTTTCGCCGGGCCATCAACCCGACCACGGGAGTGTTCACCGCCACGGAGATGTGTAGCGGGGCCGAGTTGAGAGAGATGGTCAGCGCCGCGCCCTCGATCAACCACACCATCTCTCGCAGAGACGACCCCAGCATCGACTCGATCGGATGGGTCGCTACCTCGCGAATGCGCCGCTCGGATTCGAGCTCACGAGGCGATGCTCCCCCGATGAGCACCGGCTGCAGACCGAAGTCGCGGTGGAGGGCGTCGCTCAGTTCTGCCCAGCACACGGGATCCCACTCGCGGCGCGCCTCGCTGCTGCCCACCGCGAGGCACGCGACCGGCCGGTCGTACTTTGCCAACAGCGCCCGCTGCGCCTCTCGTTCGTGCGGCCAGGGTCCCAGCTTCCACTCCACCGGTTCGGCTGAGACACCCAGATACTCGAGGAACTCGAAGTACTGGTCCTGCACGTGCTGCGGCGCATGTGGCGGAATCCGGTGGGTCGTGACCAGCCAGTTGAAGTCACGCGCGCGAGCCCGGTCGAATCCGAGCTTGACCGGCGCGTCGATCAGAGCCGTCACCACGCTGGCCTTGAAGTACACCTGCAGGTCGAGGACGAGGTCGAAGCGGCGCCGCGCGAGCTTCCTGCGCATGTCCCGGTAGGCCCCCAGACCACGGCTGCGCTCGAAGATGATGATTTCGTCCACCTCCGGATGACCGGCGATCATACTCGCCGGTCCCGGTTGCAGGATCCAGGTGAGATGAAGGGTGGGATCGTGTCGCTTAAGGGCGGTCACGACCGGCAGCGCGTGGACGGAGTCGCCGATCGCGCTCATCATCACCAGGCAGACCCGGGCGGAAGGCGGTAGGCGAACGGACATCAGATCCCCGTTGAAGCTTGCTCGAAGCGGGCGGCAGCCCGCGTGACAGGAGGCGGCAAACTGCCCGGGTCGAAGGAGTTCGGCAAGCCCGCGCTGCGGTGGCGAGGTCGCCCGGATCCACCTACCTTTGGCCAGCCGCAGGGTCGGCAACGAACACCCCCGAACGAGGAACGAGGCACAAATGAAGGAGGCGATCGGTTCCCTCGTATCCCAGCTCGCGCAGACGAACGTCGAGCTCTGGCACGAAGAGGACAAGGCGAGGGTGGACGACGATCACGTGGTCGCCGCCGCCAAGCGCAACATCGATCGACTGAACCAGAAGCGGAACGACCTCATCGAGCGGATCGATGAGGCCGTGATGGAAGCGGTTCGGACTGCCGCGGGAGGCGCGGCGCGTGGCTGAGACGGTGGGCTCGCTGGTGGACAAGATCAGCATCATGGAGCTGAAGATCTACCACATGCGCGAGCAGGTCAGGCGTGCTGACGTGACCGAGGATTTCCGCAGGGAAGCGGAACACCGGGTGAGCGTCCTGCAACAGCAGCGCGACGATCTCGCCGAGGAGCTCACCCAGCTGCTCGACGACATCGCCGCGGGCAGAGTCGTGCCGAAGGTCTATCGGCAGTACAAGATGTACAACGATCCGAAGTACCGGACCCCCCCACCTGCTAGCTGAACCCTCTCGGAGCCGCTCTTATGCCGGGGAGCGCGATGCCCCGTAGCGGTACTCCGGCGGCTAGCCGTCCGTCGGAGCCGGTAGCTTCACGATCCCCGTCGTACGGCCACCACGTTGTCGTCCCGGTTCCGGTCGATCAGCTTATTGTACGGATCGATCCCCGCCCGGGCCGGCAGGGAGTCGACGCGCACGGTGATGGTCTGCGCTCCCGGCCCGATCCAGTGCTTGCCCAGATAGAGCTCGGATCCGAGGCGCGTTCCTCCCTCGGGGTGAGCGGCGAACACCCCGATATCCACGAGATCCCTCATGGCCACCTCGGATTCGTTCCCGAGGCTGTCCGCGTGGAGCTTACGTCCCTCTACCTGCAGCGTAACCTCGTACCCGCCGCCCTCCAGCTCGGTCACCGCCGCCTGGCGCGCCCGGTTGTCGTAGAGGGTGATGTGCTCGAAGAAGTCCTCGAGCATGGGTCGAATCGAGTCGGGCGTTGCCGCCTGAAGGTGCCGGTAGAGCTCCAGTGAGGTGGTGTACGGCGGCTGCTGGAACTTCACCTCCTCGAGGTAGTCGCGCAGGGCGGCGTTGAGCGCCTCCTCGCCGATGAGGTCACGCAGGGCGTACATCACCACCGCTCCCTTGTTGTAGTGGATGTACCCCTGCCCCTCCACCCGCAGCAGCGGCAGCTCCTTCTTCTGCTCGAAGCCACGCCCCTGCAGGTATTCGTCGAGCTCGTAGGCGAGGAAGCGGCGGATCTGATCGCGACCGAACTCCTTCTCCATCACCATCAACGCCGAGTACTGCGAGAGGGTCTCGGACAGGAGCGTTGCCCCCTGCACGTTCCCACCGATGACCTGGTGCGCCCACCACTGGTGCGCGACCTCGTGCGCCGTGACATAGAAGGGGTAGTCGATGTCCTCCTCCTCGTCCTTGACGCGCGCGATGAAGCCGATCCCTTCCGAATACGGCACCGTGTTCGGGAACGACTGCGCGAAGGTCTGGTAGCGCGGGAACTCCAGAATTCGGAGCTGCCGGTGCTGGTAGGGACCGAACTCGCGCGTGAAGTAGTCGAGGGACTTCTTCACCGCGTCGATCATCCGGTCCACGTTGAATTCATGGCCGGGATGATGATAGACCTCGATGGTCACCGGCTGCGCCGTGCCGTCGGCCGGAATCCAGCGATCGCGCTTGACCACGTACCTGGCCGAGAGGACCGAGTACATGTTGAGGATGGGCGCGTCCATCTCGTAGCGGAAATACCGGCGCGGGGCGCGTCCCGAGCCTGGCGGCGGATTCTCCACCCACTCCCGCTCGAGGTATCCCGGAGCGAGGGCGATCTGATCCGGCGACGTACCGACCGTCACGGCAAAGTCGATCCAGTCGGCGTCGCGCGAGATGTAGTTGTTGCGGATCGCCAGCGTGTCCTCCAGCGGCGCAACCCGTTCCTTCGGCTCGAGCCCGTATTTGCGCCGCACCTCGTCGCTAGACAGCTCCAGCTCCGGGTCGTACCCGAAGGACGGCAACAGACCGCTGTTGAAGAAGGTGCCGTTCTCGACCAGCTCCAGGAAATCCTCGCTGTTCGCGAAGCCCTCCACCCCGAAGGAGAGCGCGAACTCGAGCCGGGCCGAGTCTCCGGGCAGCAGCGGACTGCCCAGCGTGAAGATGTGGTAGCCGAGCCTCCGGTCTCGCAGCGCTTGCTCGGCCGGTCGATCGAATTCCATCCGCTCGATGTCGACCTCGCTCGGCAGGAGGATGTGGACCGAGTCGATCGGCTGGTCCGTGCGGTTGACCAGGCGGTAGGTCCCGCTCACTTCGGCGTGCCGCTGCTCGGGGTAGAGCTCTACCTGCAGGTCGACACCCGTGACGCGGGGCTGCGCGATCCCCTCGAAGCGCTTGAACTCCCGCTCATACTCCGCCGCGGCGACCTCGCCGTCGTGGCTCGTCCGGTAGCTGTTCAGGATGTTCGTGTTGTAGAACACGAATCCCCCGAAGCCCAGGATCAACAGAGACGCCACCGCCGTGGCCACCGCGGCGGGACGCCGGAACCGCAGGCGAGCGAGGCGCAGTCTCCAGCTGGCCGTGCTCTCCTCTCCCCGTACCCAGAAAAGGTTCGAGGCTAGGGCGAGCAGGATCGCCCACCCGAGCCAGTACCCCTTCAGCCAGAAGAAGCGCTCAGGGAACGGGCCGAACCCGTTCATGTCCGAGTAGGTGCCGGTGCTCCCCGAGTTGTAGCGGTAGAGGGTGTGCTCGAGCCCCAGCTCGGGCATGAATCCGGTGAACACGAGCAGGAGCACCACGATCAGGTGGGCGACGTATTTATGGTTCGCCAGCACGTGCACCACCATCACGAAGACGCTCAGCAGGAGGAAGTTCACCAGCTCCATCCCCAGCAGCGACTTCAGGTACAGCCCCGGCTCGAGCCGCGTGTAACCTTCCGCGAGCTGAATGGCCATACCGGTCAGCATCACCACCAGCTGCAGCACGATTATCATCAACGCGAGGCCGGTCCACTTCGCCGCAAGGGGCACCCAGTCGCGCACCGGGGTAGCATCGACCACCTGGTGAATCCCCGCCTCTCGCTCCGCCCACACCAGGTCGCCGGCGTAGAGGGTGATGATGACCAGCATGAAGATCCAGAAGTTGGCACCCAGGATCTCCAGCATGGCATAGGTGACCGGCCAGGTGACCGTGCCGTACATGTCCTGGAGGATGCGCGACATCAGGATCATGAAGAGCACGCCACCACCCACGATGGCGAAGAAGTACCGGTTCCGGACGATCCCCCAGAACGACTGCCGGGCGATGGACCAGAACTGCACGAGCGCCACCAACGCTCCCCGGCGCGGGGCCACGGCAGGCACGCGCAGGGGCCGCTCTTCAGTACCGCCACGAACGGTCTCCACCGTCGTCTCGATGGCCTTCCGTCGCCGTCGCCAGCGGGGCGCGCTGGCCTCGTGGGCGAAGCGGAACCGCGCGAAAGCAACCGCCAGCATCAGCAACCCCACGCCCACCCAGACCAGCCGATTCGCCAGCAGCAGCCCCTCCAGGGGAGCCAGCAGCGTGTTTTTCTCGGCCGGCGTCCAGTAGCGCGCGACCAGCTCGTAGGGGCCAAAGCCGAAGGCGTCGAGCATGCCCACCATGCGATCGTTCTCGATCCCCTGCAGGTACTCGCCCGCCACCGTGTAGCCGATGAGCAGGAAGATGCCGCCCACATAGTTGGGCAGCATCCGGCGCGTGAGGGCGGCCAGGGCGAAGAAGATCGCGGCGGTGAAGACGAGGTTGGGGAAGAGGAAGACGAAGAACGGGTTGACGTAGGCTCCCAGATCGAACCCGCCGAAGCGTTGCCGGTCGAGGTAGGGCATGGCGCTGCCCAGCGCGAGCCCCAGGGGGATGCTCGCGAGGATGAAAGCGTTGACCAGCAGCACGCCCGTGAAGCGGCCGCCCAGATATTGAACCCGGGACACGGGGGTAGTGAAGAAGAGCGGATACGCCCCTGTATCGAAATCCCGGCAGATTGCGCTTCCCACCAGCGCGGCGGTCACCAACACCGCAAACAGCGAGATAGCGCCACTCAGCTGGGCGACCGCGTAGGGGGAGTCCACGTGGACGTTCCCCCCGCTGCCCCCGAAGCCGACCTGCACCGAATCCCAGGCGCCTCCCGCGAGCTGGACGAGGAGAAACGCGACGAGGAAGAACACCCCGAAGTAGACCCAGGTCGAGATCCGGCGCAGGTAGTAGCGGAGCTCGAAGCGTACGATCCCGGCGTACGCTCCTGTCATCCGGCCACCTCCGGCACCACCAGCTCGGCCTGAGGAAAGGGTAGCCCTTCGATCGCTGTGAAGTAGACGTCCTCGAGGTCGGGTTCGACCGCCTCGAAGCGCGGATCCGGCGCGTTCTCCGAGTACACGTGAATCACGGTGCGCCCGGCCAGCAGGCGGCTGGAGATGACCCGATAGTCGCGCTGGTAGTCGGACAGGTCCGCGCGGTCGATCATCGTGCGCCAGATCCGGCCGCGCAGCGCCTGCATCGCCGCCAGCGGCTCAGCCTCGAGCAGGATCTCACCGCGGTTGATGATGGCCATGCGGCTGCAGAGCTCAGCGACGTCCTCCACTATGTGGGTCGAGAGTATGACGATCGCGTTCTCGCCCAGCTCGCTCAGCAGGTTGAGGAAGCGGACCCGCTCCGCGGGGTCGAGCCCGGCCGTCGGCTCGTCTACGATGATGAGCTGCGGGCGGGCCAGCAGGGCGACGGCGATGCCGAAGCGCTGCCGCATCCCCCCGGAGAAGCCGCCCAGGTGCTTGTTGCGCGCCTCCCAGAGATTGGTCTGCTGCAACAGCGCCTCGACCGTGTCCTTGCGCTCCCCGCGGCGGGTAATGCCCTTGAGGACCGCGAAGTGATCGAGGAGGTCGTAGGCGCTGACCTTGGGGTAGACCCCGAACTCCTGGGGAAGGTATCCCAGCGTGCGGCGCACCTCCTCCTTCTGCCGCAACACGTCCAGCCCCTGGCCCGGGCCACCCTCGGGGTCGCCCAGGAACACGCTCCCGGAATCGGGCTCCTGCAGCGTGGCGAGCGTGCGCATCAGGGTGGACTTGCCCGCGCCGTTGGGCCCCAGCAGGCCGAACATCCCTTGGGGGATGCTCAGCGACACGTTCCTGAGCGCATGGACCCCGTTGGGGTAGGTCTTGGAAAGGTTGCGGATGGTGAGGTGCATCTGGGAATTTTGGGGAGAAGCTAGAAGTTGGGAAAAGCTAGGAGAAGAAGCTAGAAGCTAGAAGTTAGAAGCTAGAATCGGCATTCTCCTGACTTTCCATTCCATCCCGGGTTCCTGGGACGAACGGGGGAGCGCGTCCCGCGGGGAAGGAGGAATGCCACAACTTCTCCTTCTGACGCCCCCCGGTCTCCTGGCTTCCTCTCCGCGGAATCTTCTAGCTCCTCCGACCTCCTCCACTTCCACTCAAAGAATTATCTCAAACGGATACCACGCTGCGACCGGCTGCCCCCCGCGGCGGGCGGGCTCGAAGACCCAGTCGGAAACGGTCTGGCGAAGCCGGTTGTTGTAGCGGCCGTCGCTGGTGGGCGGGTCGAGCCGGGTCGAATCGGCGACCACCCGGCCGTTGGGGGTCACGAAGACCCAGACGGTGATCTCCTGACCCCTGGCGCTGGCGGGTCGGCCTGCCGGAGGGATCAGGATCCCCCTCGGCCGCGGCGCGATCAACCCCGCGTCACCGCTCTCGTCGGCGCCACCGCCGCCCTCGCCCGTCCCGGTTGCCGTCCCGGCGCCGGTCGCGGTGCCGCTCTCCCCTCCGGTCCCCGCCTCGCCCACGCCCGGCATCGACACCTCCACGCTCGCCGTCGGAATCTCCGGGGCGGGCACCTCCGGCTCGACCTCCGGCTCCGGAACGGGCTCAGGCTCCGGCACAGGAACCGGAACCGGCTCGACCGGCACGGCCGCCACCTCGGTCGGCACCTCGGGGTTGCGAATGTCGACCATCGTCAGCCCCCCATCGCCCCCCGCCGCCGCTCGATAGTCGCCCCGATTCGGCCCCGCGGCCGTAAACGGGCTCGGGGGCAACACGGTCGATCGGACGGAGAAGAGAACGGCGATGTGGAGGATGGCGGCGACTACCAGACCCACCGTGAGTGCGCGGCGCCAGCGTCGCTCTTCCCGTTCCGTGGCACGGGTGTACCCGACCGACTTCCCGGCCAACTCCAGTTGCTCAGAGACTGCCATGCCGTTTCCCCGACTCGCGATGCTCTCGCCCGCCGCGGCGGGCTGCTCGCGTAGTTGTAGCTTCGGCAGGAAGCGAAGTTCCCTCAATCGATCGCGGCGAAAACACCTTCGCGCACCATCGCCGCGGCTGTCGATATGTCCGCAGCCAGCACCCGGTCTTCTTCCAGGGGCGGGATCCTGCTGCGAAGGAGCTCGTACGCCGCCGCGACTCCGGCTCCGGGACGCAGAGGCCGAAGAAACTCGAGCGCCTGCGCAGCGCAGATCAGTTCGATCGCCAACACCGCCTCAGCGTTGGCCACGACCTGCCTCGCCTTCCTCGCCGCGGCGGCTCCCATCGAGACATGATCTTCCTTGCTCGCCCCGGTCGGGATCGAGTCGATGCTCGCCGGATGTGCCAGCACCTTGGATTCGCTCACCAAGGAGGCCGCGGTGATCTGCGCCACCATCAGACCCGAGCGCACGCCCGCCTCCCGAGTCAGGAAGGCAGGCAGGTCCGACAGGTCCGGATTTACCAGTCGCTCGATTCGCCGCTCGCTGATGGAGGCGAGGTCGGTCAGCGCCATCGCCAACAGATCGAGAGCCTGGGCGACGATCTGGCCGTGGAAGTTGCCGCCGCTCAGGACCGGACCATCTTCCTCGTCCGGGAAGATGAGCGGATTGTCGGTCGCGCTGTTGACCTCCACCTCGAGCACGGAGCGGACGTAGGCCAGCGCGGAGCGCGCGGCACCGTGCACCTGCGGCATGCAGCGGAGGGCATAGGCGTCCTGGACTCGCGGATCGTTGTGCCGGTGCGACTCGCGAATCTCGCTCCCGCGCAGGAGCGAACGCAGCCGGTCCGCGCTCGCGATCTGACCCGGGTGCGGGCGGACGCGCTGCAGCGCGGGATGGAACGCATCGGGGGTCCCGCGCAGCCCCTCGAGCGACATCGCCCCGGCCACCTCGGCGGTCTTCACCAACCGCTCCGCCCGCCGGAGCGACAGCGCTCCGATGCCCGTCATCACCTGGGTGCCGTTGTTCAGCGCCAGGCCTTCCTTGGCTCCCAGGACGATCGGCTCCAGCCCCACTGACCGCAGGGACTCACTCCCCGTGAGTACCCGTCCACCGACTTCGGCCTCCCCCTCCCCCACCAGTACCAGCGCCAGGTGCGAGAGCGGGGCGAGATCCCCGGAGGCGCCGACCGATCCCTGCTCCGGAATCACGGGGTGCACGCCGCGGTTCAGCATCTCGAGCAACAGATCGACCACCTCCGGGCGGATGCCCGAGCACCCCTTCGCGAGCACGTTTGCCCGCAGGAGCATGATGGCCCGAACCTCCTCAGTGGGCAGCGGTGGGCCGAACCCGCAGGCATGGCTACGGATGAGATTGAGCTGCAGCTCGGCGATGCGCTCCCGTGGAATGGCCACGTCCGCGAGGCGTCCGAAACCCGTAGTCACGCCGTACACCACCGCCCCCGACGCCACCGCCTCTTCCACCACCGCCCGCGAGCGCAACATCCGCTCGCGGGCGGTGGTGGAGAGGGTGACGCGCGACTCTTCCCCGCGTGCCACCCGCTCGAGTGCTTCCAGCGTCAGGCTCCCGCCGTCGATCTCCATGGGTCAGCCAACCTCCCACGCGCTGGGGGACAGAGCGAGAGTCGCGCCTCGGACTTCATCAGCGCACCGTACTGCGATCTGCCCAACGTCGATGTGCCGGCCTGCCGGCCGTCGCTCGGACCTATCAGCGCCCCGGCACGAGATCCAGCGACGGCACGTCCGCGCGGGTCTGGTAGGCCCAGTCGAAGACGAGGACCGTGCGTCCCTCGTCGTCTTCCGCCACCCCCTGTACGCGGATCTTGCCGAAATGCGTTTCACCGTCGGCGCGCACCGAGAAGACGTAGGTGTTCCCCGCGGAAACCGCTACCGGATCGCTGCCGAACTCCTCTTCGGCCGGGGCCTCGTCCACGTATTCGCAGTCCGCTTCGCTGCCGGGACCGCAGGTCAGCGAGGTGGTGAAGACTCCCTCGGTCACTCGAGTGTCACCGATCGGCACGATCTGCAGGTTGCCTCCGTTCGCCTCCAGCCGCCACTGCGCGTCGGCGGAGTTCCCCGCGACGATCGGGTTCTCTCCCTCCGATGCGCGGAAGCGGAACCCGCTCGAGGCTGCGTTCTCGGAGAGTGGCCAGATCAGCTCGGAGTGGTAATCGGGCCGCGGGATCGCACTCACGGTCTCGCTGCGGGCGCCCACCTGCCCGCTCTCCGCCACCGGGGCGATCCGATACACGTGGACCTTGCCGTTCTCCGCTCGTGTGTCCACGTAGCCGGTTCCGTCGGTCGCGCCCACCTCGATGAACATCTCCTCATCGTCCACACCTTCCAGAAAGATCCTGTACTTCTCCGCCTCCACGCTCTCCCACTGCAGGTAGACGGCATTGTCGAGCGCTACCGCGCTCAGCTCCGTCGGAGGCTCAGGCGCGGCGTCCGAGGGGACCTGCACCGATTCCGGCGCCGACTCGCCGACTTCGCGATCGGATCGCTCGTCGACGGTTGCCACCAGGTAGTCGTAGGAGCGTCCCGGCTGCACGTTCGTGTCGGTATAGGTGCATCGCCGGTCGGTGCAGGCGGTGACGGTGGCGATCAGGAGGTAGTCGCCTCCACCCGACTCGCGCGAGTAGACGCGGAACACCTCACCATCCCATTCGTCCGGCAACTCCCAGAAGAGCTGCACGGCCAGGCTCCCCACCGGTTCCAGGTCCACCCATCCCTCTTCCACCCATACCGTCTGGATAGAGGTGATCTCCGGATCGAGCTCGCCGGGCCGGACGATGACCGGGTCGTCGTCGCTTTCGCACGCCAAGGCGAGTGGCAGCAACCCCACGAGCGCGAGAACCATCAGGCGAGAGCGAGCAGTGCGCCTGTGAGGCGCGAACGTAGACCTCATCGAGATCCAATCTCCTTGGAGGGTTTCGGGCAGCGATTCGCCGCAAGTCGCTATGGCAAAGGTAGGACCGATCCGACACTCGGCGGCCGGAGGTGAGCGGCACTGCGGAAAACAAGCGGGCGCGCCACGATCTGGTCCTGGCGCGTCACCGGCAGGCGTCGATCACTGTGACAAGCGGTGGACACCTCTACCAGATCAACGCACAGGTAGCTCGCAACGCGACAATGACGCCGGCAGCGGCGTCAGCGGCGATCGATTCCCAGATTCCGCTCGCGGTAATCGAAATGGAGGTCGCGGTTGTCGACCAGCTCTACGTAGAACTGGAACCCGGTGTTGCCGGTAGCGGTCTGGAAGAAGCTGAAATTCGCCTGCCAGCGGTGCAGGCTGCGGCTGAAGTTCAGCGAGTGGCCGGCGAACTCGTTGTCGGTGATGGAGTACTGCGTCCGCCAATCGGCCGCCCAGTTGGGTGTCAGTGGAAGGCTGGCCGAAAGGTTGATCGTCTGCGTCGCCTCGTCCCGCCTCAGGTTTTGCGGATCATAGGTGCGTGAGGGCCGCGTGAACGAATAGTCGATCGTGGCTCTCCACTGGCCGGAACCCAGCGATTGCTGGTTGCCGGTCGCGGTAGTCGCGCCCGCGCGGTCGGTCGGGCCAGGCTCCTCCTCCCCGGGGATGTTACCGTCCGTTGGCGCTGTCCGGTCGCCGCCACGTCGCAGAATGCCGAGCCAGCGGAAGATCGGAGAGGTCGGCCCGAGGTGGAATCCCGTGCTGAGACGGGATAGACGCGGCGCAAAGCGCCCGAGCCTCCCTCGCTGCTCCGGATCGTTCGGGTTGATCTCGCTCTGATCGAACAGATCGTGAGTGATCTGCACGCTCAGCCCGCCCAGATAGTCGGAGGTGATGTTGTTGGAGATGCTCGTGTTGGTGAAGCCGTTACCGGTTTCCCTAGCACGCGTGAAGTCGTAAGTGAGCGCGCTGGTGGTGATCGACAGCAGCGTCACCTTCTCCGGCTGCTGCGGCTCCGCCTCGCGGGTCGCGCGGGCGGTGAGGGTGTCGCCCGCGGTGAGGCTATCCCCCGCCGCGAGGCTGTCCGCGCGCGCGGCAGCGGTATCTGCGCGCTCCCTTCTCTCCGAGGGACGCAGCTTCGCCTCGAAGGTCTGGTTCAAGTTGAGCGTGATCTGACTCCGCGTCCGGCTCTCGATCACCCCGAAAGCCGAATCCTGCGCGGCATTCTGCTGGACGGCGGGAGAGTAGGTATAGGAGATCGTCGGCGTGATCCGGTGCCGCATGGCCTCGAACGGCCCGAAGCCGCCATAGAACCCGAACAGTGCGGTGGCGAGGCTGGCGCCGAAGTTGACGCGCATCGGCGCCGCCAGGTACTCGAAGTTGGTCAGCGAATCGCGCAGTATCTGCTGGCTGACCCCGAGGGTCGGGGTTAGCGTCGTCTGTCCGATGAGCTCCTGCTGGTAGTTGATCGAGGCGCTCCAGCTCGCCTGGTCGCTTCGTCCGCCCGGTCGGACCTCGCAGAACGCCTGCGGCGGTCCGACGAAGTCGGGGAGCGGGCAGCCGGTGATCACATCGTTGCCAAAGCGGAAGCCGGTGACCTCCTCACGCTCGCTCAGGTCGAGATTCCCGCTGGTGGAGATGCTCAGCCGACCGAGGGTGAGCGAAAGGCCCCCGTCGACCTGCGTCTGGCTCTGGTCCTGCGCTCCGCTGGTGAAACTGCCCTCGCCAGTGCTTCCCCTCTTGATCGCGTCGAAATTCCAGTTGATCGTCGCGTTATTGTACCAGCGCGCGAGATCGGGAGAGGAGGAAGGGAAGAGGGTGATCGGATTCGGGCTGATCGAGAAGCGCGGGAACGTGTACGTGAGTCCCCCGTCCGCCATTGATTGACGGGCATCGGCGCCCAGCGCAACCACACCCCAGTCGAACCGCCGGCTGAGGTTGAAGGCGGAGTTGAGGTCCTGCGTCGCCTCCAGCGGGTCGATCGTCGACTCGCGGATGAACTCCGAAGAGGAGGAGTAGCTGGCGCTGGCGGAGAGATTGGTTCGCTCGTCAGGCCGCCAGCTCCCGTTTCCGTTCAACCCGAACTCGCGCCGCCCATTCTGCCGCCAGTAGCGGGTGAAGGCGAAGTTCCCTTGCAGGAACTGCCGCCGCCAGCGGAAATCCAGGTTGCCGGTGAGCGCGGTGTACGCGCCGCTACGCCAACGGCCGGTCACCTGCGCTCCCAGGTAGTCGTTGATCGCCCAGTACCAGCCGAGGTCGGAGATCTCGCGGGTATGGCCCGAGTTGCGGACGATGTCGGTGAGTGAGAAGCGCGGCGCGATGAGCCCGCTGCGGCGTCCCTGCTCGAGGCTCTGCACGAAGAAGGGAAGCACCGCCACCGGCACGCGTCCGAAGTAGAGCCGTGCCGGGCGCCCCACGAGGTACTTGTCGCGGACGATCTTGATCTCGTCCGCTTCGAAGTGATAGTGGGGGATCGCCAGGTCGCAGGTGGTGAAGTGGCCCGACGTTGCGTAGATCCGGGTATCCTCTCCCGTTTCGACCGTCACGTCGCCGGTTACGATCCAGTTGGCGCTCTGCTGCACCTCGGTGCGCGCGCCGAAGGCGGTCGCGCGGCGGGTGACCAGGTCGTAGTAAAGAATCCTCCCGGTCAGCTCCTGCGACTCACCCACCACCCGAGGCTCGCCGTACGCCTCCACCAGGTCGTCCAACCCGCGGTAGACGATGGTATCCGCGGTGAGGCGGTTCCCCTCCCGCTCCACCTGCGCCTTCCCCATGAGCCGAAGCACCTCCTCCTCCGACTCGTAGACGGCCCGCTCGCCCAGGTATTCGGTGGCGACGTATCCTCGCAGCTCACGTAGCTCCTGGATAATGGCGTCGCCCTCGGGATCGGGAGGAGCGACACGAGCGCCGGTCGAATCGGTGGACAGGGTGTCTGGCGCCTCGGCGTCGAGGCTGTCCGGAAGGGTCACCTGCACGGCCGTCGTGTCCGGCAGGTCGACGGGCACCGTGTCGGGAGCCGGGACCACGACGGTGTCCTGGGGCGGGAGCGTGTCCGGCCGCACCTGCGCGGCCGATCCCGTCACCCAGACGGTCGAGATCGCCGCTGCCGCCAGGAGCGCGCGCATCACGGCTCGCCCCCCCATGACTCAGGAATCGGCCGTTGCCGCTGCTGCGATTCGCCTCTTCTCCACGATCCGCGACAGCAGAATACTGAACTCGTACAGCGCCATCAGCGGCACCATCATCAGGATGGTCACCGTAATGACGTCACCCGGGGTCAGCACCGCCGAGAGGATGGCAATCGCGGCGATGGCGTAGCGGCGCTTCTCGGCGAGGAATTCCGGGGTGACGATGCCCAGGACCGAGAGGATCAGGACCACGACGGGCAGCTCGAAGACGAGCCCGAACGCAAGCAGCAAGCGGATCATGAACCCGAGGTGCTTGTCGATCGTGATGACGGGCGTCAGCGACTCGGTCTGGAAGCCCATCGTGAACCGCAGCGTCATCGGCACGACCACGAAGTACGCCATCACCACCCCGGCCGCGAAGAGGATCAGCCCCATGTAGAGGCTCGGCACGATCGCCCGCTTCTCGGAAGGAAGGAGTGCCGGTGAGAGGAAGGCCCAGATGTGGTAGATGATGATCGGGGAGGCCAGGATGAGCCCCACGATCACCGCCAGCTTGAGGGTGATGAAGAACGGCGTGATCGGGTCCAGGAAGGCCAGCTTGTCCCCGCTCAAAAACGGCTCGATCGGGTCGACGAGGATGCCGAGGACATCGAAGTGCACAACCAGGAAGAAGCCGATGATGGCTCCCAGCAGTGCGGCTGCCAGACTCCAGATCAAGCGCCAGCGCAGCTCCTCGAGGTGATCGAGGAACGGCATCTCTTCCCGGTTGATGCGGAAGTACTTCATCAGGACGAGCGAATTGGTAATGCGTCAGGGCGAGGCGCCCTCGGCCTCGCCCTCCCCGGGCGTCGCCGGGACCACGCCCTCCGGCGCCTCGATTCCGTCCAGGGGCAGCTCGCGCTGGTAGCGCTGCACCTCCCGCTGCGCCGTGCGGGCATCCAGGTCCTGCAACTCGTCGTAGAACTCGGTCAGGTCCTGGAAATTCCTGTACACCGATGCGAACCGAACGTAGGCGATGTGGTCCTGCGCCTTCAAGCGCTCCATCACCAGCTCGCCCAGATAGCGACTCTCCACCTCCTGCAGGTCGGACTGATCGAGAACGCGCTCGAGATCCTCGACGATGGCGTCAATGGCAGCCGGAGCGATGGGCCGCTTGGCCGCCGCGACCTCGATGCTGCGCAGGAGCTTCCGCCGGTCGTACGGCTCGATCTCCCCGGTTCGTTTGATGACCTGCAGCGGACGCTCTTCGATGTACTCGTAGGTCGTGAAGCGGCGACCGCAACGGGTGCACTCACGACGCCTGCGAACGGCACGCCCCTCCCGACTGGTGCGTGAATCCACCACGCGATCCTCGAGGTGCTGACAGTACGGGCACCTCATTGGAAGTGGCTAGCGCCTGAGCTCCGCCAGCTCTTCCCGAGCTGTTTCCGCCTCGGGACTGTCGGGGTACGCACCGATGAGCTGACTGAAGAGGTCGCGCGCTTCCTCGCGGTTGTCCCGCTCTGCCTCGATGCGGCCTGCGCGCAACAGCGCCGTGGGCGCCTGCGGCGAATCGGGATAGAGCTGCGGCACCAGGGAGTACGCTTCCAGCGCTCGCTCCGGCTCCGAGGTCTTCTCGTACGTCTCACCGATCCCGAGCTGCGCCTGGGGCGCCAGCTCGTGCTGGGGAAAGTTGCGAACCAACGTCTCGAAGCCGGTGCGCGCAGCGGTAAAGGAACCCCGCATCAGCGCCCCCTCCGCCGCAGCGTAGATCTCCTCGGGGTCACCCGTCGGGGCGCCCGCCGGCGATCCTGCGGGAGCACCGGGTGTCGAGGATATCCGGATCGACTCCTCCTGCCGGCGAAGCTCCTCGCGCATCTCCGCGAGCCGCTGCTGCCCCTGGCCGGTGAGCTCCTGGATCTGCACGAGCTGCCGCTCCATCTGGAGGAGCCGGTTCAGCAGATCCCCCCGGAGCCGCACGTCCTGGGCCGTCATCGAGTCGCGCAGCAGCTCGTTCTGCTGCACGATCTCCCGCAGCAACGCTTCCTGGCTGGACCGCATCGCCTCCACCTCCGTGCGGAGGTCGCGCAGGTCCCGTTTGGTGGCGCAGGCGCCGAGGAGGGGCGTCAGCACCAGCACGGAGAGGAGGCGCGGCCGCATCAGCGCACCTCGGGCGGTACCACGGTGATCTGACCGCCGGTGATGGCAAACTCTGCCCGTCGATTCTGAGCCCATACCGCTTCTCCCGTTCCTTCGACTCGGGGGCGCTCCTCGCCGTAGGGGATGGTGGTGATCCTGCTCGCCGCGATTCCGTACCCGGTGAGGAAGTCACGCACGGTCTCCGCACGCCGCTGGCTGAGCGCCAGGTTGTACTCGGTGGAGCCCCGTTCGTCTGCGTGCCCGTCCACCCGGATCTCCAGCGTCGGGTTCGCCCGCAGGATCGCCGCCTTGGTGCGCAGCTTCGCCTCGGCTTCGGAAGTCAGCTCGTCGCTGTCGTAATCGAAGTAGACGATGTCGGCCAGCGCCTCGCGCACGCGCGCAATGCCGGCAGCGCGATCCCGCTCCTCCGCTTCCCTGCGCGCGCGCTCGGCGGCGGCGATCGAGTCGGCGCGAGCGCGATCGGCGGCGTTCGAACCGTCCGCGGTCGCCACGGGGTTGAGCTCGGCGGGAGGCTCCTTCTTGCGACAGGCGGCGACCGTGGAGACGGCCAGCACGAGCACGAGAACCTGACGAAGCGTCATCATTCCTCTACCCAGGGTGGAATCTAGAGGCGCGGTGCGCGCCGGTTTTGCGGCCTGGAGGCCGCGATGAGAAAATCGGTCACTCTCCGGCGACCCGGTAGAGCGTCCGCGACCAGTCGGGAAGCTGATAGCCCCTACCACGCAGCAGAGGGCGAATGCGGCCGCTCACGGTGTCCAGTACGAACAGCCCGCCGCCCTCGCGGTCCGGGGAAGAGAAGACGACGTGGCGCCCGTCCGGAGCCCAGCTCGCCGTCTCGTTGTTGTACTCGTTCGTCAGGTAACGCCTCGTCCCGCGGTCCAGGTCCAGCAGGACGAGCTGGTACTGCCCACTGCGAACCTCGGTGTGGTAGACGATCTGGTTCGAGGTGGGGGACCAGTCCGGTCCGTCGTTGTAGGCCCGGCGGCCATACACGTACTCGGAGACGAGGCGGCCCTCTCCCCCCAGCTCCATCACGTAGATGTGGGGCTGACCCAGCCGGTTGGAGACGAACGCGAGCTGCGTCCCGTCCGGCGAGAAGCTGGGGTTGAGGGAGTCGAACTGCCGACCCCGCGTCTGCTGCTGAAGGCAGCAGTTCTGCTGGCGATCGTAGGTCGCGATCTCCGTATTGCCGGAGACACTGGTACCGAAGGCGATGAGGCGCCCGTCCGGCGAGTAAGCCGGCGTGCTGTTGATCCCTTCCCGGTCGGAGAGAACCCGGTCGCGGCCGGTGCGCATATCGCGCTCGTAAAGCAGCGGCCGCCCGCTCCGGTAGGAGGTGTAGGCGATGCGCTGGCCGTCCGGCCCCCACGTCGGGGTGAGCGCAATCGAGCCGTCGCTGGTGATTCGCTGGACGTTCTCGCCGTCCGAATCGACCATGTAGATCTCCTTCGAGCCCCTTCCCTCCAGCACGAAGACGATGCGCGAGGCCGACATGCCCGGATCGCCGGTGGCCCAGCGCACCACCTCGTCCGACGCGGCATGGACCGCCATGCGGAAGTTCGGGTCACCCGGCGGTGGGAGGGCGATCGCCCGCTGGTCCTTCACCCGACCGTAGACCGCGTCGTGCAGCACCAGGGTGAGTGTCAACCCGCCGCTACGCGGAGCCAGCGAACCCTGCAGCACCCAGTCGGCACCACGCTCCTTCCAGAGCGCAAGGTTGATCGACTCGCCGGTGCCACCGCCCTCGGTCACGCTGCGGAGCTGGAAGCGGTCGCTGAAATCCAGGTCCTGGGCGATGATCGACTGGATCGTCGACGCGGCGGATGCCGCGGATCCGGACGCCTCGAACGGGAGCACCACCAGTCCGGGCTGATATTCGGGCTGGTACAGCAGCCCGAGCCGAACACCCTCCTCCGGCTCCTGGGCGGAGAGCACGCCCGGCAGCACCACCAAACCGATCAGAAGCAGTCGCAGAAAGCGCATCGTCCTCCAGCACGTGCAGTGAGAGGCTCCCGGGCGAGCCTCGTGGAGCCGATCAACCTATCCCCGAGCCCCCGAAGCAGCTAGCGCGCGGGGCGGAAATAGAACGAAACCGGGAGTCGGTCGCGCTGGAACGAGCTCGGCAGCGGACCGAACGCCTTGTTCCGTCCCGCCTGCTCCACCGCTTCCAGCGCCGCGATCTGGAAGGAGTAGCTGCCGCTGCTCCGCACCACGCGCATGTCCTCCGCCGAGCCGTCGCGATTGATCCAGAAGAAGACCTCCACCGCGTCCGAGGTCGCCCCCTCGGGCGGCCGGAAGTAGCGGTAGAGCTGCCGAACGATGTTCGCGCAGTACGCGGGGCTCGGACACTGCACCCCACGCAGGCGCACGTCTATGTTCTCCCCGCCGACAGATTCCGGGTCCGGATCGTCGCCGCGCGAAGCTCCGGTCCCCTCCCCCGTACCGCCCCCGGGGCGAGCGGCAGGCGCCTCCTCCTCTTCCTCCTCCGGCTGGTCCTCCTCGGGCTCTTCGTCCGGCGGCTCCGTACGGGAGGGCGCGGGTTCGGGTGTTGTAGCCTGGGCAGGCGGAGAAGGTTCCCGCTGCGGCGGAGCTTCGGGCGGTGGCGGAGTCGGCTCGGGCGGCGCCGGGGGTTCCTCCGTTTGTTCGGTTTCCGGCTCGGGTTCAGGCTCCGGCTCGGGCGCCTCTTCCACGGCCGGGACGCCACCCCCACCCGGGTTCGGCTCCCCCGACAGCTGCGGTGGCGGCGACACAATGTCGACCGCGTACACCCGCATCTCGGGGAGCTCGTCCGCGTTCTGCACCGCAAACCACATCAACGCGACCGCCCCCGCGTGGGCGATCGCCGACACGAGCAGCCCGGCTCGCAGACGGATCGGGGGTGACCGTCTCACCCGGCTCCTCTTACCGGAAGGTCCTCGGGCTCAGCCACAAGGCCGACGTTGGCGATGTCGAGCTCCTTCATCGCGCCCAGCACCCGCAGCACGGTCCCGTACGGGACGCCTTCGTCCGCCTTGAGGTACAGGTTGCGCGCCTGCTGTTCACGGACCACGTCTCCGAGAGCAGCGGGGAACTCCTCCCACGTCGCGCTAGCGTTGCCGATGTAGATCTGCCCCTCGCGCGTGACGGTCACCACCACCCCTTCCGGCGAAGTGATCGCCTCCGCGGCTGCACGGGGAACGTTCACGTCGACACCGCTCTGCAGGATCGGAGCGGTGATGATGAAGATGACCAGGAGCGTGAACGCCACGTCCACGAGCGAGGTGACGTTGATGTCGGCGGTTGCGCGATACGAGTCTCCGCCTCCACGACGCCGAGGCATCAGACCTTCCCTTCTCGCGCGAGGGTTCCGATGAACTCGCTGGAGAAGCCCTCCAGCTCACTCATGATTAGCTGCAACCTCGCGACGAAATAGTTGTACGCCATGGCCGCCGGGATGGCGACGATGAGGCCGCCCACGGTGGTGATCAGCGCCTCGGCCACCCCGGGCGCAACCGCGCTGATGTTGGCCGACCCTGTCTCCGCCACTCCCATGAAGGAGTTCATCACTCCCAGCACAGTCCCCAACAGGCCGAGCAGAGGCGAAACGGTGGCGATGATCGCCAACCAGTGGAGGCCGTGACCGGCTTCGTCGCGCTCCTCGCCCTCCTCCTTCTCCAGCACGAGTCGCAGAACCTCCAGCTGCGCCGAGCTGAGCCCCACCGTCGCGACGCCCTCCCGGAGCCCGCCCGGACGGAGCTCGGAGAAGAAGTTCACCCCGCGGCGGAATACGCGCGTGAACGGGGATTCGGGGAGTGATAGGACGTTTCGATACGCCTCCTCCAGCCGCTGTGCGCTCTCGATCCGCTCCATGAAGCCGCTCGCCTGCCGCCACAGCTTCCGGAAGTGAAACCACTTCCAGATGATGAGTCCCCATGTGAAGAGGGAAAAGAACGCGAGGATGATCATGATGAGCTGGGTGGAGATCGTGCCGTGCACGATCATCCGCCAGGCGCTCACCAGCTCGTTGGTGGACACCTGGGCAACGGGCAGGGAAACGATCACTTCTCTCCCTCGTCTGGTTGAAGGCTTTCTCCTCCCGACCGCCCACCGGCGGACTCGGGGTCCAGCTCCGACCCCTGGTCGGCGCTGGTGTCGTCGAGGTCCTCGTCGTTCTTGTCCAGCTCGAACAGGTAGCGCGCCGTGTCGATCACGTCGAGCCCCCGCCCGTTACCCGCCGCCTTGCGCAGCCGGACGGTGGGCGCGTGCAGCAGCTTGTTCATGAGCGAGCGGGTCAGCGCCTCGACCGCATCCCGATCCGGCTCGCTCAGGTGCGCGAGCCGGCGGAGTGCACGGTCTACCTCGGCTCGGCGAAGGGATTCACCGCGCTCGCGAAGCTCGCGGATGGTCGGCACCACGGACAGACTGGTGTACCAGCTCCAGAACTCCTGCGACGCCGCCGAGATGATTGCCTCGGCCGCGGGAATCTCGCGACGCCGGCGCCCCAGACTGTCGTCGACGATCTGCTGCAGGTCGTCGACGTTGTAGAGGAAGACGTTGGGCTCTTCCCCGACCTCGACCTCCACGTCCCGAGGGATGGCGATGTCGATGATGCACAGCGGGCGTTTCGCACCGCCGGGCAGGGAGGCCCGCAGGCGTTTCAGCGTCAACACCGGGTGCGGCGCCGCGGTGGAGCAGATCACGATGTCCGCATGGGGCAGCTCCTCGCCCAGCGCCTCCCAGTGCACGGCGCGCCCTCGAAAGCGCTCCGCGAGCTCCACGGCACGGTCGTATGTGCGGTTGGCCACCACGCAACTCTGCACCCCTTCCGCGCGCAGGCACTCCAGGGTGACCGCGCTCATCTCCCCGGCGCCGAGCACCAGCGCGTGCCTTCCCTTCAGGGTGCCGAAGATCTTCTTCGCCAGCTCCACCGCGGCGGAAGAGATGGAGGCCGCCCCCATCCCCACTTCGGTCTCCGTGCGAACGCGGCCCCCCACACTGAGGGCGGTCTGAAAGAGGCGGTTGAGGATCGGCCCGACCACGGCTTCGGGACCCTTCCCCACCTCCATCGCCAACTGGTACGCCTCGCGCACCTGCCCCTGGATCTGCGGCTCCCCGAGAATCATGGAGTCGATTCCCGAGGTGACCCGGAAGAGGTGCTCGACCACGGAACGGCCCCGCCGGGCATACAGGTAGGACAAAATCGGCTGGGGCTCGCGCCACTGCTCGGCGAGCAGCTCGCGCGCGGCGGCTTCGCCGAGCGTTTCGTCGGCGGCGCTGAGATAGACTTCGGTGCGGTTGCAGGTGGAGAGGAGCACCGCCTCATCCAGCGCACCGCTACCCAGCAGACGGCGCAGGGCAGCGGGGATCTCTGCGCGGCTGTACGCCAACCGCTCCCGTACGCGAACGGGAGCGGTGCGATGGTTGATTCCTACGACCGCGAGAGACATGCTGCGATTCTCGATTCCACTTCCTCGTCGTTCCCGGCCGTGGCGAGATCCAGGAACTCCTGGGACACGAGGTCCTTCCAGAATGTTCGACGGCGCTCTTCGTCCGACGGCCAGCGGCGGCGCACCTCCTCGCGCAGCGCCAGCAACCGCTCGGCCGCCCGGCCGAGGCCAGGGGTGACGATCTCTTCCAGCCGCTCCCGGACGGCGGCCGCGAGCAGCGGCGAAGCGCCTCCTGTCGACACCGCCGCCACCACTTCCCCCTGCCGGAGTACCGCGGGAACCAGGAAGTTGGAAGCCTCGGGGTCGTCCACCACGTTGACCCAGGCGCCATTGTCCCGTGCTTCCCGTCCGATTGCGGCATTCACGGAGCGGTCGTTCGTGGCGGCAACGACGACCCGGTATCCTTGCACCGCGCCGGGCGCGAAATGGCTCGCCCGATAGGCGAGCCCGAAAGAGGCGACCAGCGCCTGCACCGGCGCGGATAGCTCCGGTGAGAGGACGTCCGGGGTCGCCCCACCGGCCAGCAGGCCTTCGAGCTTGCGCAGCGCGACGCGCCCTCCGCCCACCAGCAGGGTCGGAACGTCGGTGAGGTCGAGGAACGCCGGATACGTCGATCTCACAGGAACGCCCCTCCGCGCGCCGCCTGCACTCGCAGCACGAGGTAGGCGACGACCACGACCACGAAGCCGATCACGCTCGCCACGGCGCCCCGTCGACTCGGCCGCCCCCCGCCGAGGCGCGCGATCAGCGCCGCCAGGAAAACCACCCAGGAGACCACCACCCAGACCAGCTTCGGATTGCCGGGAAGCTCCGCCACGTCGAATCGGGCGGTCCAGGCCCAGCCGACCAGGACCGAGAGGGTCAGAAAGGGGAACCCGAACACGATTCCGCGCCTTCCCAGCCGATCCAGACTCTCCAGCGGGGGGAAGAATCGAAAGATGGCACCGAAGTGCTTGCTCTTCAACTCTCGGAACTGCAGCAGGTACATCACCCCCGCCGCGGCCGCGACCGTCAGCCCGGCGTAGCCGAGGAAGGCGAGGATCACGTGCAGCGCGAACCAGATCCCGCGGAATTGCGTTGCCTCGCCCTGCGGTGCCACGCCCACGGCGCTTGCCACTGCACCCAGGACTACGACCAGTGGGATCACCAGCAGCCCGACCGTTCCTGCATGCCCCGGGATTGCGGCGACGAGGCTACCGAAGGCGATCAGGAAAGCGAGGGTGGAGAGGGAGGGTCCGAGTCCCACCAGAGGGAGCTCCCCCCAGGTCGAGGTGAAGACGGCGAGCGCCGCCGCATGGGCGAGGAGGGCGGCGCCGACCGCGCCCGCGGCGAGGGGCGGAAGTCCGCGCCCGCCACGCGCGAAGGAGATTCCCATGATCGCCGCTCCCAGGCAGTAGAGCGCCAATGCGACGATGTGAAGCCCCTCGATCATGCGGTTCGCTCAGCGTGCATAAAGAAACGACGCCCTCTCCAGGCGGGGAGGGCGTCGCGGCACCGGCGATCCGAGAGGGAAGAAGCTCAGGGCATCTTCCCCACCAGCCGCACCACCTGCCCAGCCTCGAGGGCCGGCTGCTGCAGGCTGGTAACGCGCGCGGCCGAGGTCCGGTCGCTGACGCGCACTACCTGCAGACGGGCGATCTCCATCTCGGGGCGGATCCCGTACTCGGTTCGCTGTCGCGGCGTGACGACCACGAACACGTCCCCCTCGACAACGCCGGAGCTCGCGCCCACGTCCAGATAAGCGATGTCTTCGACCGAGAACACCGCCTGTCGGGTGGCAAACGCCACCACCCGACCCTCCAGGCCCGCCGCCGGTCGGGGAATCACACCCCCGGGAACCGCGAACTGTTCCACCGGCAGTGCCAGATCACCCAGCAGAACCGGAGCGAACAGCCCCTCGATGGAGACCGTGGCCACGTCACCGTCCAGCGCCACCACCCGGGCGGTGCCGGTCGGCTCGTAGATGCGCCCGTACGGACGGATCTCCTTGCCCGGACGCCAGAGATGCAGCTCGTCCCCCACCTGCAGGCTCGCGCCGGGCTCGAGCTTCAAATACACCCGGGTGTGGGGATGGATCTGCCGCGTCTCGCGAAGATCCACCGCGCTTGCCTCGGCCACCTCGACCAACCGACCGAGCGGCCGCATGGTCCCATCCGGAACCAGCCGCCCCGCTCGGTAGAAATCGCCCGGCGTCACCACCGGCACGTCCTGCCTGTTGGCGGCGGAGATCAGTGCGCCGGCGTTCGCCGAAGGGCTCACCGGGTAGAAGACCGTGCGCGCAGGAGGCGACGCGGGCGCCGCGGGAACGTATCCATCCGCGGGCGCGCCCGCCACCGCCGGAGACGACCCGCCCCGTCTCGGGATGCGCAGCCGCTGCGCCGGGTAGATCCAGTGCGGATCCGCCACCACCTCCCGATTCACACCGTAGATCTCCGGCCAGCGGAAAGGATTGGAAAGGTATTGTTCGGAGAGGTCCCACAGGGTGTCGCCCGGCCGCACGACATGGGTCCGGGCCGTGTCGCCGGGAAGCTCCTGCGCCGCCAGCGGACTGGCCACCAGCATCGCCACGACCGGGAAGAACAACCGTTTCATCGTAAGGAGGAGTCTGGGTTCTCGAGCACCCCCTCCGGGGAAGAGAACGGGGGAAGCCCCCGGAAGGGTCCTCCCCCGTTATTCTCGGCTGTGCCGGCGAGCCGCTTGAGCAGGCTCGCCCCCGCCGTGACGGCCGCGCCGACTAGAAGGGAAGGTCGTCGTCCTCGGGGAAGCTGCCCCCCTCGAAATCGTCGTATCCCCCCTTGTCCGCCGGCTTCCCCGCCGGGGCCGGCTGCCGCGACTCGCGGAAATCCGATCCTCCCTCCCGCGCACCTCCGAGCATGACCAGGTCGCGGGCGCGGATCTCCGTTATGTACTTCGTCACCCCGTCCTTATCCTCGTAGGAGCGATACTCGATCTCCCCCTCCACGTACACCCGATCCCCCTTCTTGAGATACCGCTCGGCGATCTCCGCCAGCTTGTCCCACGCCACGATCCGATGCCACTCCGTCTTCTCCTGCGGCGTGCCGTCGCGGGCGGTCCAACTCCGACTCGTGGCCACGGAGAAATTCGCGACCCGGGTGCCGGTCGCGGTGGTCCTCACCTCCGGATCCGACCCCAGATTGCCAATGATCATGGCCTTGTTCAGGCTGCGTGACACTGATCCCTCCCGCGGTTCGAGTCGAGTTTCCGATCACCGGCATGGAATATCGGGCTCGGTCCAGCGCGGTGCAACCGGACCATTTGCCGGCAAAGTCACAGAAGAGGGCATTAGAACGTCGGCGCCGGACCGCTCCTCTTACCCATGCCCCGCCCGGCCGAGCTCGATCCTCATCACCAGCGCGTCCTCCACCGGATGCGAGTAGTATCGCCGCCGGCGACCGATGACGGTGAAGCCCAGGGTTTCGTAGAGCCGCCGGGCGACGTGGTTCGACTCACGCACCTCCAGGAAGCATTCCCGCGCACCCCGCTGCCGCACCCGTTGTAGGGAAGCCTCCACCAGCGTACGGCCCAGCCCCCGCTGCCGAACCTCCGGACCCACGGCCACGTTCCCCAGCTCCGCCTGGTCGAGGATGGTCCAGCTGATGGCGTATCCCACCAGCCGTCCCTCGAGGGTGGCTCCGATCAGGTCGGCGTCAGCCCGGCGCAGCAATCCCTCGAAGGTGCTGCGACGCCAGGGGGTGCTGAACGACGCCTGTTCGATTTCCAGGATGCGCGGGAGATCGTCGATGCGGAGGTCGCGGAGAAGGAAGATCGCGGTCGGCTCGGTGGCGGTCATGTCTATCCTCCTCGTTCCGCTCGCGCCGCGGCGATGCGCTCGGCACCCGAAGCGCGCAGATACTCCGGCTCCCAGCGGGCTGGATCCTCCACTCGCCCCATCTCCGGTACGGTCACGGCCAGCCAGAGCAGCGCAGCGGCCCTCGGCTGCGCCAGGTGCGCAGGCCCGACCCGCCCACCGGTTTCTCGCTCCAGCTCCTCGCGGTGGAGGCTCGCCCCCTCGCCCACGAACAGCGGGACCGCACCGTCGCCACCCCTCGCCCGCTCCAGCAGCAGGTCGAGCGAAATCGCCTCGGGCGGCATCAACACCTGTACGCCCTGTGCGAAGCGATAGCAAGCGGCAAAGACGTCCCGCCGCCGGGCGTCGAACAGCGCCCAGACCGGCCCCTCATGACTCCAGGCCGAAGCCGCGGTGGCGAGGAGCCCGGAGTACGCGTAGAGGGGGATGTCGAGTCCGCGGAGCATCCCTTTGGCAGTCGCCCCGGCGATGCGCAAACCAGTGAAGGATCCGGGTCCCTCCCCGACCACCACCGCGGCGAGATCCCGGGGGCGGAGTCCGGCCGATCGCATCACCTGCTCGACGGCGGGAAGCAGCGACGCGGAATGGCTCCCAGCCACGCTCTGGATCACTTCAGCGTAGACACCCTCCTCTCCCCCCACGGCAACAGAGCCGACCGCGGTGGAGGAGTCGAGCGCCAGGATCGGGCGGCGGATCATCCCGCCTCCTCCGGCAGGGGCAGCGGCCCAGGGTTCCCGACCCGGCGAAACTCGACGTCGCGCGCCTCGCCCGATTCGGTCTCGACCAGCTCGATCTCCCAACGGTCCGGCGGAAGCAGCACCTCGGCGCGCTCCGGCCACTCCACCATCACGATCTCGTCGGGGGCAGGCAGCTCCGCCCAGCCGAGCTCCCACACTTCCTCGGGATCGTCGAGGCGGTACAGATCGATGTGCACGATCTGCGCGCCTCGCGGCACGGGATAGCGGAAGAGGAGGTTGAAGGTCGGCGAAGGGATCTCTCCTTCCACTCCGGCTCCCCGCGCGATCGCCCGAGCAAACGTCGACTTTCCCGCTCCGAGGTCTCCACGCAGCGCCAGGAAGAGGGGTGGACTCACCTCGTGGCCGATTCGCTCCCCCAGGGCGATCAGCTGCTCCTCGTCCAGCCGCGCGTAAATCAACCTGCGCTCCAGCGATCCCGCACCGGGGCCCGATCCGGACCCGCTCACAGCTTCATCCGGCGCAGCCCGCCGATCGCTTCGATCCGCTCGCGAGCGAGCCGATCGGCGGCCTCGTGGGGCGGCACCGAGTCTTCGCGAGAGCGCTCGAAGAGGCGCAGCAGCGTCGTGTAGATCTCGCCTGCCTGCCGCATCGCCCGCTCGTGGGTCCACCCCTGTAACTCGCCATACACGCTGATCAACCCGCCTGCGTTGATCACGTAATCGGGTGCGTAGAGGATCTCCCTCTCATGCAGCTCGTCTCCGTGGCGGGGCTCCGCGAGCACGTTGTTGGCGCCGCCGGCGACGATTCGCGCCCGTAGCCGGGGCAGGGTCTCGTCGTTCACGGTAGCGCCCAGAGCGCAGGGAGAGTACACGTCCGCCTCCACCGAGAAGATCTCGTCGACGCCGACGCTGCGGGCACCGAACTCCTCCACCACCCGCTGCACCCGCGACGGATCGAGATCGGAGACGATCAGCTCGGCCCCGGCGTCGTGCAGGTAGCTGCAGAGGTGGTATCCCACGTGCCCCAACCCCTGCACGGCGACCGTCCGTCCCTGCAGCGAGTCGACTTCGAAGACCTCGCGGACGCAGGCCTGGATGCCGCGGAACACGCCGAACGCGGTCACCGGCGAAGGATCCCCGGAAGCCCCCGGAAGGCCGGTCACGTGCCGCGTCTCCATCCGCACGTACTCCATGTCCGTCTCGGAGGTGCCCACGTCCTCCGCGGTGATGTAGCGTCCGCCCAGGCTCTCGATGAACCTGCCGTGCGCCCGGAAGAGTGCCTCGCGCCGCACCGTGTGCGGATCCCCGATGATCACCGCCTTCCCGCCCCCGAGGTTCAGCCCCGCCACCGCCGCCTTGTAGGTCATGCCCCGCGAGAGGCGCAGCACGTCGACCAGCGCCTCGGTCTCGGATGCATAGTTCCACAACCGCGTACCGCCCAGCGCCGGCCCCAGGGTGGTGTCGTGAATTGCAATGATCCCCCGGTACCCACACGAAGGATCATGGCAGTAGACCACCTGCTCGTGGCCCTGGGATTCGATGAGATTGAATGGGTTTACCATTAG
Organism: Longimicrobiaceae bacterium; assembly: GCA_036375715.1. Lineage (NCBI taxonomy): Bacteria > Pseudomonadati > Gemmatimonadota > Longimicrobiia > Longimicrobiales > Longimicrobiaceae > Longimicrobiaceae bacterium. Next base: position 6,533 of record DASVBS010000060.1, on the reverse strand, counting down.
CAGCTGGTCGGCGCAGTTCCTGACGGATAGCGGATAACGGATAACGGATAACCCCAACGGATAACGGATAACCCAACGCACGGCCCGTAGCCGACAGCCAGCTCTAGTACTTGTAAAACCCCTCCCCACTCTTCCTCCCCAAGCGTCCAGCGGCCACGTACTTCCGCAGCAGGGGGCAGGGGCGGTACTTGTCGTCGCCGAGGCCGGAGTGAAGCACCTCCAGGATCGCCAGACAGGTGTCCAGCCCGATGAGGTCGGCGAGGGCGAGCGGGCCCATGGGGTGGTTCATCCCCCACTTCATCACCGTATCGATCGCCTCGGGTTCCGCCACTCCCTCCATCACACAGTACACCGCCTCGTTGATCATTGGCATCAGGATCCGATTGGAGATGAACCCCGGGTAATCCTGTGCCTCCGCCACGACCTTCCCCAACGACTCGGCGATCGCGCGCGCGGCCCGGGCGGTCTCGTCGGAGGTGGCGAGTCCGCGGATGAGCTCGACCAGATCCATCACCGGAACCGGGTTCATGAAGTGCATCCCGATCACCTGCTCGGGCCGACTGGTGCGCGCGCCCAGCTCGGTGATGGAGATGGAGGAGGTGTTGCTCGCCAGAATGGCCCCTTGGTCCGCCACCGCGTCGAGCTGGCGGAAGAGCTGGAACTTCAGGTCCCGGTTCTCGCTGACCGCCTCGATGACCAGCTCCGCGCCGGCGGCGTCCGCGAGCTCGGTGGACCCTGCGATGCGGTCGAGCGCAGCGGCCTTCTCCGCTTCGGTTACCGTCCCCTTCTTGACCTGGCGATCCAGGTTGGCCGCGATAGTCACCCGCGCACGCTCCACCGCCTCTTTCTGCACGTCGATCATCCGCACGTCATAACCCCGCAGGGCGAAGACGTGGGCGATGCCGTTGCCCATCGTGCCCGCCCCGATCACCGCGACCCGCCGCACTTCAGGCATGTGTGGCCCCCCAGACGACGAAGTAGATGGCGATGAGCAGCAACCCGGTGACGATCAGCCACCAGGCGAAGTTCTGATGGAAGGATCCCTCGCGCCGCGCCCGGCGCCGCGCTTCGATGGCCTGCATGAGGGAGCCCGCCTCGGCGACCTCCTTGAAGCCGATCGGGCTGACGTAGCCCAGCAGCCCAGCAGCCCCGAAGCAGATCGACATCACCCCGGAGGTCCACAGCGTGAGCAACCAGGCCCGCCCCCGCGCCGCCGCGGACTCCAAGCCCAGCGCCTCGTAGGGCAGCACCAGCGGAGCGATCACCGCCCACGCCACCGCCACCGCCACCGCGGATCCCCAGAAACGCAGAGCCTCGCGCTTCATGGCCAGCTCGCGGGCAGACGCCGGTCCACAATCGGTCCGAGCGCACGCACGTGCGCGGACTCCCTCGGCAGGGGTCCGCGGATCAGCAGCCAGACCCCTACGATCAACACGAGAGTCCCCGCTACCCCCGCCTCCGGACCGAAGGCTCCACCCGTCCACCAGTCACGACCCACTTCCACGGCGTCGTAGAGCGGGGTGTCGATCATGGTCAGGCCGCTCACCGGGAAGGCGAACAGGCTCGCCATCGCCCAGTTCCAGCCGGCGTGCACCGCCGTCGCGAACCAGAGCGAGCGTGTCCGCAGGTAGGCCAGGGCGAGCAGAACCCCCGCGAGGAAGATGTTCACGAAGGCCGCAACGCCGAAGTTCGGATTGGCCGCGTGGAGTAGGGAGAAGAGGGCGGAGGAGGCGATCACGGCCGGCCAGGGGCCGACGCCTTCCACCAGCGCCTGGAAGCCGTATCCCCTGAACCAGATCTCCTCGTAAGCAGCCGCGAGCCAGAAGTAGAGGAGGGTCCAGCCGAGGGAGGAAGCGTAATCGAGCGCGGATCCGGAGTCCACGACGAAGATCGCGCTCCCGGTCAGCAGGAGGAGGAGAACCGCGAGGGCGATCAGGGCACCGCCGAACGCGGTGCCCACCACCGTCTCGGTGATCGCTTCACGGGAGAGGGCGAACCCCAGGGCCCCCGGGGGACGCCCGTCCACCCGGACGAGCACCGCCCAACCCGCCATCAAGCCCCCGGCAGAGAGAACGAGGTACGCCGCCCACCCGAGCGGCGTACGGGGGAGCAGACTCACCGCATACTGGCCCGCCAGGTAGAAGAGCAGCAGCAGGACCAGCCAGAGGAGGATGCGCCAGACGACGCCGAGCCGCCGCCCCTCGGCGGCCTCCTCCCGGCGCGACACGGACGTCTCCGCTTGCGGGCTCAGCGCCCCCCGAAGAGCCTCAGCGTGGTGGTCCGGAACTGACGCACGACCGCCGTCCCCACCACGACCTTCACCAAGTCCGCCAGGACGAAGGGGGTGAGCCCGAGCGCGAGCACCGCCCCGGTGCCGTAGAGCGCCGCCAGCCACAGCAGCCCTCCCGCGTAGATGACCGCAACGCCCGCCAGCATTCCACCGAATATCCGCAGCAAGCTCCCCCCGACGAGCGCGCCGGCCACCGCCGCCGCCAGCGGATACGCCAGCAGGTAGCCACCGGTCGGCCCCAGCAGGTATGCGGCTCCGCCCCCGAAGGCGAAGGCCGGAACGCCCAGGATCCCCGCGGTCAGGTAGAGCACCTGGCTCGCTGCCCCCAATCGGGCCCCGAGCAGCGCTCCGGCGAGGACCACCAGGAGCGGCTGGAAGGTGAAGGGCACCGGCGTCATCGGCAGGATCACCTGTACCTTGGCGCTGACCGCGGTAGCGATCGCAAAGACGATGGCCCCGATCGCCATACGGAGCGTCCGGGAGGGAGAGAGGGCCAGAGACAGCGTCTGCTGAGTCATTCGTGCGCTTGGAGATGGGTTATGGGTTGCGCCAATCCCTAAGAGACTCGTTCCACCGCCAGGGCCACGGCGTCGCCGCCGCCGAGGCAGAGGGTGGCGAGGCCGGTCTGCGCGTCCCGGTCCGCCATGGCGTAGAGCAGCGTCGTGAGCACGCGCGCGCCGCTCGCGCCGATCGGGTGGCCGAGGGCAATCGCCCCACCGTGAACATTCACCCGATCCCAATCCCAACTCAAGGCCTGTCCGTTGGCGAGCGCCTGCACGGCGAAGGCCTCGTTGGCCTCGATCAGGTCGTAGTCCCCGATGGTGGTCCCCTGCTTCCGCATCAGGTTGCGGACTGCCTGGATGGGGGCGAAGAAGAGCTCGCGCGGCTCCACCGCCCCGGTCGCATAGCCCGTGATGCGGGCCATGATCTTCAGCCCATTGGCCCGGGCGTACTCTTCCGAAGCGATCACCAGCGCGGACGCCCCATCGTTCATGGAGGAGGCGTTCCCCGCGGTCACCACCAGTTCGTCCACGTCCGGAGGAGCATCCTGCGTGAAGGCCGGCCGTAGGCGGCTCAGGGACTCGAGGCTGGTATCCGGCCGTGGCCCCTCGTCCGCATCGACGATGGTGGGACCCTTACGGCCAGGCACCTCCACGGGCACGGTCTCCGCGCGGAACTTCCCCTCCCTGGTCGCCGCGACTGCCCGGCGATGCGACTCGAGGGCGAACTCGTCCGCCATCTGCCGGCTGATCCCCGCCTTCTTCGCGGTGTACTCGGCGTGCCCGCCCATGTGGACATCGCAGAACGAGCACCACAGGCCGTCCCGGATCACTCCGTCCACCAGGGTCTGATCACCGAACTTCACGCCCTGGCGCGCGCCGTAGAGGTAGAAGGGGGCGTTCGACATCGACTCCTGCCCGCCGGCCACCGCCAACGCCAGGTCGCCCGCGCGCACGGCCTGGGCCGCCAGCATCACGGCCTTCAGCCCCGAGCCGCACACCTTGTTGATGGTGAGCGCCGATACGGTGGGAGGGAGCCCGGCCCCGATCGCCGCCTGCCGGGCGGGGGCCTGTCCGGTGCCCCCCTGCACCACGTGGCCGAGGATCACCTCCTCCACTTCCCCGCCGTCGATGCCCGCCCGCCGCACCGCCTCCCGCACCGCGATCGCCCCGAGCTGCGGCGCCGTCAGCGGGGCGAGCCCACCCAGGAACCGGCCGATTGGGGTGCGCACCGCACTCACGATCACCGCCGTGGTGCTGGCGCTGCGTGAACCGTTCATCGTTCCTCCTGCTCGGAGCCGTGCGCGCCGGCCGCACGAGATGCGGGCGGCTCATCGCGCAGAACGAGCTTGCCGCTCTCCTGCTGGAGATAGCCCCATGCCGTCACCGGATCGTGCGTGGACACCAGCAACCAGCCCTCCTCCAGCGCGCGAGCCAGGGTTCGCCGCTTCGATTCCAGGGTGACCAGTGGCTCCACATCGTACCCCATGATCCAGGGAAGCGGAAGGTGGGCCATCGTGGGCACCAGATCACCCAGATAGCAGGCGGTCTCCCCGCCCGAACGCAGGATGACCGACTGGTGGTGAGGGGTGTGCCCGGGAGTAAGGATCACGGAGACTCCCGGAATCACCTCCGTCTCTCCGTCCAGAAACCGAGTGGCTCCGGCCGCATGAACCGGGTCGAAGTCATCCTTAATATAGCTCGCCCGCGTTCTCTCGTTGGTGTTGTGGGCATACTCCCACTCCCCGCGCTGGACCACGTAGCGGGCACGGGGAAACGATACCCGAATCTGCCCCTCGGGGTCGCGGAAGGTGTTCCCGCCGGCGTGGTCGAAATGGAGGTGGGTGTTGATGACGAGCGTGATGTCATCCAGCGAGAAGCCGGCTTCCAGAATGCCCGCCTGCACCCGGTCCGCGGCCCGTGAGGTGTCTTCCGGCAGGGAGTCGATGCCGTAGATCTCGATCGCCTTCTCGTCTGACTTGTTGCCGAGCCCGGTCTCGATGAGGATCAGCTCGTCGGGCGTCTCGACGAGGAGCGAGCGGACTGCCAGGGGGATGCGGTTCCGTTCGTCAGCGGGAATGCGGCGCTCCCAGAGCACCTTCGGCACCACACCGAACATCGCCCCTCCGTCCAGCCACTGCAGTCCCCCGTCGATGGCGTGTATGCGGAGATCCCCCAGCGTGCGCGTCCGCAGCAGGGGCAGGTCGGCGGCGCGGGTCGGCAGCTGCGCACTCACGCGGAATCCATCGATCGAGGCATCGCCCGCCGGCGCTTGCGCCGGCGAACGGGACGCCGGAGCAGCCGCTGCACCTGCTCCCACTCCTCGATCTCCATTTCCTGCAGACGGTCCAGCAGGTGGATGAAGACCTGGGCCGTGGCGACCGCGTCGTCCAGGGCACGGTGGCGCGACTCGATGCGCAGACCGAAGTAGTAGGCGAGCGAGTCGAGCGATCGTGAGGGAAGCTGGGGAAGCAGCTTACGGGCGAGCCGGACCGTGCAGAGCTGGCGGCCTTCCAGCCGCCCGCCCACCGCCCGCTCCATCTCGCTACAGAGGAAAGCCCAGTCGAAGGCCGCGTTGTGGGCGACGAAGATGCGCCCCCTGAGCACCCCCTCCAGCTCATCCACCACGTCGCGGAAGCGCGGGGCGTCGCGCACCATCTCGTCGGAGATGCCGGTGAGGGCGGTGATCATCGAGGGAATGCGGCGCTCCGGGTTCACCAGCGTGCTGTAGGTCCGCCGGATCCGGCCGCCAGAGACACACACCGCGGCGACCTCGGTGATCCGGTGTCCGCGCCGGGGCGACCCTCCGGTGGTCTCGACATCCACCACCACCCACTCCTCTTCCCGCAGCCTGCGCAGCGGACGCCATCCGGCCGAGGGGTCAGCCAGCCGCCAGACTCCCTGTCGATCGACCACGAAGCGGGGATCGGACCCGAGCAGTGTGAACACCGCCGTGGCCGCCGCGGGTGGGGCTCCCTGGATGCCCAGCACGATGCGGGCAAGGGCGTGGGTGTGCTGCGGCCCTTCTCTCAACGCCGCAATCGCCCGGTCGATCAGCCCGCCGGAAGGGCGCACGTCCAGTCCCGGGAGGGTGTACTGCGCGTCGCCGATCACCAGATATCGTCCCGCTTCACAGGAAGAGTCATGCACCGGCCACCCCCGCCACCGCGGACCAGCTCGGCCCCCTCGAATGCGATCGCCACCCGCTCACCCGGCGGCAACGCTTTCTCGAGCAGGAAGTCCACCGCGTCCATCACCCGGTAACCCGCCTCGTGCTCCAGCTGCCGCAGCGTCTCCTCGTTGCGTGAGTACCCCAGCACCACGCCGGGCCGCACCGCCACGAAGTTGCAGCCGCTCGCCCACTGCTCCCGTTCCTGGATCACCGGGTGGTGCCCCCCGCAGAAGACCGGCTCCAAGGGAAGGCCCACGTCGCGTAGCGCGGTGAACAGGTCTGGACGCTCCTTCACGGCGGCGGTCCCGCGATAGTGGAGCACGGGGAGGCGGCCGGGCCCCACGAAGTACGGCGGGTACACCACACAGTGCGCCTCGTCCACCATGGTGAGGATCATGTCCAGATGAATCGCGGGGCTCTCCGTAGGCAGTACCACGATGAGCACGTCTTCGATCCCCGCCTTGTCCCGCAGCCCCTCCACCAGCGACTCGATCGCGGCCGGGCTGGATCGCTCCGACAGGCCGATCATGGCGAGATCCGGCCGCAGGATCAATACGTCGCCCCCCTCGAT